>CAIYYA010000224.1 GCA_903930255.1 uncultured beta proteobacterium
ATCTTCACGCGTTGCAAATCGAATGGCATTGGCAAGTTCTGCCAGCTCTCGCTCTGCCGATGCGAGTACCTGGGCCGCATCCCGCGCAGCAGGCAGACCCAAAAGAGCCGCCATACGGTAGGTTTCAATCTCTAACAGCCCAGCAAGACCGCAGCGGGCAAACGCAAGGCTGTCAACACGCCACTCAAAGCGGCACTCAGCAGTAGCAGGATCGCCCACCACAGGAGCAGCCTGGTGCGGGGCAAGCGGTCAAACAACAAGGTAAATTTGGGACAAATCAAGGCCAGGTGACCACGGCGGCACTACTGAAACGCCACCTCGACAAAGCTGCGCAGCTTGCGACTGTGCAGCTGATCCACGCCCTGTGCACGCAACAGCTCCAGCGCGTGTATGCCAATGCGCAGGTGCTGGTCCACGCGCTCGCGGTAAAAGTGATTCGCCATGCCAGGCAGCTTGATCTCGCCGTGGAGGGGTTTGTCGCTCACACACAGCAGCGTGCCGTAGGGCACCCGAAAACGAAAGCCATTGGCGGCGATGGTTGCACTTTCCATGTCCAAAGCAATGGCGCGGCTTTGGCTGAAGCGGCGTTGCGGGCCGTTGTCGGGCAACAGCTCCCAGTTGCGGTTGTCGGTGCTGGCCACGGTGCCGGTGCGCATGATGCTTTTCAGGTCAGCGCCCTTGAGCTGGGTGATTTCAGACACCGCGGATTCAAGCGCCACCTGGATTTCGGCCAGCGCCGGAATCGGCACCCACAGCGGTAACTCTTCGTCCAGCACATGGTCTTCACGCACATAACCATGCGCCAGCACGTAGTCGCCCAGCTGTTGCGTGGTGCGCAGACCCGCACAGTGGCCCAGCATAATCCAGGCGTGCGGGCGCAGCACGGCGATGTGGTCGGTGATGGTCTTGGCGTTGGCCGGCCCTACACCAATATTCACCATGGTGATGCCGCTGCCGTCGGCGCGCTTGAGGTGGTAGGCTGGCATTTGGGGCAGACGCGGCGATTTGCCGGTCATGGCAAGGAGCGAAGCCACTTGTCCATCCATGGATTCAGGGGCGGTGGATTGCCGCGCTTCGCTCGCCGTGACGGTTGTTCTGTGCGTCACCACGTTGCCTGGCTCGACAAATGCGATGTATTCGCTGGCTGCATCCGCCATGGCCGCATGCCCTAGCGCGATGAATTCGTCCATATAAAACTGGTAGTTGGTGAACAGCACAAAGTTCTGGAAGTGTTCGGGCAGCGTGCCGGTGTAGTGGCGCAGGCGCTGCAGCGAATAGTCCACCCGGGTGGCGGTAAACAGGCTCAGCGGTTGTGCCTCGCCCCGGTGCGGCGTGTGGGTGCCGTTGGCAATGCCATCGTCCATGGCGGTCAGGTCGGGCAGGTCAAACACATCGCGCATCAACTGGCGACGTGCTGGGCTCATATTGCCTTCAATGTGCTCGTTGTCAGCAAATGAGAAGTGCACCGGGATCGGCTGGTTGCTGGTACCAATCTCCAGCGCGACACGATGGTTTTCCAGCAGCAGGGTGAACTGCGCCAGGTAGTAGCTAGCGTACAGATCGGGCCGGGTCAGCGTGGTCTCAAACCGGCCAGCACCGGCGACAAAACCATAACTCAGGCGCGCCGCGCTGTCTGAGCCCTGACGCGCCACGGTGTCAGTCTGCACCCGCACAAACGGGTAACAGGCGCGCACATGGCCGGGCAGCTCGGTGCCCGCCACATAGGCCTGCATGGCCTGGCGCAAATGGGCAATGCTGGTGTCGTAAATCAGCTGCGCCTGGGCCAGTGCGGCCACCGGGTCGGTAAAGCGCTGGGGGGCGATAAATTCGGGTAGATAAGACATGGCGGCATTGTTTCATGCCTGTGTGACAGTGTGCAGAGTCTGGTGGATGACCTGAATTTTGACTGAAAATACTATAATTCAGTCAATTCAATGACCCAATTATTGAAATGTACATTCCACAACGGCATCTGGACAATCTGAGGTCAACGCTCAAGCCCGGTAAAGTGGTGGTCATTTACGGTGCCCGGCGTACCGGCAAAACCACCTTGTTGCGGGCTTTTTTGCAGCACGAGCCCCAGCCCTATTTGTTGGTCAGCGGCGAAGACATCACGGTTCAAGACTACCTGGCCAGCCAGTCCATCGACAAGCTGAAGGCCTTTGTCGGCAGCAAACGTTTGCTGGTGGTGGACGAGGCCCAAAAGGTGTCCCAAATTGGCCTCAATCTCAAGCTGCTGACGGATAGGCATTTCAACCGCATGAGGCCAAGTATCGCCCCTTGGAAGATCCCTCAACCCACGTAGAAACCCTCGCCGCGCCCGCAGTAAGGCCGTGCCTGGCCGATCCACCGCCAAAATGCGCTGTTCACAAGAGGGATTAGCGGGGCGCCGGGTATGCCGGGCGCATAGCTACCCGGCAGCGAGGCTGAGTCACCGTTTTGGCAAAACCCCAAGTCCAGCCCGGTCACCAGTTGATGCGCTGATCGACCTCAAAGTCGGGTGCCGCTTGCGCTG
>CAIYYA010000225.1 GCA_903930255.1 uncultured beta proteobacterium
CTCTTCACCTTGCTCAAATTTTTCGATGCTAAAACCCCGATGGGCACACCGATACTCAATCAATCGTCACTTTGTCCGCAAATTGCCTCCAATTTTGGCGAGTTTTGCTATTTTTCGTGCTGAGTTCGAAATGGGGTACTAAAAAAGTGAGTCAGCTGCATTTTCTGGCAACGCTTCTGCCGAAAGCACTGTAGGCATTACAAATTGTTCGCTGGCCCAGGCACCCAGATCGCTGAGTTTGCAGCGTTCAGAGCAAAAAGGTCGAAAGGCGTTACTGGCAGCGTATAGGCTCGATCCTGCGCAACTCGGGCACTGAACCGTTTTAGAGGTAAATTGCGCAATGGCAAGGGTTTCTGTCATGAACAAAGCGCCAATTCAAAGGCCACATCATCAGTGCTTGGTTGAGTGCGGTTGTCGTCACCGTTGCGCAACAAGCGCACAGAGACCATGAGGCGGTTGCCACTGATTTCGGGCACTAGCTGATGCGCAACCTGAAGCGCCACGCGCAGCAAGAGAAAACTGCGACCTTGCGGCAAATTTTGCTGAAATTGACCGCCATTGGCGATGACTTTTTGGGGCGCGCCTGAGTCTCGCAGCAGCTTTAACAGCAATTGCACAGCATCCGCCAGCGGTGTGACGCTTTGCACCCACTCGAGCAGTTGCGCCTGGCGGCTGACACCTGACTTATGCTGCCAGGCGTAATACGAAGGCAAATCAAACTCGCATGTGCCACCTGGAATTCCAATGCGACTGCGAATGCTCATCAGCCAGTCGTTTTCGGTCAAGCTTTGACCGGCTTTACCGGCTTGGTTAGTGAGTGCGGCATGGCACAGGTCGATTTGCCCCACGACCTGATCGAGAACCGAAACGGCAATGGCTGGATTACCACGGTAGGCATCGAGGGTGTGCTTTTGACGATCGAGATCTTTGAGTAAATCAGACTTAAGGTCGGAGCGTGCGGCAACTTCCATAATCTCAAACAGGGTCACCAAGGCAAAGTGGTGATCCAACGCGTCGATGCGGGTGAGGAGTTGGTGCAAACGCAAAAACAAATGTTCAAGTCGCAAATAGGTGCGAATGCGTTCGTGCAGGGGGTATTCGTAAAGGATCACGCTAGGCTTCAGAGTCGGAGTTATGCCGTAATGATAGCCCGAACAAAGCACGCAAAGACTGCAATTGACGTTTCAGCTCGCTGATCGACAGATGCTCATTAAAAATGACGATATCAGCAGCCTGTAAACGCTGTTGGCGGGTCGCTTGACTGGCGATGATGGCTTGAATACTGTCGCGCGATAAAGCGCTGCGCAGCTGAACCCGCTCAATTTGGGTCTGAGTGGTGCAATCGATCACCAAGACCCGGTCGAGTTGCTGACGCCAGCTTTTCGACTCAACCAGCAGCGGCACATCAAAGACCAAACAGGCGCATCCGGATTTCGCTGCAGCATCGGTCAGAGCATTGCTTTCAGCCTTAACCAGCGGGTGAATGATCGATTCCAGACGTATTTTGGCGGACGGGTCGGAAAAAACCAGCTGGCGCATTCGTAGTCGATCCATTGCACCATCGGCCGAGATGAAATCCGCACCGAAAGTTTGGCTGATGGGTGTGATGGCCAGGCCATTGGGTGCTGTGAGGAGCCGTGCGATGGCATCGGCATCTATGACCACTGCACCCCAGTCACCCAGCAGTGCTGCAGCGGTGCTTTTACCGCTGCCAATACCACCTGTTAGACCCAGCCGGAGCGGTTTTGGCACGTTTTAAAGCCCGATTATTTGGAGAATACGCTGTGGCCCAAATAGCATGGCCGTAAAACCAGCACCAGCCAAAAACGGCCCAAAAGGAATGACCCCACCTTCGCGCAGCCCACTGCTGAATTTCATAACCAAACCAACCACGGCACCAATCACCGACGACATCAAAATAATTGGCACCAGCGCTTGCCAGCCAAACCAGGCACCTAATGCTGCAAACAGTTTGAAGTCGCCATAGCCCATCCCCTCTTTGCCCGTTACCAGTTTGAACAACCAATAAATCAGCCAGAGTGAGACGTAGCCAGCCACTGCCCCCCACAGAGCGGTGTGCAGCTCAATCTGGGTGAGCTTTAGTGCTGCACCGATCAAGCCAGCCCATAGCAGTGGCAGTGTGATGTCGTCGGGCAACAGGGTGGTGTCCCAGTCAATCAAAGCCAAACAGACCAAGGCCGCTGCAAATCCGCACCAAAGCAAACCTGTGGCGTTGGCACCCCAGTGCCAACCACTAAAGAAAAACAGTGCAGCTGTGGCGAATTCGATGGCTGGGTAGCGCAGACTAATGGGGCTGGCGCAGTGCCCACACCGACCCCGCAAAAAAACGTAGCTCAGCAGTGGAATATTTTCAAACCAGGCGAGTTGGTGGGCACATTTTTGACAGCGTGAGCGAGGCACGATAAGGTTAAAGACGTTTGATTCAGGCAGCGTTACACCCTGCAGATCAGCGCATTCAGTCTGCCACTGGGCTTCAAGCATGCGCGGCAGACGGTAAATCACCACATTCAGAAAGCTGCCGATGAGCAGACCCAAGACCCCCAGCAGCGTGGCATCGATACTTTGCGAGAAACCCATTCAAACCACCTGTCCAAGCTTGAAAATCGGCAAATACATCGCCACCACAATGCCACCAATGACCGTGCCCAATATCACGATGATGATGGGTTCCATCAGACTCGAGATACCGGCCACCATGTCATCAACCTCCGATTCGTAAAAATCAGCGGCCTTTCCCAGCATATGGTCAATTGAGCCAGATTCTTCGCCGATGGCACACATCTGCAGCACCATGGTTGGAAACAGGTTTGAATTGGTCATGGCCACCGTAAGCGCCGTTCCGGTGGAAACTTCTTGCTGAATTTTGATGGTTGCCATTTCGTAGACAGAATTGCCTGAGGCACCACCCACAGAATCCAGCGCCTCCACCAATGGCACGCCCGCAGCAAACATGGTGGAAAGGGTACGGGTCCAGCGCGCTGTGCACGACTTGTCGACCAATACACCAAAAATCGGCATTTTGAGCAAGATTCGATCCATCACTTGCTGAACCTTTTTATTGCGCTGCCAAGCTTGCATGAAAAAATAAATTCCACCACCAATGCCGCCAAAAATCAACCACCAGTATTTGACAAAAACCTCACTTACCGCAATAACAAACAGCGTCGGCGCGGGCAGGTCGGCACCAAAGTTGGCAAACACTTCCTTAAATGCAGGCACCACAAAAATCATGATCACTGCTGTCACCACAAAAGCCACCACCAGCACTGAAATCGGGTACATCAAAGCTGATTTGATTTTTGATTTCATGGCTTCGGTTTTTTCCATGTAAACCGCCAGGCGATCGAGCAATTGGTCCAAAATACCGGCAGCTTCTCCGGCTTCGACCAAGTTGCAATACAGGTTGTCAAAGTAGAGCGGATATTTACGAAATGCGGTGCTCAGTGAGGTGCCGGTTTCCACGTCGGTGCGGATGTCGTTGAGTAATTTAGTCACGCTGGGGTTTGGGTTGCCGCGACCCACGATGTCAAAGGCTTGCAGCAATGGCACGCCAGCTTTCATCATGGTGGCGAGCTGACGCGTGAATATCGCCATATCTTTCGGTTTGATCGATTTTCCCGAGCTCATGCGGCGCTTTTTAATTTTGCTTGGCATGATGCCCTGGCGACGCAACGCCGCTTTCACTTGATTTTCGCCGCCGGCACGGGTTTCACCGCGAACCTGTTTGCCGCCGCGGTCTTTACCCTCCCATTCAAAGACAAATTCTTTGGCCGATTTTGATTTGTCAGTTGCCATAATATCGTGGGTGCTTAAGTTAATCGTTGGTGACTGCCAGCACTTCTTCAAGTGATGTGAGTCCGTTTTTGACCTTGATCAGGCCAGCTTCGCGTAGGGTCGAAACGCCTTCGAGACGAGCTTGTTTGGCGATGTCCAAAGCGC
The DNA here is from genome assembly GCA_903930255.1 of uncultured beta proteobacterium. Taxonomy (GTDB): domain Bacteria; phylum Pseudomonadota; class Gammaproteobacteria; order Burkholderiales; family Burkholderiaceae_C; genus Rhodoferax. The sequence continues at coordinate 3,961 of CAIYYA010000225.1, forward strand.
TGCCATCGCGCAAAATGATGCGCTGGATTTCTTCGCTGATGGGCATCACCTGGTACAAACCAACGCGCCCTTTGTAGCCATTATTGCAAGCGTTGCAACCCACCGGATGGTAAGGTTTCCAGTCGCCCAGCAAATCTTCAGATTTAAAACCGGCATCGATCAGCGCTTGCTGCGGTAAGTCGATCGTTTGTTTGCAAAGTGGGCAGAGCCGGCGTGCAAGTCGTTGAGCTGTGATAAGAATCACGCTCGAGGCTATGTTGAAGGGCGCAATGCCCATGTTGCGCATGCGTGTCAGCGTGGTAGGCGCATCGTTGGTATGCAGGGTGGACAGCACCAGGTGTCCGGTTTGTGAAGCTTTGATGGCGATATCGGCTGTTTCCAGATCGCGAATTTCCCCCACCATGATGATGTCAGGGTCTTGTCGCAAAAACGACTTAAGCGCCACCGCAAACGTGAGTCCGGCTTTGTCGTTCACATTGACCTGGGTCACGCCCGGCAAGTTGATCTCGGATGGGTCTTCCGCAGTGGCAATGTTGACTCCGGGCTTGTTGAGCAGATTCAGGCAGGTGTAAAGCGACACCGTTTTGCCAGATCCTGTGGGGCCAGTGACCAAAATCATGCCGTAAGGCCGGCTGATGGCCGACAGCAAGTGGGCTTTTTCAGCCGGGTCGTAGCCTAGCGCGTCGATGCCGAGTTTGGCGCTACTCGGATCCAGGATACGGATCACGATTTTTTCGCCGAACAGCGTTGGCAGCGTGCTAACTCGAAAATCAATGACCCGGTCGGGGCCGATTTTGAGCTTCATCTTGCCGTCTTGTGGCACACGCTTTTCGGAGATATCCATCTTCGAGATGACTTTGATGCGTGAGGCTAGCTTTTCCTTGATGGCAATCGGCGGTGAAGCGATCTCGCGCAGTTCCCCGTCGATGCGAAAGCGCACCCGATAGTTGTGTTCATAGGGTTCAAAATGCAAATCTGACGCGCGCATGCTAAAGGCGTCGATCAGCATTTTTTGCAAAAACTTAACCACCGGAGCATCGTCAACTTCAGACGCTGCCGTGCTGCTGGTTTCATTCGAAGCCTCTGACACCATGTCGTCAAAGACAAAGTCGTCGCCCACAATGTTTTCAATGGACTCAGTGGCTGACACCGAATTCGAAGAGACCAATTTGAGCAGCTTGTCGTATTCTGCAATGACCCAATCGACGCTTTGTCGGGTGGCAAACTTGATTTTTTCAGCGGCTTGCTGATCCGACGGATCGGCTGTGGCAACGATCAGACGGTTATGCCGTTTGCTCAGCACCACCAAACGGTAGTCGAGACAAATTTTGTTATCCAGCAAGCCTTTGGGTAAGCGTTTCGGGTCAATCGCATCAAGATCGATCAAAGGCGCTGCAAAAGCCAGCGACAAGGTGTGCGCAAGGTCAGTGGCTGATAAAGCCCCCGAACCGATCAATTCGGCAATAAAGCTTGAGCGGCTGGTTTGCGCCTTACGGAAAATATCTTCAGCAAATTTTTGTTCAAGTTTGCCAGCAGTGACGAGCGTGCGCCCCAGGCCAGGCAATGTGCTGGTGCCAAGTGGAGGGTTTTCAACAGTCGCCATAGGTGAGAAATGTACTACGCCAAGGAATCAATCAGGTGAGTAGGGCTTGGGCAAATTCGCGGGCGTTAAAGGTTTCCAAGTCTTCCAGTTTTTCGCCGACGCCAATGAAATAAACTGGAACTGGCCGTTCGCGTGCGATCGCTGCAAGCACGCCGCCTTTGGCTGTGCCGTCGAGCTTGGTCACGATCAGCCCGCTCAGGCCGAGCGCGTCATCAAACGCTTTGACTTGCGCCAGAGCGTTTTGCCCCGTATTGCCGTCAATCACCAGTAATACTTCGTGTGGTGCTGAAGCCTCGGATTTTTGCACCACACGCTTGATTTTTTTCAACTCTTCCATCAGATGTAATTGTGTTGGCAGGCGTCCGGCGGTGTCCACCAAAACCACATCACTGCCACGTGCGCGTCCGGCACTCACAGCATCAAATGCCACGGCAGCCGGATCGCCACCATCTTGACTGATGATGTCAACCGTGTTGCGATCCGCCCAGACGCCCAATTGCTCACGTGCTGCAGCACGAAACGTGTCGGCTGCAGCCAGCAATACACGGGTATTGGCTGTCGCCAAATGACAGGTGAGTTTGCCAATCGACGTGGTTTTTCCGGCTCCATTAACACCGACCACCATGATCACCGTGGGTTTGTGTGCACCGATAAGCAAAGTTTTTTGCAATGGCGTGAGCAAGCTTGTCAACGCTTCCACCAATAACGATTTCACTGCTGCCGGCTGAGTGGCTTTGGCTTCTTTGACGCGCCGTTTCAAGTCATCGAGCAAATGCTGGGTGGCTTTGGTGCCTGTGTCAGCCATGAGTAGTGCAGCCTCAAGGTCTTCATATAGCGCATCATCAATTTGCGTGCCGGTAAACACCGTGGCAATGCTGGAGCCCGTTTTGCGCAGGCCTGCTTTGAGCTTGTCGAGCCAGCTTTTGCGTTCGACTACGGCTTCTGGCAAAGGCGTTAATGGAGCACTGGCTAATTCAACCGGGATCGGTGCTGGGGATTTTTTTTTGAAAAAACTGAACATTTGGACTTGCTGTGGTATCACTGCATTCTATGAAACGACACCTTACTTTATTGCATTCTTATTATTTTCTTCTGCTACGTGTCAGCGCAGTCGTGTGGCTGTCCTTGCTTTGCCAACAGCAGGCTGTGGCACAAGTGCTGGCGCAGCCTGCAAGCCAGCTCACAGATGTCGCCAGCCAAGCGCGTCAATTCACATTAGCCAACGGCATGACGTTGATTGTGAAACCCGATCGGCGTGCACCAACTGCGGTGCATATGCTGTGGCTGCGGGTTGGCTCGATGGATGAAGTCGATGGCACCTCAGGTGTGGCGCATGTGCTCGAACACATGTTGTTTAAAGGCACGCCCACCGTAAAAGCGGGCGAATTTTCGCGTCAAGTGGCGGCTCTGGGTGGGCGTGAAAACGCTTTTACCAGCCACGATTACACGGGTTATTACCAACAAATTCCAACGCACAAACTTGAAGATGTGATGCGCCTGGAGGCGGATCGCTTTGGCAATAATCAGTGGAGCGATGACGATTTTCTAAAAGAGCTTGAAGTGGTCAAAGAGGAGCGCCGCATGCGCACCGAAGATAACCCGCGCGCGCTCATGCAAGAAGTGCTGAATGCTTCTGTTTTTGTAGCATCACCGTACCGTCGACCGATCATCGGCTGGATGAGCGATTTGGAGTCGCTCACGCCCGACGATGCGCGCTCCTTTTACCGGCGCTGGTATGTGCCAGCGAACGCGGCTGTGGTGGTGGCTGGTGATGTGGATGTTGATCAAGTTTTGGCTCTGGCGCAAAAATATTATGCGAACTTGCCTTCCAGAGTGGTGCCGCAGCGCAAGCCCAGGCAAGAGCCAATCCAAAAAGGCATAAAACGGCTGCTTTTCAAGGCAGTTGCCGAGCAAGCCACGCTCACCCTGGCTTTCAAAGTGCCGACACTTCAATCGTTGGACGATTCCCTGGACAATGATGCATTGGCGCTGACGGTATTGGCGGCCGTGCTGAATGGCTACAGTGGCGCACGGCTGGAGCGTGCTTTGACCCAAGGCGCTGATCGTGTGGCTGATAGCGCAGGCGCTTATAACGGGCTTTGGGGGCGGGGGCCGCAACTGTTTATGTTGATGGGTGTGCCAGCCCCGGGTAAAACTATCGAACAGGTCGAAGCAGCGCTGCGCTATGAGGTGGCACGCATCGCCCGCGATGGGGTGTTTGAATCCGAGCTTAATCGTGTTAAAACACAGTGGGTGGCCAGTGCGGTTTACAAGCTTGACTCAGTGTTTAACCAGGCACGTGAGCTTGGCACCAGTTGGGTTTTGGGGCAGCCACTCGATGCCAATGAACGACTCATTCAGAGACTGCGCTCTGTCAGTGCTGAGCAGGTTAAAGCAGTGGCAGAAAAATATTTTGCTGATGATCAACTGACGGTTGCGCAACTGGTGCCCCAGCCTGCCGAAAAAACTCGCAAGTTGCGCACCATTCCTCCGGGTTCGCGTCACTAAATTAGACTCATTTTTAACCAATATGACTACAAAAAAAAGAGCATCTTATGCAATATGGACGGGCATTGCAGCCTGTTTTTATATGAATTCTGCAATCGCGGGCGTAGCCATTGAAAGCTGGACTCAAGCGAGTGGTGTGCAGGTGTTTTTGGTGCAAAGCCACGCCATCCCAATGCTTGATGTGCAAATTGAATTTGATGCCGGTAGCCGCCGAGATCCTGTGGAAAAAGCGGGTTTGTCAAGTGTCACGGCTAGCTTAAGTGGCATGGGTGTGCTGGCCAATGCGCTGACCGCCGAGACAGCGTTAGATGAAAACGCACTCGGTGAGGCGTGGGCAGATTTGGGTGCCAGCTTTGTCGCTCACACCAGTGCCGATCGCATGAGTTTCTCTTTACGTTCTTTAACTTATCCGGATTTGTTGGACAAAGCTGTGCAACTGGCAGCCCGGCAACTGGCTGAACCGGCCTTTGCCGCAGATATCTGGCAACGTGAACGCGAAAGCATGAGTGCTGCGCTGAAAGAAGCAGACACGCGTGCGTCAACCCAGGCGGGTCGCGCGTTTAACAAGGCCGTTTATGCTGATCACCCTTATGGTTTTGCCATGACACCGGCCAGTTTGGCGCGCATCAGTGTGCCGGACATGCAGGCTCTGTACCAGGCTTCGGTGCAACCCTGCCGTGCCAAAGTGTCGTTGGTGGGCGCACTGAAGCGTCCGCAAGCCGATGCCTTGGTGACTGCATTGTTTGCACGTCTGGTGCGTGTGACACCGACTTTGTGCACCGTTTTACCCAATGTGCCTGAAGTGGCGGCTTTAAGTCAGGCCATTGAACAGCGTATCGCATTTGAATCGGCGCAGGCACATGTGCTGGTAGGGCAGCCTGGGTTTAAACGTGATGACCCTGATTTTTTCGCCCTGACGGTGGGTAACTACATTTTGGGTGGCGGTGGTTTTGTGTCGCGCCTGACTACGCAGGTTCGTGAAAAGCGTGGTTTGAGTTACAGCGTTTACAGCTATTTTGAACCAGGTTTGCACGCCGGTGCTTTTACCTTGGGCTTGCAAACTCGCCCAGACCAGGCAGAGCAGGCTTTGCAAGTGTCGCGCGATGTGTTGGCCAGTTTTGTAGCCAATGGTCCCACGCTACAGGAGTTGCAGGCAGCCAAGGATAATCTGATCGGTGGATTTGCCTTGAGACTGGACAGCAACCGAAAGCTGCTGGACAACGTGAGCAACATTGCTTGGAACCGGTTGCCGCTGAATTATCTTGACACGTGGACACAGCAAATTGAGCAGGTGACACTGCAGCAGATACGCAGCGCGTTCGCTCGCAAATTGCAACCAGAAAAGATGGTTACGGTAATCCTGGGGGGCACCCAAACCCCTTAGGGATGCAGAAAATGCAAATATCCCATTTCTGGCGGCACTGGCGGGCGCATTGCGTCGTTGCTCATCGCTTGTGTGCTCTTGCCACACTGCGCTCTGAGCGCCCATCGCTGCATCCCTCCAGCACTCGTCATAAACGGTACATTTGCAATTTCTGCATCCCTTAGCTTTTCAGCTTTGCGCTGGCAATCCGTCCACATGCACTTGCAGCCACCATTCGAGCAATGCCAGATGCCAAAGTTTGCTGCCATTGATGCGGGTGAAATGTTCGGGCGCTTCGGGTGCTGCGAGCAGTTTTTCGACATAGCTGCGCTGAAACAGTCCACGCTGGATGCATGCGTCTGACATCAAAATTCCCCGCATCAGCTCAAGAAATGGTCCGCGCACATATTTAAGTGCTGGCACCGGAAAATAGCCTTTGGGGCGATCTATCACTGCATCTGGAATCAATCCGCGCGAAATGGCCTTGAGCGGAAATTTACCGCCTTCTTTGAGTTTCAGTGCAGGGGGCATTTTTGCTGCAAGCTGCACCAGTTCGTGGTCGAGAAACGGCGTGCGCACTTCGAGACCCCAGGCCATCGGCATGTTGTCCACGCGTTTCACCGGGTCGTCCACGATCAGGGTAGTGGCATCGAGACGCCACACTTGGTCCAGAAATTCGTCGGCATTGGGTTTGCCCAGCTCAAATGCCACCAGCGCAGAAGTGACATCACCAACCTGAAAGGCAGGTGCAATCATCTGCAAATATTCAGCGTGGTCGCGATCAAAATAGTGTTGGCTAAAGCGCTCCAGCGCTGTGCCTTGGCTCGCTTGCATATTTGGATACCAAAAATAGCCAGCAAAAACTTCATCAGCGCCCTGACCGGACATCACAACTTTGACATCCTTAGCGACTTTTTCACTCAGCAGATAAAACGCAATCACATCATGGCTGACCATGGGTTCGGTCATTTGTGCAATGGCCTCGGGCAGGCGCTGCATCACCTCGGTGTTGGGTATGCTGTATTGGTGGTGGCGTGTTTTGAAATGGGCCGCGATTTGATCGGAAAATTCAAACTCATCGGCCTTTTCAGAATCGACACCCACATCTTCAAAACCGATCGAAAAAGTGCGCAAGTCACTCACGTGCTGTGCTAGTAAACCCACCAGCAGACTCGAATCCAATCCACCAGAAAGCAACACCCCAACGGGAACGTCGGCAGCCAATAAACGACGCTGCACGCTCAAGTCGAGATGTTCGCGTGTTGCCGTCAGCCATTCCCGCTCAGTTAGCTCGGCTGCAGGCCTTGTTGCATCGAGTGTCCAATAAACCGTTTCGGTGATGTTGCCATCAGGGTCAAAGCGCAGCGTGCTTGCCGGCGGCAGTTTGCGCACGCCTTTGAGCACGGTGCGTGGCGCTGGAACAACCGTGTGCAGTGTGAAATGATGGTGTAGTGCGTTGGCATCGAGTGTTGTGTCAACACCACCGCCAGCCAGCAGCGCGGGCAGACTCGAGGCAAAGCGCAGTCGCTGGCTGTTCTGGTTCAAATAAAGTGGTTTGATGCCAAAACGGTCACGCGCCATGAACAGTTGGCTGCTGCGTTGATCCCAAATGGCAAAAGCAAACATGCCTTTGAATCGCGTGACGCATTGCTCAGCCCATGCGTGATAGGCTTTCAGGATGACCTCGCTGTCGCCCTCAGAAAAAAAGCGGTAACCCAGCGCTTGCAACTCGCTGCGCAATTCACGGTAGTTGTAAATGGTGCCGTTAAACACCAGTGCAAGCTGCAGCGCGGCATCAACCATAGGTTGGTGCGCATGCGCAGAAAGATCGATGATCGACAAGCGCCGGTGGCCAAAGGCCAGAGGGCCATCGCTATAGCTACCGGCATGGTCAGGGCCGCGGCGCGCCAGTTGCTCAGACATGCGGGCGATAGCGGCCATATCAGGGGCGGCGCCATCAAATCGCAATTCACCACAAATACCGCACATCAGCGTTGCTCCGTTGAAGGCACCACAATGACAGGCGCAAAACCACCGCCCTGGGTGCGAAAATTGGTGGTCTGACCGGCGTAAATGCGCGCTGCCAGCAGTTGCACTTGGCCCGCATAGCTAAAGGCACGCAAGTCAAACTTCAGGTCGGTTTGCACACCGTCAACTTGAATCATGCGTGCACCTGGCTGCACCAGTGCTTGCGCGACGAAGTCACTATTTAATATTTCACCCCAAACTTTTTTGGTGAGTTTGTCGCCGCGGTAGGTCGCCTTGGCGCCATAGCCGGCAACGGGTTTGAAAAAAAGTTGACGTCTTTGCGCCCAAAGTTCCGCGGCGTTTTCGGCACTCACCAAGTGTGTGGTGGGTATGTGTTGGGTCAACAATTGGCAGTCGGCCACGCTGGCACCCCAACTTTGGAGTAAATCACTTTGGCTCAGGGCAATCAGGTTACGTTTGTCGGCCAACAAGGCATGCACACGCGGGTGCGGCGTTAGCACGACAGCGTCTGCCGCATAAGCTTGGCGAATTGATAGATGATTCGGCTCGCTTAAATAAAAATCCGTCAAACGGTTATAAACCATGTCAACCACGCTGCCCTGATGTTGCAGCTTGCCTTGCTGCCAATGCAGCTCAGAGGGGTCGGCAATATGGGTTTGGATGCCGTGGCGCGCAAAAAGTTGGCGAAAAAGTTCGAACTCTGGAGCCAAATACTGATTTTGCGGTGCGTCATCAACAATCACCAGGGTTGACCATTTTTGTGAGCCGCGTTGTAAACACCACTCATTGGCGAACATGTCGAAAACGGCTTGTTCGAGCACTTCGCGCTGAGAGTTGGCAGGCAAAGTCCAGCGCCAAGCATCACAGCAGGCTTCTTGGGCTTGTGCAAGCGCCGCATTCAGCAGCAATCCGCCGGCATTGGTATTGATCTCAATTAACTGCGGTCCCGAGGCACTTAGGTGAAAGTCATAACCCATGCATACACCCAATGTGGCCGTGGATTTTTGCGCCACACTATCCACGCGCGCCAGTGCTTGAGTCTGATAGTCCGGCAAAGTTGCCACCCGTTCAATCGCCGCAATGCAAGCGCTGATCTGGCTTTGTACCGCGCTCGATATGAAAACTACCGTCGACGAAAACAGGTTGGGTCGGCTTTGCGTGATGTTTTCCATCAAGCCATGCAGATCAGGATGGTTTTCAAGTTGATCACGCAGGCGCTGGGTGTTGAGGGTTTTGCAAAAACAATCTTGGTTCAACGCCTCGGCGGAATGCGACAGTGTGCTCATGCTGCCCGTGTTGCCACTTGTCATAGTCAGACCGGCATGCTCAAGAGTTGACTGGAAATTTTGCGTGCAACAGGTGCAATAAAGAAAATCACTGGAACGGCCACGACATAAGCGATTGCAAAAGCACCCAGCCACAGAGAGATGAAGCTCGCATTCCAGCCCACATTAACCAATGTGATGACAAAAGTCATGATAAAAACCATCATGGCGCCCATGATGAAGGAGAAGACGAGGTGAATTTTTTTCTGTGGATGCATGACAGGTGTTGGGCAAAGGATGGCTGAATTGTCCACGACTTGGGCAAAAGACTATTTTGCAGGGTGTTCGTTATATTTCAAGGACTCTTGTGCACAATGGCTACCTGATCGGTATTACACAGAGAGGCCTGCTTCATGGAACCAGCGAATGCTTGCGATTTTTCAGAATTAGCGAATACCTTGATGCATTCACGCCAGCATGTGGCGCCTAGGCGTTTGTTGGCTCCGGGTCCGAATGTAGCGCAGTTGGCCAGTATTTTGGCAACTGCCGCAGCGGCGCCAGATCATGGTCAACTATTGCCGTGGCGCTTCGTTGAAGTTCAATTGTCGAGCCGAGCCTTGTTGGCAGATGTGTTTGGCCAGGCTCTAATCGAACGTGATGCCCAGGCCAGTGCTGAACAGCTTCTGGCTGCGCGAGACAAAGCGCATCGCGCACCTTGTTTGATGTTGGCGATTGCGCGGCTCTGCGGTAGTGATGTGCAACGTGAAGCCGAGCGCGCCCTGGCTGGTGAATTGCGCGTGAGCGATGCCGAGCGACTGGTTTCCCTGGGTTGCGCCATTCAGAACATGCTGCTGTCAGCACATGCAATGGGTTTTGGTTCGGGCTTGACGAGCGGGCAGGCGCTGTCCTCAACAGGCTTACGCCAATTGTTCTCTTTGCAAAACCATGAACAAGCAGTTTGCTTTGTGAATATTGGCAGCGTATCCAAAATCAAGCCAGCGCGGCTGCGCCCACCAGCGACCGCGTTTTTTAGCAGCTTGTGAGTGTTTGAAGACACAATCGCGTGATGTCCAATTCAACGCTTTCCTGTTTGCCTCCCGACGATGCCTTGCGCGTTGTCTTGCACAACGAAGTGCACGCCAGACCTTCAGCCCGCATCCGCATGCCGGCTCTGATTATTTATGTGGCGGTGCTCAACGAGGGTGTCAGTCGAGAAACCGAATGTGCCCATTTGCGCACCTTACCAGGGCAAGTCGCCTTGATGCCGGAGCAATTAAGCGACAATTTTTTGCGCTTGCGTTGTGCGGGGTTCACCGTGAAATGGGAGCGACATACTGAATTTACCCGCTATTCGGTCGTTCAGTTGTTGCCTGAAGATGCGGCACTGGGTGCTGCTGAGCCCGATTTGTTGGGCGGCATGCTGGTATCCCAAGACTGGTTGCGCCAAATTCCCGGTCGCACCGTTGCTGCAGTGCAATTGGCCATGCTGCACGCGCCACTGGACGACGCTCAGGTGCTGATGGCGCAGGCTGTCAAATGGCTTGGTGGGCGCACGCTGGTGGCGTCGCTGCTGGGCTACAACGCAACACTGGCGGGTGAGGGCGAGTCGATTCAGCGGCACGGTTACTGTCATCCGCTTGGGCATTCGTGGGCGCTGACACAGTTTCAATTGCAGAGCGATGGCTTTGAGCGCATGCTGGTGATTGCACCTCACGACACCAGCCCAACACGTGCCGGCCGTATTGCCCAGCGCTTACTCGAGCTGGAAACCTATCGTTTGATGGCCTTGCGTGGTTTGCCGGTGGCCAAGTCACTGGCGGGATTGCTTTCGCAGTCAGAGCAAGCATTGGCGGCCATTACGGCGCGTCTCGAAAACAAAAGTGCATCTGATCAAGAATTGCTCGATACGCTGGTTTCACTGGCTGCCCGTATCGAACGTGTCACAGCCGAGCATAGCTACCGTTTTTCGGCGACGCTAGCCTATGACACGCTGGTGCGTCAGCGCATTCTTGAGCTGCGCGAAAAAGCCATACCTGGCACGCAAACCATCGGCGAGTTCATGCAGCGCCGTCTCTCCCCTGCCATGGCGACAGTGGCTGCGTCGGCTCAGCGTCTGATCTCGTTGTCTGAGCGAGTGGCGCGCACCAGTGATTTGCTGCGCACCCGGGTCGATATTGCCACTGAGGTGCAAAACCAGCAGTTACTTGAAAAATTAACCCGCGGGCAAGAGCTGCAACTGCGCTTGCAAAGCACGGTCGAAGGCTTGTCGATAGCGGCGATCTCTTATTACGTGATCAGTCTGTTGCTCTATGGTGGCAAGGCCCTGAAAGCCGCCGGTGTGCCGATTAACCCCGAAATAGCAGCGGGTGCTTTGGTGCCGGTGGTGTTGTGGACAGTGTGGCGCACAACACAGCGCATTCATGCCAAGTTGCACGTGCATCATTGAATCTTAAATTTATTCTAATAAATTACCCTCTAGCGCTTTATGGCTAAGCTTGAGCAGCTATAAAATTTGCAGTTACTATCAACCCAACTCGGAGATAAAAATGAAAGCCTTTCAAGACTATTACCCTGAAAATTTATCGCACTGCTACGGTTGCGGTGCAAAAAATGACCATGGGCATCAAATCAAAACTTTTTGGGATGGCGACGAGAGTGTTACCCGCTTCACCCCCGAGGCATTTCACATGGCCGTGCCAGGCTACACCTACGGCGGCTTGTTGGCTTCGCTAATCGACTGTCACGGCACCGGCACGGCTGCAGCGGCGATGTATCGGCACGAAGGCCGCGCAATGGACACTTTGCCAGCTTTTCGTTTTGTGACGGGTTCGTTGCATGTGGACTACCTCAAACCCACACCAATTAGCGAAACGCTGGAGATTCGAGGGCGTGTCAAAGAGATCAAGGGGCGCAAAGTGGTGATCGAAGCCACGGTGTATGCGGCTGGTGTTGCAACTGCACGCGGTGAGATTGTGGCGATTCAGATGCCCGATAGCTTTGGTGTTTTATAACTGGCACAATGCCGCTTTTTATATAACGAGGGACTGATATGACGATTCATCGATTGGGCGCACTGCGCCGGGTTCTGGTTTTTGCCATGCTTGCACTGAGCTTGTCGGCGTTGGCACAAGAAGCGCCTATGCTCACAGACGCGCGCAAGGTGGCCGGGGCTGTGCCACCCAAGCTGCTCGAAGTGCTCAATGCGCAAATCACCAAGGAAGGTCACGCCTCGGCGGTGGCCGTGTGCAATGAAAAAGCACCGCAAATGGCCAAGGCTGCGTCAGAACAAACCGGTTGGGCGATTCGTCGTGTCAGCTTGCGCAACCGCAACCCCAAAGCAGTGCCTGACGCCTGGGAGCTGGCTGCACTGGAAGACTTTGACCGCCGTGCTGCCGCTGGCGAGAAACCTGCAACGCTTGAGAAATTTGAGCAAGTCGAAAACGCAACCGGCAAAGAATACCGTTACATGAAAGCCTTGCCGGTGCAACAGATTTGCCTGGCTTGCCACGGCCCGAGTGAAACCATTGCACCCGAGGTCAGCCAGCGCTTGCAAACCCTGTACCCCGCTGACAAAGCCACCGGTTACGCCATCGGCCAGATCCGTGGCGCCATCACCATTCGTAAACCACTTTAATCTCCTATGAAAACTGCCCACGACCTCGTTGTTGCTGCCAAAGCGCGCGTTCAAGAAATCTCGGTGCTCGATGCAGAGCAAGCCATCCGTGAAGCCGATGTGCTGGTGGATGTGCGTGAAGCCGACGAATTTGCCGCTGGCCATTTGGCTGGTGCGCTGCATATTTCACGCGGCATGCTGGAGTTCAAATTCAGTGCCAATCCGGCACTGCAAGCGCGCGACCTGAACATCGTGCTGTATTGCAAAACCAGTGGCCGCGCCGCATTAGCCGCAGCTGCATTGCATGACATGGGCTATTTACAGGTGCGCTCAATTACGGGTGGTTTTGATGCCTGGGTTGCGTCTGGTAAACCGGTTGCCAAGCCTGATACGCCCTCGTTTGACTAAACCATAGAACGTTTCCGATCGACATCGTTCGATAAAACCGCGCTGATTGCGCGGTTTTTATGGGTTTTTATATTAGCGAACGCTTATCTTTACAATACTTTTGCAATGGGTCATGCGCACTTAACCGCAGCCTAACAAACTCTAGACTTTAAAAATCAACCAAGGATCAGTATGCCAACACGCGTTCAGCAACCCCTCAAAGTTCTCACTATGGCTGCCATCATGGCGCTGGGAGCCTTCGCGCATGCGGCTGACCCGGTCACTGAAGCTATGCAAGCAGCCAACGGGCCTTATCGCATGGCCTTATACAAAACCAATGGCAAATCGCAAGACGAAGCCATGCAGGCATTGCTGCAGGCGCAACAGGAATGGAATAAATTGGCAACACAATTTGCCGCCAAGCCCGCCGCACCCTATGACCGCGACACGGCCTTTGCAGCATCTGTGGCTGAAGTCAATAAGGTCTATGTCCAGGCGCTGGCTGAAGTCAAGGGGGGGCAATTGACGAATGCCCACAACACGCTTGAGCAGGTGCGTGAGGTCATGGCCGATATGCGCCAGCGCAACAATGTGGTGGTATTTAGCGACCACATGAACGCCTACCACGCCCAGATGGAAGTCATCATGATTCACGGCAATGCCACTCTGGCTGAACCCAAAGGCATGTTGATACTGACGGCGCAGACTGGCGCCTTGAGTTATTTGGCTAAACAGCTTGGTTTACAAGCTTCAGCGAGTTTGAATAAAAACACCGAGTTCAGCACTTTGCTGTCTGCGGTGAACCAGTCCGTTGCACAACTTGATGCAGCGTTGCTGAACCAGGACATGACTGCTGTTAAAGAAGCGATTGGCAAACTCAAGGGCCCTTACAGCAAGCTTTTTTCTAAGTTCGGTTAATTTTCAGGGAGCAAGTTTTATGAGCACGTTTGACCACATTGGTTTGATCCAGAACATCAACGAAAACCTGGGGCCGTTTCGCAAATCGCAAAGCGAAGCCATGTTGGGTTTTGGTCAATTGGCGAAGGCTGCCATGGCCGAAGGAGTCGTGAGCGCCAAGCACAAAGAGCTGATGGCTCTGGCCATTGGCATCACCCAGCACTGCTCGGGCTGCATTGGCTTTCATGTCAAAGCGCTGCACCGTCTGGGTTGCAGCAAACCCGAGCTTGAAGAAATGCTGGCGGTGTGTGTGTACATGGGTGGCGGTCCGGCGCTGATGTATACCGCCGAGGCACTCAAAGCCTGGGAGGCCATGGCTCCTGCAAAAGTGCTGGCATAAGCCACCCAGTCAACGGAAAATCAACGAAACGGTGTTAGCAGAGGCCGCACTGCATCGGTGCTGGCCTCTTGCACCCGGCGTGCGCCGTCAAAGCGCCGCGTCCAGTACGACTGCCCCATGCTTTCCACACGGACTTCAGCGCCCGGTTTTGGCGAGTGGATAAATTTGCCGTCGCCCACATAAATACCCACATGGCTAAAAGCGCGGCGCATGGTATTGAAAAAAACCAAGTCGCCTGGTTGCAGTTCGGATGGGTCGATTTTTTGTGTGGTCGCTGCCTGCTGGGCGGCATTGCGCGGCAAGATCAAACCCACCGTTTGTTCATACATGGCCTTGACAAAGCCACTGCAATCAAAACCGGTATCAACCGAATTACCGCCGCGTTTGTAGGGCACCCCCAGAAAACCCAGCGCAGTCACGACCAGCTCAGAGGCCGTGTTACTGACCGACAAGCGCGCCTGATCGAGCTGGGTTAGCAAGCCTCTGCCATCAAGAAAGCGGCTCATCTCGTCGGACGTTTCGCTCGGCGCAGCCTGTACCGCACTGGCCAACAGCAGAGCTGAAAAAACAACAAGAACGGGCTTTGAAAAAAACATGGTGCGGAGTTTAAACGACGAACAGCAGTTTTTAAGCCACCCCTTGGGCGGTCTGATAGACAATCCGGCATCAATTTAACCGGAGTGCTTTGCCATGTTGCTCGATGCGGATCAATCTCAACTTGTTTTGGTGGACTATCAAACCCGCCTGATGCCGGCAATTTTTGAATCGGCTCTGGTGCTGGCCAATGCCCAGCGCTTGGCGCAGGCGGCCAAGCTGTTGCAGGTGCCAGCCTGGGGCACTGAGCAAAACCCGTCCAAATTGGGTGAAACCCCCCCTGAGTTGCGCGCTCTGTGTCAGCGCACGCTGGCCAAAATGCAGTTCAGTGGCGTTGAAGAGGGCTTGGGCGAGTGGCTGCGCCCACCGCTGAAGGCACCTGCCGGCAATGCACGCAGCCTGCCCAAGCACTTGCAAAAACCATCCAATACCCCTTCAGAGCGGGCCAGCATTGTGATTGCAGGCTGCGAAGCGCATGTGTGTTTGTTGCAAACCGCACTGCACTTGCTCGAAGACGAGTTTGAAGTGTGGGTGGTGACTGATGCCTGCAGCTCGCGCACCGAGCGCAACCGCGATGCCGCTTTTGATCGCTTGGCCGGTGCCGGGGCTGAGCTGGTGACCACCGAGATGGTGCTGTTTGAATGGCTGCGCAGTGCCGAACACGCCCAGTTTAAACCCATTCAAAATTTGATTAAATAACCCTCTGACGCTTGCAGTACAAGCGTAAACAGCTATAAATTGCAGAGCAAAAAACTAAAAACTAAAAACTAAAAACTATGCAGCCAGCATCACGTTCTGCATGGCCTGCACCAGCGTTTGTGCAAGCGAAGGCGCGAGTCGTTCGGCATCAAACCCGATGTTCAAAATAAGCGTGTTGTTGTAGCTGCTGGCTGCGGTGAACAGTGTCTGGTAGGGCATCGGACACAGTGCAAACGAAATAGATTCGGTAGCCGGATCGTCCACAACGGCGGTCACAGCACCAATATTGCTGACCATGGTGTTGGGCAACGAGGCCAGCGCTTTGGTTTTGAACGATTCAAAATACTCTGGCAACACCGGCGCACCCGTCAGGCCATAGAGGTGGTAGAGCAGGTGGCCTTCGCCGCGCGCCAGTTGCAGGCGGGTTTGCGTCATGATGCTGCGGGCCAGGCCCCATACATCGGTCTCTGCGCTGATCTGGAAGGTGTTGGAAATCAGCGATACATACAGACCGGTCGGTCTGACTGGTTGCGCTGGCTCCAGAAACACGCGCATGTCCACCGGGCACGACAAAAAGTAGGCGGTGGGCGCAGCGTCGGTTTGTTGTTGCCATTGGGCGATCAACTGGGCTGCGCAGAGCAGTCCGTGCAGTGTGGTGTTGTTCTCCCGGGCACGCGTCAGTAAACGCTGGGTCACATGGGCGGGCAACTGCAGACGGATGAACCTGGGTGTTCTGCCCGCTGCCTGGCTGGCAAGCCAGGGGATGGCAGCGGGCGCGCCGTGGCGCCGGTAGTCGCCGATGAGCGTGCCGCGCAGTGCCTTAGCTGCCTCGGGGTTCTCGTTCCAGCGATACGCTGGCGGGAAAACATCGGCCATGGCAGGTAACACGGGCAAGGCGCTCAAGCTTGGTGAATCAGCTTCGGTGCGCGGGGTGTTGGCCAAACGTTTAAGCAGGATGCGCAGTAACGCTGTACCAGCGCGTCCATCGGCAATGCTGTGGTGAAACGTCAGCGCCAGCACCGAGCGGGGAGAGGTTGCCTCGGCGTTGTCAATTTCCAGATACAGGCAGCGCAGCAAAGGCGCAGCGCCCGTGGCAAAGGGGGCCGAGAGTTCGCCCTCAATCCAGCTTTGCCAGTTTTCAGCGTCGGTTGTGTGGCATTGCAGCTGGATCGTTGTCAAGGGTTCGGTGCTTTCGAAGCGCAAACCCTGTTGCTGCGTCCATTCGATACGCACTTGCAGCAGCCCATTTTCTTGTTGGAGGCGGTTCAGTTCAGCTTGCAGACGCGCCATATCGAGGGTGGCGCTGCGCTGGGCAAACACCACAAAGTTCATGCACGACACGTGGTCAGACAAAAAGAAAAACGCCTCACCGGGGTCGAGAGGGCGCGAAATGGTGGTGCTGGGCATGGTCAAGTTACTTTTTTTTGGGGCTGGAAGCTACTTTGGTCGGTGCTTTTTTCTTCGGCATGCGTGAAGCCAGCGCTGCTTCCAGAGCCAGACGTGCCCAAGGCGCCATTTCAGCGATCGAATCCATGGCTGACTCTGGGGCACTGTAGTAGCTCATGCTTTTGGGCTGACCTTTGGCCAGATAGGTGAAGCGCGCGCATCCAGCCTGCTCAAATTGGGCAATGCTCTGCTCGCTCGCTTTCAGCCAGAGCCTTTCGCCTTGCCCCAAATCGGCCAGAATGGCAATGCTCAGACCATCCGTGCTGATGCCGTAGCCACCAAACATGCGCTTGGCCACGCAGGCCCCGACGCTTGACAGCAGTTCGCAGCAATAGTTGGCAAACTCATCCGGTGCCGATGCCATGGCGCTGCTTACGCCTGCACGGGAACGCACGAGCAGAACAAATTGCGGTCGCCATAGACGTTGTCGATACGTCCAACGGGCGGCCAGTATTTACTTTGCTTGAGGCTGGGCAGCGGGAACGCTGCAAGCTCGCGTGAATAAGGTTTGTCCCAAACTTCTCCCAGCAAGGCTGCAGCTGTGTGCGGGGCATTGCTCAGTGGGTTGTTGCCTTGAGGCCAAACGCCTTGTTCGACCTTGGCAATTTCTTTGCGGATGGCGATCATGGCGTTGATGAAGCGGTCCAGCTCGTCCAGTGTTTCGCTTTCGGTGGGTTCGACCATCAAGGTGCCTGGCACAGGAAAGCTCAGCGTGGGGGCATGAAAGCCGTAGTCCATGAGTCGTTTGGTGACGTCTTCGGCGCTGACACCCAACACACCGCCACTGCTCTCCTTGAGGGGGCGCAAGTCCAGAATACACTCGTGCGCCACGCGGCCATCGGTGCTGGTGTAGAGGGTAGGGTAGTGGTCTTTCAGCCGTGCACTGATGTAGTTGGCGCTCAAAATGGCGACTTCAGTGGCTGATTTCAGACCGTCTGCACCCCATCATGCGGCAATACATCCAGCTGATGGGCAGCACCGCAGCATTGCCCAGGGGCGCGGCAGAAACGGCGCCGACTCCGGCACCGGGCAAAAACGGCACCAGATCCGCCACCACGCAGACTGGGCCAACACCGGGCCCGCCACCGCCGTGCGGGATACAAAAAGTTTTGTGCAGGTTCAGGTGGCTCACGTCACCACCAAACTCACCCGGAGCGGCCAAGCCGACCAGTGCGTTCATGTTGGCGCCATCCACATAGACCCGCCCGCCATGGCTGTGCACCAGGGCACACAGGTCTTTCACGCTGGTTTCAAACACGCCGTGTGTGCTCGGGTAGGTAATCATCACCGCTGCCAAGTTGGCGCTGTGTTGCTCACATTTGGCTTGCAGATCGGCCATGTCCACGTTGCCCTGCGCATCGCATGCGGTAACGACCACTTTCATGCCAACCATGGCGGCACTGGCCGGGTTGGTGCCGTGCGCACTCGACGGAATCAGACAAATGTTGCGCTGGCTTTCGCCGCGTGAAGCGTGGTAGCCGCGAATAGCCATCATGCCGGCATATTCGCCCTGGCTGCCCGCATTGGGTTGCAGGCTGATGCCCGCATAACCCGTGGCTTGGCACAACCAGGCACGCAACTGTTCATCCAGCTCGGCGTAGCCTTGGCGTTGCTCCGCTGGGCAGAACGGGTGGATCGCGGCGAATTCGGACCAGGTGATAGGAATCATCTCGCTGGTGGCGTTGAGTTTCATGGTGCAACTGCCTAGCGGGATCATGCTGCGATCGAGCGCCAGGTCAAAGTCGGCCAGGCGACGCAGGTAGCGCAGCATGCCGGTCTCGCTGTGGTGGGTGTTGAACACCGGATGCGTCAGATAAGCCGCGCTGCGCAGCAAGGCCGCGGGCAGCAGGGAAGGCGCCACCGACTCCTGGGCCACAAGGTCTGGCAGGGTTTGCCCGGCTTTGGCAAAAAATGACCACAGTGCCTCAATATCGGCGCGGGTGGTGGTTTCATCGAGCGAAACACCGAGCGAATTTTGTGAGACAAATCGCAGGTTAGCGCACGCTGCCAGTGCGCTAGCAGCTATTGATTGTGTAGCTTCTCCGGTGTCGATGGTGAGCGTGTCAAAGGCGCTGGCGTTGTGCAGCCGGTGGCCCATGCTTTGCAAACCTGCGCCCAAAATGGCCGTGAATTTGGCGATGCGCTGGGCTATGCGTTTGAGTCCCTCGGGCCCGTGGTACACCGCATACATGCTGGCAACCACCGCAGGCAGCACCTGGGCGGTGCAAATGTTCGAGGTGGCTTTTTCGCGGCGAATGTGCTGCTCGCGTGTTTGCAGTGCCAGCCGATAAGCCGGGTTGCCGTGTGCATCCACGCTGACGCCAACCAGCCGCCCCGGCATGGAGCGCTTGTGAGCATCCAGACAGGCCATGTAGGCGGCGTGCGGGCCGCCGTTGCCCATCGGCATACCCAAGCGCTGGGTTGTGCCAATGGCAATATCTGCCCCGAGCTCGCCGGGAGGTGTGAGCAGCGTCAATGCCAGCAAGTCAGCGGCCATGATGACCACGCCACCGCGGGCTTTATAAGCGGCGATGCCAGCACGGTCGTCACGCACCACGCCGCTTGTTCCAGGGTATTGCAGCAGCACGGCAAAGCTGTTGTGCTCGAAGACTTCTGCTGCGTTACAAATTTGAATCGTGATGCCCAGGGGCTCGGCACGGGTTTGCAGCACCGCCAGTGTTTGCGGCAGCACTTCGGCATCGACCACCAGGGTGCTGCTTTTGGATTTGCTCACACGCAAGGCCAGCGTCATGGCCTCGGCAGCTGCAGTGGCTTCGTCGAGCATCGACGCATTGGCCATGGGCATGGCTGTCAGGTCGGTGATGAGGGTCTGGAAGTTGACCAGTGCCTCCATGCGCCCCTGGCTGATTTCTGCCTGATAGGGCGTATAGGCGGTGTACCAGGCCGGGTTTTCCAGAATGTTGCGCAGAATCACGCCAGGGGTGTGGGTGTCGTAGTAGCCTTGCCCAATGTAGCTTTTGAACACCTTGTTTTTGCCAGCAATCGCCTTGAGTTCAGCCAAGGCGGCGGCTTCGGTCACGGGGGGGGGCAAATCCATTGGTTGGCTGCGCGCAATGGATGCGGGCACGATGGCTTCGATCAATGCACGGCGCGAACTCGCACCAATGGCTTGCAGCATCAGCGCTTCATCTGCGGCATCAACACCAATATGGCGAGCTAAAAATTCGCTGGTGTTTTCAAGTTCAACAAGGGTAGGCATACAGGACATGGTTGGTTCAATTCAAGAGTTTTTAGTTTTTAGTTTGTAGTGATTAGTTGGACTACCGACTACCAACTACCGACTAAAAACTGAGAGTCAGTGTGCAGCGTCGGCAAATGCGCTGTAGCTGGTTGCATCCATCAAACCGTCCAGCTCAGCCGGGTTGTCCAGCGTGATTTTGAAGAACCAGCCAGCACCCATGGGATCCGAATTGGCCAAGGAAGGGTCCGCGCGCAGGGCTTCGTTGACTTCCGTCACGGTGGCGCTAGCCGGCATATACACGTCGGCAGCAGCTTTAACCGACTCGACCACAGCGGCCGCATCTTTGGCGGCGTAGCTTTTGCCAATTTCGGGTAAATCAACAAACACTACATCGCCCAGCGCATCTTGCGCGTGCTGGGTAATGCCGACGGTGGCACTGTTGCCGTTGATTTCAATCCATTCGTGATCTTGGGTGTATTGGATGGTCATGAGGGTTCTCCTGAAAAAATTTAACCGCGGAAATAATTGGTGGGTACAAAAGGCATGGCAACAACTTGCATGGGAACCGCTTTGCCGCGCACCATGGCGTTGATGCGGGTGCCCAGTGCTGCAAATTCAGAGGGCACGTAGCCCATGGCAATCGGTTGGTCGATGGTGGGGCCAAGCAGCCCGCTGGTGACTTCACCCAAGCGTACACCGTTGCTGCTTTGCAGCTCGGTGTGTTCCCGCACGGGTACCCGTTCGAGTGCCAAAAGACCAACACGTTTTAGGCCTCCAACGCCCGACTGGTCTGCTAGAGAAGCTAGTATTTTGCTAGCACCCGGAAAGCCACCTGCGCGCGCGCCGCCGCTGCGCCGCACCTTTTGTATAGCCCACTGCAAACCGGCCTGAACCGGGTTGGTGAGGGTGTCGATGTCGTTGCCATACAGCGGCAGGCCGGCTTCCAGGCGCAGCGAATTACGTGCGCCTAGCCCAATGGGTTTGACTTCGGCTTGTGCCAGTAGTGCAGTGGCGAGCGCCAGCGCATCGGATTGGTGCACCGAAATCTCAAAACCGTCTTCACCGGTGTAGCCGCTGCGCGTCAAGAAAACTTCGATAGCACGCTCGTCGGTTGTGACAGTAAAGGTGCCACCGGTCATAAAAACGAGTTTTTCAACGCCAGGAGCCAAGCGTGCCAGAGCTGTCACGGCCAAAGGGCCTTGCAGCGCCAGCAAGGCACGCTCGGGCATTGGAATAACCTGGCAACGCGTGCCGATCTTGGCCTGAATGTGTGCGATGTCAGCCACTTTGCAGGCACCGTTGACGATGACAAAAATATCAGTGCCGCGGTTGACAAACATCAGGTCGTCGATGATGCCGCCGTCATCATTGAGCAGCAAGCCGTAGCGTTGCTTGCCAACTGGCAAATCGATCACATCAACGGGCAGCAGGGTTTCAAGGGCAGCCGCAGCGTCTTCGCCCACCAGGCGCAATTGCCCCATGTGCGAAACATCAAACAGGCCAGCGGCTGTGCGTGTGTGTTTGTGCTCTGCCATCAGGCCAGCCGGGTATTGCACTGGCATCGAATAGCCGGCAAACGGCACCATACGTGCGCCAAGCGACACATGCAGGTCATTCAAGGGGACTTTGAGAAGGTCAGCTGGGGCAGACATGAGGATTCCATTTCAGCAGGGTCAAACAATGACACAACGCAGACCAAAGCCTGCGCCATGCGTGTGCCCCCACTGTCCGCTTTACCTGAGAGATTCGCCTGGCGATGCAGGTTTGCTCCTTCGGTGGGCTGCATCTGCTGCAACCTCTCTCCAGTTGGGAAACGTCTGAAAACAGACGTGTGTCAGTCCTTTTGCCTGAGCGTTCATCGTCTGGTTGAACAGACTCCTGCGCCTTCGGCGGCACCGCTAGTGGCAGTGCTCTCTCCTGACCGACTGGATTCTAGCCGCAGCGTTCACCGCTGATTTTTTATGTCTCAGGAGGCCATAGTATTTGCCTAAAATGCCTATTGATAGAATCAATTCACAACACATCATTTATCCCGATTACCCATTCGATGCTGGCTCAGTTTTTACAGTTTCTTTTCGCTGGTATCACCGTTGGCGCAACCTATGCGCTGGCGGCATTGGGCTTCACATTGATCTATAACGCCAGCAAGGTCATCAACTTTGCACAAGGTGAATTCATCATGCTGGGCGGCATGCTGGCGGTGTATTTCACGCAGGCCGGCTTGTCGCTACCGATTGCTTTGGGTTTGGCGATTTTGCTGCCAGCATTGGTGGGTGTAGTGGTAGAAAAACTGGCGATTGAACCGGTCAAAGGCGCGGAGTCTGTCACGCTCATCATCATCACCATTGGTGCATCGCTGGTGATTCGCGGCTTGGTTCAGGTCGGGCTAGGCAAGGGCGCACACAGCCTGCCTGCTTTTTCGGGCGATGTGCCTTTGCAGATTTTGGGGGCTACGCTGATGCCGCAAAGCCTGTGGGTGCTGGGTATTACGGCGCTGGTGGTGCTGGCGCTGTGGTACTTTTTTAACCGCACCTTGCACGGCAAGGCCATGCTCGCCACTTCGCACAACCGACTGGCCGCCGAATTGGTGGGAATCAACACCGATTGGGTGCTGTTCATGAGTTTTGCCATGTCAGCCGGACTGGGTGCACTCGGTGGCGTTTTGGTCACACCCATCACACTCACCTCTTACGATGTAGGCATCATGCTTGGGCTTAAGGGTTTTGTTGCTGCCGTGGTAGGCGGCTTGGGTAATGGGCTGGGCGCCGTGCTCGGTGGTTTGCTGGTGGGGATTCTGGAGGCCATGGGGGCTGGCTACATTTCGTCGTCATACAAAGATGCGATGCCCTTTGTGCTGATCTTGCTGATCTTGTTTTTTATGCCAAACGGTTTGTTTGGTGGCAAATCGACCGAGCGGGTTTGAGCATGCACAAGCACCCGTTTACCGGTCTTTACATTCTGATGGCGGTTCTCGCCGTGCTGCCTTTTGTGCTGCCGAATAGCTTTTATATGGATCTGGCCATTCGCATGGCAATTAACGCGATGATTGTGTTGAGCCTGAATTTACTGATTGGTTTTGCCGGGCAGATCAGTTTGGGGCATGCCGGGTTTTTAGGCATTGGTGCGTATGCCTCTGCGGTATTGCCAACACATTTTGGCTGGCATCCGCTGCTGGCCCTGGGTGCGGGTGCACTCGCAGCGGGCTTGTTGGCTGCAGTGCTGGCTCGTCCCATCTTCAAACTCAAGGGGCATTATTTGGCCATGGCCACGCTTGGCTTGGGCATCATCATCAACATTGTGGTGCGCAACGAGGCTGCCTTGACCGGTGGTCCGGACGGTATGCCGGTGCCAGCTTTTGGCTTGCTCGGTTTTGAGCTAAGCAGCGACAAGCAGTGGTATTGGGTGGTTGCGCTGCTGCTTTGCTTGTGCGTTTGGTCGTCTTTGAGCCTGATCGATTCGCCTTTTGGCCGAGCCCTGCGCGCCTTGCATGGCTCCGAGGTTGCCTCGCAGGTGGTGGGTGTTGATGTGGTTCGCTACAAGGTGGCAATTTTTGTCGTATCAGCCATCATCGCCAGCGTGATGGGCAGCATCACCGCGCATTACGTTGGTTTTGTTACGCCCAATCTGGCCGATTTTTTCCATTCGATTGAATTGGTCACCATGGTCGTGATTGGTGGCATGGCTTCGGTTTATGGTTCGGTGCTGGGCGCCGTTTTACTGACGGCTTTGCCACAGGCGCTGACTTCTTTTGAGGGCTGGGAAACGGTGGCCTTTGGCACTATTTTGATGCTCTGCATGATTTTTCTGCCAAAAGGGCTGGTGCCCACACTGGCCGCCAAATTTGGCAAAGGCCCATGAGCATGGCACTGCTTGACGTGCAACAGCTCAGCATTCACTTTGGTGGTGTCAAGGCTGTGCAAAACGTCAGCTTCAGCATCGACGCGGGGCTGATCTATGCCGTGATCGGCCCCAACGGGGCTGGAAAAACCACGCTGTTTAACCTGATTACCGGAATTTACACGCCAACCAGCGGCAGCATCTTGCTCAACGGTGAATCGATCGGCGGCAAGAGTCCCAACGAACTGGCGCAGCGTGGTGTGGCGCGCACGTTTCAAAATCTGCAAATCTGCATGAATATGAGCGCGCTCGAGAACGTGATGGTGGGTGCCCACTTGCGGCTCGATCGCAATCTGTTCAAGGCGGCACTGCGCTGGCCATCGATGCGGCAACGCGACCGAGAATTGCGTGATGAAGCGGCCGATTTGATGCGTTTTGTCGGGCTGCAAGATTACGTGCAGTGTCGTGCAGACAGCATGCCCTATGGGGCTTTAAAACGTCTTGAGATTGCGCGTGCTCTGGCCATGCAGCCAAAGCTGATTTTTTTGGATGAACCCGCTGCCGGACTGAACACCAAAGAAACCCAGGACGTGGACGAACTGGTGCGCAAAATTGCTGACTCGGGTGTGACGGTGGTGCTGGTTGAGCACGACATGAAGATGGTGATGAATTTGTCAGACCGTATTTTGGTGCTCGACTATGGCAAAAAACTGGCTGAGGGCAGTTGTATTGAAGTGCGCAACAACCCCGATGTGATTGCCGCCTATCTGGGCGCACACGCCTGAAAGAACCGCCCCATGGACGCACTGCGCATCATCAGCGAAGACCACAACAACCTGTGGCGCATGGCTACCACGGTCGATCAGCTGGCGCGCGAGCTGCAAGAAGGTGGCGAGCTTGAGCCGCTTTTTCTGAGCTCGGTGCTGAACTACATCGAACAGCTTGAAACGCGGGTGCATTACCCCAAAGAAAACGATTACCTGTTCCGTTTTGTGCGGCTGCGCAATCCCGATCTGGCCGTAACGCTGGATAGTTTGGAGCAAGATCACCACAGCGCGCCTGCCAAGCACCGGGCCTTGCGTGCCAGCATCGATGCCGTGGCCACAGGCAGACTTGCTGCAAGCGAGCTGGCCCACCAGTTGCAGGACTTTACGGCCGACATGAAGTCGCACATCCTGACCGAAGAAAAGCAGGTGTTGCCGGTGGCGCACAAGACCCTGCTGAAAGATGACTGGCTGGAGATTAATCGCGCCTTTCACGACAGCGAGCACCCGCTATTTGGTGAGGCTGCTCAGGCTGAATTTCGCGAGTTGTACCACCGCATCGTTAGCGTGGCACCTGAGTCGCTCGGGCTGGGTGGGAAAAGTGCGGGTCATTTGCTGGGCGGGGCAGTGCCGGCGCAAGCCGACGTGCTGTTGCGGGTGCAGGGGCTTGAGAGCTGCTATGGCCGCATCAAGGCGCTCAAAGGCATCAGCATTGAAGTCCGTCGGGGTGAAACAGTGGCACTGGTGGGCGCCAATGGCGCGGGTAAAACCACCTTTTTGCGCACGCTCTCTGGCGTGCAGCCGATGAGCGCGGGCCGTATTCACTTTGACGGTGAAGACATCAGCAAACTGCGCTCAGACGCCCGCGTGCGCCGGGGCATCTGCCAAAGCCCTGAGGGGCGCCAGGTGTTTGGTCCCTTGTCGATTGAAGACAACCTGCGGTTGGGTGCTTACACCCAACCGCGCCATCAGGTTGAGGGCGACATGGAGAAAATTTTCAGCATGTTCCCAATTCTGAAAGAAAAACGCCAGCAAGCGGCGGGCACTTTATCTGGCGGCCAGCAACAAATGTTGGCGATTGGCCGGGCTTTGATGGGGCGGCCACGCATGCTACTGCTCGATGAGCCTTCCATGGGGTTGGCGCCGCTGTTGGTGCAAGAGGTATTTGATGTGATCAAAACCCTGAAAAGCCAGGGTATGACGATCCTGCTGGTCGAGCAAAACGCACTGGCTGCGCTGGATATTGCCGATCGAGGCTACGTGCTGGAGACCGGCTGTGTGACCTTGACTGGGACGGGCAATGAATTGGTACGCAACGAGCAGGTGCGTGTCGCTTATCTGGGTATGTAAAAGTAATATTGGAACGAGAGACGACAAACATGACAGCAAAAAAACCTCTACCGGGCGATCTGGAAGCCATCGAAAGTGCCAGCCGCGATGAAATCTCGGCCTTGCAGCTGCAGCGCCTGCAATGGTCGGTGCGCCACACCTATGACAACGTGGTCCATTTCAAGGCCAAGTGCGATGCCCAAGGTGTGCACCCGGACGACCTCAAAACACTGACTGACTTGGCCAAATTCCCGTTTACCACCAAACTTGATTTGCGTGACAACTACCCGTTTGGTCTGTTTGCCGTGCCACGCAATCAGGTGGTGCGAGTGCATGCTTCGTCAGGCACCACGGGCAAGCCGATCGTGGTGGGTTACACCCAGCAAGACATCGACACCTGGGCGCAGCTGATGGCCAGGTCGATGCGGGCGGCGGGTGCGCGCGCAGGGGATATTTGTCAAATTTCCTATGGTTACGGCTTGTTTACTGGTGGCTTGGGCGCGCACTATGGGGCAGAAAAACTCGGCTGCATGGTGGTGCCGATCTCGGGTGGGCAAACCGAAAAACAGGTGCAGCTAATTCAGGATTTCAAGCCCGATATCCTGATGGCAACACCGTCTTACAGTCTGGTGATTGCCGAAGAGTTTGAAAAGCTGGGCATCCCGCCCGAAGAAATTTCGCTGAAAATCGGCATGTTTGGTGCCGAACCCTGGGGTGAGGGCATGCGCGGCGAGATCGAGCAAAAACTGGGGCTCGATGCGATCGATATTTATGGTCTGACCGAAGTGATTGGCCCCGGCGTAGCCTGCGAATGCATCGAGGCAAAAGACGGCCCGGTCATTTGGGAGGATCACTTTTACCCGGAAATCATCAACCCTGAAACGGGCGAGGTGCTGCCGGACGGCGAATCGGGTGAGTTGGTTTTTACCTCGCTGAGCAAACAGGCCATGCCGGTGATTCGCTACCGCACGCGCGATCTGACCCGCCTGCTGGCGCCGACTGCGCGCAGTTTCAGGCGCATCGACCGCATCACCGGACGCTCAGACGACATGCTGATCATTCGCGGTGTGAACGTGTTTCCGACGCAAATTGAAGAACAAATCTTGCGCGACAAGCGGCTCTCGGGAAATTACCAGATCATCCTGAGCCGCGATGCTCATCTGGACCAGGTCGAGGTTCGCTGCGAGTTGCAGCGCGAGGTATCGTTTGCGCTGACGCAACCCCAAATTGACGCTTTAGGCAAAGAATTGCAACACCACATCAAAACCAACATCGGTATTTCGACCCATATCACGGTGCTGAAATTTGACTCGATTCCACGCACTTTGGCTGGCAAGGCCAGGCGTTTGATTGACGAGCGCCCGAAACAACTGTAGGACTTACGTAAAACCGCCCCGGGGTCGTTGCGCCAACTTGCCGTACGTTTGTACTGCCTGCGTCGGAACGCCTAGCCGGGACAATTTTGCATAAGTCCTAAACTGACGATTTTTTAACCACAACAGGAGACAAATCAATGAAATTTTCAATCAAAAAAATCATCTCTGGCACGGCCATGGCGATGTGTGCACTCGGTGCCTTGGCAGCCGACCCCATCAAAATCGGTTCGGTGCTGTCGGTGACCGGACCGGCCGCTTTTTTAGGTGACCCGGAGCTCAAAACACTGCAGATGTATGTCGAAGACATCAACAAAAAGGGGGGCGTGCTGGGGCGCCAGCTCGAGCTGGTCCACTACGACGATGGCAGTGATGCAGGCAAGGCCAACGGATTTGCCAAGCGTCTAATTGACGACGACAAGGTTGATGTGATTGTGGGTGGCACTACCACCGGAGCCACCATGTCGATGGTGCCACTGGTTGAAAAAGCCCAGATTCCGTTCATCTCGCTGGCCGGCGCTGTCGTGATTGTTGAGCCCGTCAAAAAATGGGTTTTCAAAACACCACACACCGATCGTATGGCGGCTGAACGCGTGTTTGATGACATGAAAAAACGTGGTTTGACCAAGGTCGCCTTGTTGTCTGAAACCAGTGGTTTTGGTCAATCCGGCAAAAAAGAAACCGAGGCGGTGGCAGGTAAATATGGCATTACCCTGGTGGCCAATGAAACCTATGGTCCCAAAGACACCGACATCAGCCCGCAGCTGACCAAAATCCGCAACACCGCTGATGTGCAAGCTGTGTTTGTCTTTGGTTTGGGTCAAGGCCCAGCCATTGTGACGAAAAACTACAAACAGCTTGGCATCACCTTGCCGCTGTACCAATCGCATGGTGTTGCTTCTGAAGAGTTCATCAAGCTCGCAGGCCCGGCTGCTGAAGGTGTGCGTTTGCCCGCAGCTTCGCTGCTGATTGCTGACAAACTGGCTGCCAACGACCCGCAAAAACCGGTGGTGGTGGGCTACACCAAAGCCTTTAACGACAAATGGAAAACCGATGTCTCCACCTTTGGTGGCCATGCCTACGACGGTTTGATGCTGGCCGTGGATGCCATCAAACGCGCTGGCGGTACCGACAAAGCCAAAGTCCGCGATGCGATTGAAGCCACCAAAGGCTTTATCGGCACCGGCGGCAAGGTGAACATGTCTGCCACCGACCACATGGGCCTGGACTTGTCGGCATTTAATATGCTGGAAATCAAAAACAGCGACTGGGCACTGGTGAAGTAAGCTTGACCGAGCAGGCCATCTGTCCATTCACCATTTTGGCCTGCTTCGCCTTTAAGGCAAGCAACAATAGCTACCTAAAATAGAGTAAATCCTTTAATTTTTCTATCCAATACATTGGAAAAACCATGTCTGAACTGATTTTGCTGGGCGACGAGGCGATTGCGCGTGGCGCCATTGATGCGGGTATCAGCGCTGCTTTTGCTTACCCTGGCACGCCTTCCACCGAGATTTATCAAGCAATCGAAGATTACGCCAAAGCGCATGACCTGCCGATTCGTGGCATGTGGTCAACCAATGAAAAAGTGTCGCTTGAAGAAGGCGTCGGCGTTTCTTATGCCGGGCGACGTTCGGTGGTGTCGATGAAACACGTTGGGCTGAATGTGGCGGCAGATCCGTTCATGAACGCTGCAGTGTCAGGTGCACATGGCGGGCTGGTGGTGGTGGTGGCGGATGACCCATCCATGCACAGTTCGCAAAACGAGCAAGACTCACGCTACTTTGCCGACTTTGCCATGGTGCCGTGTCTGGAGCCCTCTGACCAGCAGCAGTGCTATGACTTCATGCGTGAAGCTTTTGACTTGTCCGAGCAGTTGCAAGTGCCGGTGTTACTGCGTCTGGTAACCCGCCTGGCGCACAGCCGCTCGAAGGTCAAGCTGCACAAACGCCGCGAGCAAAACGTGGCCAATTTTGTCGCTGACCCAACACGCTTCATCTTGCTGCCGGTGAACGCACGGCGAGCCTATGCCAGCCTGGTTGACAAACAAAAGGCGCTGCAAGACTACTCCGAGGCCCATCCGGTCAACAGCTTGACGCTGCACGAAGGCAACAAGCGCCCCGGGATTTTGGTGAGTGGTCTGGCCTGGAACTACCTGCAAGAAGCCATGGGAGAGCAATTGGCTGAGTACAACGTGCTGCGCATTGCTTGCTACCCCTTGCCGGTGAAGAAAATCCGCCAGCTTTTTGATGCTTGCAGCGAACTCTGTGTGATTGAAGAAGGCTATCCCTTTATTGAGCGTTACATCACCGCACTGGGGTTGATGCGCGAACTGCCGATTCGTGGCAAGCTCACGGGCGATTTGCCGCGTGTCGGCGAAATGTCGCAGGACGCCATCAAACGCTGCTTTGGTTTGCCGATCTCCCCCTCGCTACAGGTGGCTGGCCTGGCCGACGTGCTGGTGGGGCGTCCTCCCAGCTTGTGTGACAAGTGTCCCCACACGGATTCCTATCTTGCCATCAATGAAGTGCTGGCTGAAGTCGAGCCGGGTGCGCGCGTCATGGGGGATATTGGTTGCTATACGCTGGGGGCGGTTGGGCCGCTACAGGGAATGCATTCGTGTTTGTGCATGGGGGCATCGATCGGCCTTTCGATTGGTGTGGTGCATGCCGGGATGGGGCGTTCCATCTGTGTGATTGGAGATGGCACATTTACCCACACGGGTTTGGCTCCGATGCTCGATGCAGTGCGTGACAACACCAATATCAAGGTGTTTATCCTTGACAACAGCATCATTGCTATGACCGGCGGTCAACCGACAGCGGCTTCGGACGAAGAGGTGGTTGACCTGGTTGCAGGCTTGGGCGTTCCCCGTGAGCACATTCGTATTGTGGTGCCGTCACCGCACAAGAAAGAACAAACCAAGACAACGATTCGCGAAGAGCTGGCCTACGAGGGACTTTCGGTCATCATCGCACGGCGTGCCTGTGTGACCTATGCCAAGGAAATCAAGGACATCAAACATTCACGCGAAGAAAAACGCCAGATCAAGGTGGTGTCCGTATGAAGTACGACATGGTTGTTTGCGGCGTTGGCGGGCAGGGTGTTTTGACCATGGCGGGCGTGATCGACCACGCCATTCATGCAGCGGGTTTACATTTGAAACAATCTGAAGTGCATGGAATGGCGCAGCGCGGTGGCGCCGTGTCGGCCTTTGTACGCATTTCAGATCAGGCTGTGGCGAGTGACCTGATTGGTCAGGGCGCAGCCAGTATGGTGGTGTCGGTGGAGCCGATGGAGGCACTGCGCTACAGCCAGCTGTTGCGACCCGAAGGCTGGATCGTCACCGACATCACACCGATGATCAATGTGGATAACTATCCCGCCCTGGACGCGCTGTATCAGGTGCTGTTTTCAGTGCCGCGTCTGGTGGCGCTGGATGCGAGTCGCTTGGCGCAGCGCGCTGGCAGCGTCAAAGTGCAAAACACCGTGGTGCTGGGTGCGGCCGCGATGCATTTGCCGTTTGCCCCCGAACTAATTGAAAAGCAGCTGGAAAAACTGTTTCACCGCAAAGGTGAGCGCATCGTCAAAGCCAATATCAATGCGTTTCGCATGGGTGATGCAGCCAGTCGTTTTACAGCTGATATGGTTGCAGCCGGTGTTGCCGCCCAGGTTGTTGCGCGCGTGGTGACACGAATTGCCTTTGAGCCCCATCCTGTGGAAACAAGCTGTGTCCAGGCGTGGTGTGAGCGCCTGCAGCGCCCGGATGGTCTTGCTTTGGCTACACAGCTGTTTGCTTCAGATGAGCCTGTGGAGCCGGGCGTAATACCGGCCATTTGAAGCTACCAATAAAATAGCTGCAAGTGCTTGTCTATAGGCTCTGGCAGCCGTTTTGGTGAGTAACTTTTAAATCAAAGTTGGCGGGTTTGTTTGCGCTTGCGCACCACGGCACCCATCATGCCCAAGCCCGCCAGCAGCATGGCGTAGGTTTCAGGCTCGGGCACCGGTGCCAGCATGACCAGTTGGTCTTGGGCTGCAGTGCCGTAATTGACGTCTTTATAGAGGTTCAAGACGCGAACGTTGCCGACTCCGCTCCAAGCACCAGATGTCACTGCAGTTTGCGCAGCTGTAACCCAATTCTTTGCTTGTGTATCAGCATTCAGGACGCTTTGGGTGATCTCACCTTCCAGGAACCAAAAGGCATTTTGCATCGACAAATTTTTCGAATTGGTCGTGGCCGTATAGCCCACTGCATTGTTGCTGTACTGAGAAAACAACCATGCCGTTTCAGCACTCAAAGGATCAGCCGTGGTGGTGGTGGTAGAAACATTTTTAACAAACAAATTGCTGTTGAGATTGAATGTTTCAAATTTTTCCAGGCAAAAACTGACAAATGAAGTGCCTGCACCCGGGCCTGAAACGATGGAGCCACTGAACGCACCATTGCCACCACTTTGAGAACCCAAGCTAGACCAGTTCAGATTGATCACGCTGCCAGTGTCAAACTGGGCTGCTGCCAACTGTGAACCCAACAGCAATACGCTGGTCAGTGTGATTTTCAGTGCGCGAGAAATTTTTGAGATGTTCATGATTTTTTTCCGTTTGGTGCGGGTGAAAAAAGGATGAACGAATGGTAGATTTCAATGCAGGCTTTTTACAAATAGTCCGCCGCAACCATTGGGCGCAAGCGTGACATAGTTCACACTTTGGCTACTTTGTTACGTCTTTGTTACGTCTTAGAAACGACGCAGCCATCCAGTGCGCCAATTCCACGGGCACAAAAAAACAGCCCGCTGCATGGCAGGGGCTGTTTCAAAAAACGTCAATCGGGGGTTACGTCGACAGGTAATTCTTGAAAACCCTACATCGCCGAGTAATTCGGTCCGCCGCCGCCTTCAGGCGTGAGCCAAACGATGTTTTGCGTAGGGTCTTTGATGTCGCAGGTTTTGCAATGCACGCAATTGGCCGCATTGATCTGCAGCCGGTCGGTGTTGTCAGCATTTTTCACAAACTCATAGACACCCGCTGGGCAGTAGCGGGCTTCGGGCCCTGCGTATTTGGCCAGGTTAACCTGAACTGGCACACTGGCATCTTTGAGGGTCAGGTGCGATGGCTGGTTTTCTTCGTGGTTAGCGCTGCTGATAAAGACACTGCTCAGGCGGTCAAAGGTCAGCTTGCCATCGGGTTTTGGATAGTCAATCGGTTGGCACTGGGCAGCCGGTTTTAGATAGGTGTGGTCTGGCTTGTCGCGGTGAATCGTCCAGGGCATAGCGCCACCCAGACTAAACTGTTCCAGACCATTCATCAGTGTGCCAACACGCAGACCATATTTAAACCACGATTTGAAGTTGCGCGATTTGTTCAGTTCGGTGAAAAGCCAGCTTTGCTCAAAGGCTTGTGGGTAAGCACTTAGCTCATCTTGCTGGCGACCTGCTTGCACGGCGTCATAGGCAGCATCTGCAGCCAGCATGCCCGATTTGATCGCCGAGTGTGTGCCCTTAATGCGGCTGACGTTCAGAAAACCAGCATCGCAGCCCACCAGTGCCCCCCCTGGAAACACCGTTTTTGGTAAGGATAATAGACCTCCAGCGGTTATGGCACGGGCACCATAAGCTATTCTTTTTGCAGTAACTTCGCCCTTTGAATTTTCCAGGTACCAACGGATGTTGGGGTGGGTTTTCCAGCGCTGAAACTCTTCAAACGGGCTGAGGTAGGGGTTGCTGTAGTTCAGCCCGGTGATGAACCCCATGGCGATCTTGTTGTCTTCCATGTGGTACAGGAACGAGCCACCGTAGGTCGCATCGTCCATCGGCCAGCCGGCTGTGTGCACCACCAGACCCGGTTCGTGGCGTGCGGGTTCGACTTCCCACACTTCTTTGATACCGATGCCGTAGCTTTGAGGGTCGCAGCCTTCGTCGAGTTTGAATTTGGCGATGAGCTGCTTGCCCAAGTGACCGCGAGAGCCTTCGGCAAAGACAGTGTATTTGCCCAGCAATTCCATTCCTAACTGGAAATTTGAGCCAGGGTCGCCTGACTTTTCAACGCCCATGTTGCCTGTGGCCACGCCTCTGACTGCGCCGTTGTCAGCGTACAGCACCTGTGCAGCCGCAAAACCCGGGAAAATTTCAACCCCCAAAACTTCTGCTTGCGTGGCCAGCCAGCGAGTCAGTGCGCCCAGACTGATGATGTAGTTGCCGTGGTTTTGGCTGCATTTGGGGAGCAACAGATTGGGCGTGCGATAGCCGGTTGTTTCGCTCAGGAACAGCATGGCCTCGTCGGTCACGGGCTGATTCAGCGGTGCACCCAGGGCCTTCCAATCGGGAATCAGTTCCGCAAGAGAAATCGGATCCAGCACGGCGCCCGACAAAATATGTGCGCCTGGTTCCGAGCCTTTTTCGAGTACGACAACCGAGATTTCTTTGCCATTTTGGCTGGCAAGTTGTTTCATGCGAATGGCGGTTGACAGCCCAGCCGGACCAGCACCGACGACAACGACGTCGTATTCCATCGATTCACGGGGGCCAAATTGGGCCAGGATTTCTTCTTCTGTCATGGTGAGCTCGCTTTCAACTGATTAAACTGCAGGCAATGGCAAAGTTGGCTAAAACCGAGGTGAATTGTCCTCGACAAAGTCAGATTTTAGGCAAGAGATTGTTCATAATAGAACGATCGTTCTATTTATTAGGAGAATCTTCAAATGGCTTACAGCATCGATTTATCGGGTCGGGTGGCGTTTATCACCGGTGCCTCCAGTGGGCTAGGGGCACAGTTTGCCCGTACCTTGTCAGCTGCCGGGGCGGCTGTGGTGCTGGCAAGTCGCCGTATCGAGCGACTCAAAGATTTGCGTGCACAGATTGACGGTGAGGGCGGTGACGCACATGTGATTGAGCTGGATGTGACCGACCACGCGTCGATCAAGTCCGCTGTAGCGCACGCTGAGACCGAGGTTGGCTCGATCGACATTCTGGTCAATAACTCGGGTGTCAGCACGACACAACGGATTCAGGACGTGAGCGAGGATGACTTCAATTACATGTTTGACACCAACGTCAAAGGTGCATTTTTTGTTGCGCAAGAAGTTGGCAAACGCATGCTGGCACGCGCCCAAGGCTCGGCACCGGGGAGTTACACCGGTGGGCGCATCATCAATATTGCTTCTACGGCTGGCTTGCGTGTGTTGCCAAAAATTGGCGTTTATTGCATGAGCAAAGCCGCTGTGGTTCAGATGACCAAAGCGATGGCGCTGGAATGGGGCAAGTTTGGCATCAATGTGAATGCAATTTGCCCAGGCTACATCGATACCGAAATCAACCACCATCATTGGCAAACTGAAGCGGGCCATAAACTCATGCAGATGTTGCCACGCAAGCGTGTTGGGCATCCGCAAGATCTCGATGCCTTGTTGGTCATGTTGTGCTCGGATCAAAGCCACTTTATCAATGGTGCAGTGATCTCGGCTGATGATGGCTTTTCTGTCTGACGTTTTATGCTGACCGGTATTGCCGCCGGGTTGCTGGCTGGCGCTTTGTGGGGCCTGGTATTCGTGGTGCCGCGCATGACGCCGGGGCTTAGCAGTGTTGATCTGACGGCTGGGCGCTTTGTTAGCTATGGCAGTGTGGCTGCGTTGGCTATGTTGT
The DNA here is from genome assembly GCA_903930255.1 of uncultured beta proteobacterium. Classification (GTDB taxonomy): domain Bacteria; phylum Pseudomonadota; class Gammaproteobacteria; order Burkholderiales; family Burkholderiaceae_C; genus Rhodoferax. The sequence continues at coordinate 38,867 of CAIYYA010000225.1, forward strand.
TGACCTTGCGCTCGCATCGCTTGCCAAGCTGGCATCAGGCACTGGTTGCGCTTGGCATGAGTCTGTTGGGTGCCACTGGGTATTACTTGCTGCTGGCGCAGTCGATTACGTATGCGGGTACTGAAGTGCCGACACTCATTATTGGCACCATCCCGATTTGGGTCATGCTGTTGGGTAAACCGGTCGGTTTGCAATGGTCAGCTTTGGTGCCGGGCTTGCTGCTCACCGCTTCAGGTTTGGGCTTGATGATGCAGTCAACCCTGCACAGCCTGCTGCAAAGTACAGCAGCGGGTGCTGATTTTTGGCTCGGTGTGGTTTTGTCGCTGGTCGCCATGGCTTGCTGGACGGCGTTTGCCATACTCAATGCAGCCTGGTTAAAACGGCATCCGGAGGTCACTGCAACCGAGTGGGCCAATTGGCTGGGTATTGCCACTGGACTCGGCGCACTGCTTTTATGGTTGTTTGCTGGTTCTGATGCAAAAGTGCTGTTGGCGCTTGATGATATTGCGCTGATAGCTCTTATTTGCATAGCAACAGGGTTGGGTTCAGCATGGGCTGCGAGCATTTTGTGGAATATTGCCAGCCAGCGTTTGAGTGTCAGTCTGTGTGGCCAGCTGATCGTGAGCGAAACGCTTTTTGCCTTGTTGTACTCGTTTGTCTGGGATGGTACCTGGCCCAGTCATGCACAGTGGCTGGCCACGCTGTTGTTCACCTTGGGTATATTTGCATCCATTCGAGCGCATCGTTAAGATTCAGTCGAGTGAACAGCCAAGCGACCCCAATAAAACATGAAATTTGAAATCCCTCAGTGTAAGAAACAGGTGTTTGAAATGCTTATCCCGATTCGTTGGGGTGACATGGATGCGATGAACCACGTGAATAACACCACCTACTTCAGGTATCTGGAGACGTGCCGGATTGACTGGCTGCAGTCGATTGGCGCCATGCCTAATCCGAAAGGAGAGGGGCCGGTGATCGTCAATGCTTTCTGTAATTTTTATAAGCAATTTGAATACCCGGGCGATGTGCTGATCAAAATGTTTGCCAGTGATCCGGCACGAACGACATTTGAGTCCTGGGCCACCATGGAGCGTGCTGACAAACCAGGGGTGATTTACGCAGTCGGTGGAGCCACAACAATCTGGGTCGATTTTCCATTGCAAAAAGCCATTGAGCTGCCCGGCTGGATGCGTACCATCGTGAGTTGAAACAATTAACAGGAGTTCATTATGCGAAAAAAAGTTGTCTCTGCATCTGAAGCGATTGCCATTGTGCGCAATGGTGATACCGTATGCTGCTCTGGATTTGGTAGCAATGGTGTTCCGGTTGAGTTGATTTTGGCGCTTGAACAGCGCTTTTTGGAAACTGCGGCCCCGAACAATCTAACGCTGCTCTTTGGCGGTGGCCCGGGCGATGGTGCAACTGCAGGGTTAAACCACTTGGCACACGAAGGCATGCTCAAGCGCGTGATTGGTGGCCATTATGGATTGGTGCCCCAAATTGGCAAACTTGCGCTGCAAAACAAAATTGAGGCGTACAACTTGCCGCTGGGGGTGATCTCGCATTTGTACCGCGATATTGCCTGTGGCTTGCCAGGCACTGCCTCCAAAGTCGGTTTGGGAACGTTTGTTGATCCTCGGCTTGAAGGTGGCAAGATTGGTAGCAAAACCACGGAAGACATCGTGGAAGTCATCACGCTGGGCGGCAAAGAGCTGTTGTATTACAAAACCTTGCCCATTTCGGTGGCGTTTATTCGCGCGACCAGTGCAGACGCCGAAGGCAACTTGACGATGGAGCGTGAAACCCTGACGCAAGACTCGCTGGCGATTGCCACCGCCACCAAAAACAGTGGTGGTTTTGTAATTGCACAGGTCGAACGCATTGTTGATCGTGGCTCACTCAACCCGCGTCGCGTCAAAGTTCCAGGTATTTTGGTCGATTGCGTGGTGCTGGCGCAGCCGCAAAACCATCCGCAAAACCTCGGTGGGGTGTACAACCCGGCCTTTTCTGCTGAGGTACGGGTACCGCTGGATGCCATTGCGCCCATGCCTCTTGATGAACGCAAGGTGATCGCACGCCGTGCGGCTTTTGAGTTACTGCCCAATGCCGTGGTAAATCTGGGCATTGGCATGCCCGAGGGGGTGGCAGCAGTGGCCAACGAAGAAAAAATCCTGAAATACATGACTCTCACTGCTGAACCCGGCGTGATAGGTGGCATGCCGGCATCGGGTCTCAACTTTGGTGCAGCAACCAACCCCGAGGCGGTTATTGACATGAATCAGCAGTTTGATTTTTACGATGGTGGCGGATTGGATCTGGCGTGCCTCGGGCTGGCCGAGTGCGATGCTTCAGGGAGCATCAATGTGAGCCGATTTGGCCCCAAACTGGCCGGTGCAGGTGGTTTTATCAATATCACGCAAAACAGTCGCACCGTGGTATTTGTCGGCACCTTTACCGCTGGTGGGCTGAAAATTGCCATTCAAGATGGAGCAGTGAAAATTTTGCAGGAAGGCCGTGCGCGTAAGTTTGTCAACAAGATTGAGCAGGTGACCTTCAGTGGCCCTTACGCTGCCAACACCGGGAAAAATGTGCTCTACGTTACCGAGCGCTGTGTTTTTGCGCTGACTGCCGAAGGGCTGGAATTGATTGAAGTGGCGCCTGGCATCGATATCGAGCGCGACATCTTGGCCCAGATGGACTTCAAGCCGATCATCCACCAACCCCAGCCAATGGATGCACGGATATTTTTACCCGAGGTGATGCAGCTCAAAGACATGTTGCTTTCGATCAGTCTGGTTGATCGCATGCAGTATGAAGCGAGCACTGGGGTTGCTTATTACAACTTTCAGGGTTTGCATGTGCACACCAAAAAAGACGTGGAAGACATTCGTCATGCCACAGAAGCGCTTTGCCGCACCATTGGCAAGAAAATCGCGGTGATAGTTAATTACGACGATTTTCAGATTGCTGAGGCGGTGTTGGACGATTACACCGCCATGGTCAAGCAACTCAGTGACAACTATTACACCCAAGTGTCGCGCTACACCACCAGTGCGTTTATGCGCCTCAAATTGGGTGCTGCTCTTGAGTGTCGGGGATTGGCCGCACACATTTATGAAACACCTCAGGAGGCTATGGATTCGGCAACCTAACTCGGTGACTGTTCGCTATCCACGACCAGCAAACGGCATGCGGGTAGCCATCACTGTGTGAAACATCACGTTGGCATGAAGAGGCAAATTGGCCATGTAAAGTACCGATTGACCAACAATGGCGACATCCATTACGGGTTCGATGGCCAGTGTGCCATTGGCTTGCAGAATGCCAGTTTGCATGCGTTGAGTCATATCGGTTGCAGCGTTACCAATGTCGATTTGACCCACCGCGATGTTGTGCTGACGACCATCGAGTGAAGCTGTTTTGGTCAGCCCACTCACAGCGTGCTTCGTGGCGGTATAGGCGATCGAGTTGGGGCGCGGTGTTGTGGCTGAAATCGAACCGTTGTTGATGATGCGCCCACCCTGCGGGGTTTGTGCCTTCATCACACGAAACGCTTGGCGCAAGCACAGAAACATGCCTGTTAAATTGACATCAACCACGTTTTGCCACTGCTGCAAGCTTAGGTCTTCCAGGGCGACTGCGGGGGCACTACAGCCGGCATTGTTGAACAAGACATCGACACGGCCAAAGGTGGCTACAGCGGTTTCAAACAACGCGATCACATCGCTCTCGTTCGAGACATCAGTTGCCACGGCCATAGCCTGCGTTGAGCAAGCACTTTGCGCAATCACAGCCTGAAGTGGTTCGATGCGCCTACCAGCCAGCACAACGCGATAGCCGTCTTGTAGCAGGGCGAGCGCGCAGGCTTTGCCGATGCCTGTACCGGCTCCTGTAACGATGGCTACTTTTGTGGAATTTGTCATGGTGAGTTATGCGGTGGACTTGGTTCAAGAGCGTTTTCGAGGCTGACGCTCTTTGCTCTTGACTTTGCGTTCTTTGGCGCTGGATTTCTTCGGGATGGCTTGGTTTGCTTGCGTTCGATTGTTTTCGCTCGCGGTTTTGTGCCGCTTGGAGGCACCTGCCACATAGGCGGCTTCGATCCAGTTACCTGCGTCAGCAACAGGAGATCCTGCTGTGTTGCGCCGCCCGGTCACTGTGGTTGATTCGGTTTCGGGCAAAAAGCGAAAATCGATTCTGCGGCCATCCAAGTCAACTCGACTCACCTGAACGGTCACGCGTGTACCCAGTGCGTAGCGCATGCCGGTGCGCTCGCCGCGCAATTCTTGGCGCGCTTCGTCAAAGCGAAAATATTCACCGCCCAGTTCGGTGATGTGCACCAAACCCTCAACGTACATGGCATCCAACGTGATGAACAAACCAAAACTGGTCACAGAACTTACAACACCGGTGTATTCCTCACCCAAATGCTGGCTCATGAACTTGCATTTCAGCCAGGCTTCAACGTCGCGGCTGGCCTCGTCGGCACGGCGCTCATTGGCACTGCAATGCAGACCTGCGGCCTGCCAGGCACTCAACTCGGCACTGGCTTTGCGCGGTTTTTGACCTTCAACAGTACGTCCAGCGGCATTTTTTTCAAGGCGTTTTGCCAGCCGAGCATGGGCTTCGCCAGGAGTTGGTAAATTTGGCAGATGATATTTGGTTTTGGCCAAAATCGCCTTGATCACTCGGTGCACCAATAAATCAGGATAGCGCCTGATCGGGCTGGTGAAGTGGGTGTAAGCCTCAAATGCCAGTCCAAAGTGCCCCGCATTATTGGGCGTGTAGATGGCCTGCTGCATCGATCGCAGCAACATAGTGTGAATTTGCTGGGCATCGGGCCGCTCTTTGGTGGCGCTGGCAATGGCCTGAAATTCATTGGGAGCAGGTTGGTCGCTCAGGCTGGCGTTTACCCCCATAGTTTTGAGGTAATTGCGCAAAACTTCGACCTTTTCGGCGGAGGGGTGCTCGTGCACGCGAAACAACCCGTGGTGTTTGCCGCTGGCAATGAAGTCTGCGCTGCAAACGTTGGCTGCCAACATGGCTTCTTCAATGATTTTGTGCGCATCGTTACGGGTGCGCGGCATGATCTTTTCAATTCGACCACTGGCATCGCAAACAATTTGCGTTTCAATGGTTTCAAAATCAACGGCGCCACGACGCTGCCTGGCTTTCAGTAGCGCTTGGTAAACATCGTTTAAATGCAATAAATCGGGGATGCGATCGATGCGAGCGAGTGCCTCGGGCCCACGGGTATTGGACAAAATAGCCGCTACTTCAGTGTATGTAAAGCGGGCATGGCTCCACATCACCGCCGGATAAAACTGATAAGCCGTGACATCGCCTTGCCCATTGACCAGCATGTCGCAAACCATGCAAAGGCGCTCGACCTGCGGATTAAGCGAACACAAACCGTTGGACAGTTTCTCGGGCAGCATCGGAATCACGCGTCTAGGAAAATAAACGCTGGTGGCGCGCTCGTAAGCATCAATATCAATGGCCGAGCCATTTTCTACATAGTGACTGACGTCAGCAATCGCCACGAGCAAACGCCAACCACTTTCGGCTGATTTGCCGATTTGGCAGGGCTCGCAATAAACAGCATCATCAAAATCGCGTGCATCTTCGCCATCAATGGTCACCAGCGCGATGTCGGTCAGATCAACGCGCTGTTGCTTGTCGTCTGGCTGAACTTGGTCAGGCAGCACGCGTGACATGGCAATACACGCCTCTGAAAACTGATGCGGTACGCTGTATTTGCGAACCGCAATTTCAATTTCCATACCAGGGTCATCTACATCGCCCAAGATTTCTTTGATGCGACCAATGGGCTGCGCAAAAAGGGCGGGGGGTTCGGTGAGTTCAACCACCACCACTTGTCCCGCCTGTGCGCCTGCCAAGGCTGTTTTGGGAATCATAATGTCTTGGCCATAGCGCTTATCTTCAGGAGCTACGATCCAATAGCCACTCTCTTGTAGCAAACGACCAATGATCACATGGTTGCTGCGCTCGGTGATTTCAACCACGCGCCCCTCAGGTCGACCCTTGCGGTCGCTGCGAATGATTTGAACCTTGACGCGATCTTTGTGCAAAACCGCACGCATCTCATTGGGCGAGAGGTAAATATCTTGCGTGTCATTTTCCGCAAGAACAAAACCATGGCCGTCGCGGTGACCTTGAACGATACCGACAATTTCAGCAGCCAGGGTGCTGCTAGGTTTGATATTTTTGATACAATGCCTTTCTTTCCTGAGATGCCCAGGTGGCGGAATTGGTAGACGCACTAGTTTCAGGTACTAGCGAGTAACTTCGTGGGGGTTC
>CAIYYA010000226.1 GCA_903930255.1 uncultured beta proteobacterium
TACAAGTTTTACCTGACGCAGCTGCTCGAAGTTCGCTGGCGCGTCTGGATGACGGATCACTACCTGGCGCGCTGGTTGTCGAACCGGGCTTTCTATCAAATGGAGTTGTCACGTTTTGTCGGCACAAACAAGGCTTGCGGGCGTCTTCCTGATAACCCCGATCAGCGAATTCAGGAAGACATCAACCAATTCACCGCCTACAGCATTTCACTCTCGATGGGCTTGTTGAATGCGCTGGTCACGCTGGCGAGTTTTGTCGGAATATTGTGGGGCTTGTCAGGTGGTTTTGCGTTTTCTGTGGCTGGGTCTGAGATGAATATCCCGGGCTTTATGGTGTGGATGGCGGTGTTGTACTGCCTGCTTGGCAGTGTCATCACGCACTATGTTGGCCGCCCACAAATTGCCTTGAATTTTCAGCAACAACGACTGGAGGCTGACTTTCGTCACCATATGGTTCGGGTTCGCGAATACAGCGAATCAATTGCGCTGGATCGGGGCGAAGGGGTGGAGCATGGGCAACTCAAGCAACGCTTTGGTCTGGTTCTGGGCAATTACCTGTCACTCATCCGTGCTCAAAAAAAACTGGTTTGGTTTACCAGTTTTTTTGGCCAGGCGGCTGTGGTGTTTCCATTTGTGGTGGCGGCCCCGCGTTTTTTTAGCGGCGCTATCCAGCTGGGTGAGTTAATGCAGATTTCGAGTGCTTTTGGACAAGTGCAGGGTGCATTGAGCTGGTTTGTTGACAGTTACAGCAGCCTGGCCAGTTGGCGTGCTACGACCGATCGTTTAGTCAGCTTTGAAGCATCTTTTCAGGCTCTAAAGCAGGCGGATAAAGCGCCAATAGCTACTGAATCAAGAGCGCTTTGTGTGAAAAATATGCACTTGGAATTGCCCGATGGCACGGTGCTGCTGGACCAGACGGAACTCTTCGCGCAACCCGGCGACAGCATCTGGTTGCAAGGACCATCAGGTGCAGGCAAGTCCACGATATTTCGTGCATTGGCAGGCATTTGGCCGTTTGCCAGTGGCGCAGTGCAGTGCCCGCACGATGCCATGTTTATTCCGCAGCGACCGTATTTTCCGAACGGCTCCTTACGTGATGCCCTGGCTTATCCGCAAAGTGCGGCTCTTTTCAGTGATGCACAACTGCAAGTGGCATTGCAAAGTGCCTTGCTGCCTGCTTTGCTGGAACGACTTGATGAAACCGCAGCCTGGGGTCAACTGCTCTCGGGTGGGGAGCAGCAGCGTCTCGCGATGGCTCGCGTGTTTCTAAAGAAACCAAGTTGGGTTTTTGCTGACGAGGCCACCAGCGGACTCGATGAAAACGCTGAAAGTTTGATCTATCAAACGCTTCTGACGCAGATACAGCATGCGCAAGGAGCTATTATTTCAATAGCACATAGACCCAATATGGCGCAATTTCACAAGGCGAGCTGGATTTTGCAAGAGCAACCCACGGGTGAAACTGCGCGATTTGTTGTGCGCAGCAACACCCTGACCTGAGTCAGGTCTGAGGTTTTTCAGTTTTCGTGATCTTGGTCGGCGAATAGGTGAACACTTCGGTCGCGAGCGTGCCTTTGAGCGCGTCAAGAGCCGTCTTCGGTTCAAGTTGTTCTTTCACCTGCTGCTGCACCTGTACCGCACTGGCGCTGGCTTCCCACAGCGCCTTGAGCTGGCTGATCAGCACCTCATAGAGCGGCGGTTTGGGCGGATTTTCGGGCTGCTCTGCCGAGAGTTGACGCTGAGTCCATTGTTTGTTGAACTCGTCGGCTTGGGTGTTTGATGACCCCGTTTCACCCACACTGGCAAGACTACCTTCTTGCGCAGCAGTCTGGATTGCCGTGTTGATCATGTTAATAACGCTGGGTGAAGGCTGTTCGTCGATGCCAGTTAAAGAACTGTTTACCGGCGGAACCGGAATAACCCGTCCCGTTGACAATGCCGCAGCTTCAGAGGCGATGGGCCGCTGGCTAGGGATTCGATCAATGGATGGCAGTTGCATATTGGTTCAGGCGGCAGAATGTGTCTGAGGTCTTTCCTCCGTTCGTAGGTTTATTAACGGCAGAAATAGACGGTTATTAACCCCTATTTTTAAAAAAATGTGCATTTTTTTAAAAATAAACTGAAATCAAATCCGATAACGATCAGCCGAAGCCCCTAATTTGGCTAAAAGTGCCGGGGCAATGGCATTTAAAGGCAATATTTCGTCGGCGGCACCATGGGCAATGGCTTCTTTGGGCATGCCAAAAACAATGCACGATGCTTCGTCTTGTACGAAGTTGTAGCTGCCGGCGTCTTTCATTTCGCGCATGGCTTTGGCGCCATCATTGCCCATGCCGGTGAGCATGATGCCAAAAGCGTTGCGCCCAACGACATTGGCTGCCGAGCGAAACAACACTTCGACCGAAGGCCGATGCCGATTGACCGGTTCACCGTCTTCAACCACCGCCACGTAATTGGCGCCACTGCGATCAATGCGAAACTGCTTGCCCCCGGGTGCAATGTAGGCATGCCCAGGCAAAATGCGTTCGCCATGGACGGCTTCCTGAACCGCAATTTGGCAGAGTCCATTCAGACGAGCCGCAAAACTGGTGGTAAACCCCGGTGGCATGTGCTGCGTAATAACGATTCCCGGTGAGTTGGCGGGAAGTTTGGTGAGAATTTCCTTGATGGCTTCAGTACCGCCAGTGGATGCACCCATAACGATGAGTTTTTCGGTGAACACACGACCCACCAATGATGTTGAGGGGCTTGCTTTACTCGCGAGCGCGCTGGCGGATGCTGAAGGGGTGAGCGTCCGCTTGATTTTGGCCGCCGCAGCAATCCGCACTTTGTCGACAATTTCATGGGACAGCTCACTCAAGCCATCGGCCACACCAATGCGGGGTTTGGCAATGAAATCAACCGCACCAAGCTCCAATGCTTTCATGGTGACTTCAGCACCCCGCTCGGTCAGCGTGGAAATCATCAGCACCGGCATAGGGCGCAATCGCATCAAGCGCCCCAAAAAATCGATTCCATCCATGCGTGGCATCTCGATGTCCAGGGTGATGACGTCGGGGTTGAGCTCGCGAATCATTTCACGCGCCACCAGCGGATCACTAGCAGCGCCAACGCACTCCATATCACCTTGACGGTTGATGATTTCTGACAACAAGCTGCGCACCAACGCCGAATCATCGACCACAATGACGCGTATTTTTTTCAATTGAAGTTCCTCAAAACAAGTCGATCGACCCACCAGCCGTTGACTTGGCTACGCTGGCTGCATTGCCTTTGCGTTCTTCGACTGCCAATGTTTCCGGGTGAGCGTGTGCCAGTCGTTTGACAAGCGCTTTGCCGTTCACCGGGAAAAAACAGACTTTGCGTGGATGAATATCCAGTACATCCTGTGACACGATCGGAATGCGCTCTGTGGCGAGGTATTCGAGCACAAATTTGGTGTTGCGCTCACCCACATTCATTGAGGTGAAGCCCGCCATGACCTGAGCGCCACCAAACACCTTGGCTTGCATGGTTTCCCGGCGTGCACCAATTTTGAGCATTTGGTTGATCAGCAGCTCCATCGCATAGGAGCCGTAACGGCCTCCGCCGTCGCCATCGCCATCAGGCAGCATGAAATGGTTCATGCCGCCTGCGCGCGCGCGCGAATCCCAAATGCAGGCAGAAATGCAAGAGCCCAAGACGGTTGTGATCATCACTTCGTCGTTGGAAACGTAGTATTCCCCCGGCAAAACCTTCACCGCATCGTATTGAAAATGGGTGTCACTGAAAAAAAACGACGCCTCACCCGGGCTACGCGGGAGCGACTTCAAGTGCTCAACCCGCGAAACACGGGCACTTGACATGGGGCGCAATAAAGTACTAGCGCCGTTCATAAACAGTTTTGCCTTTCAACGTGAAAAGGTCACGGGATTCGCTGAAATTTTCTGAATGCCCGACAAAGAGCAAACCGCCAGGGATCATCACACGGTGAATACGCTCAAGCACACGACGCTGTGTCGCCGCATCAAAATAGATCATGACATTGCGACAGAAAACGACATCAAAGGTTTCGCGAAAAGGCCAGTCGTCACGCACCAAATTCACAATGATGAAATGCACCATGCTGGCGAACTCAGGCTTGATGCGCACCATGCCTTGGTTATTGCCTTTGCCACGCAGAAAAAAATGCTGCATTTGGCTTTCAGAAATGTTCTTCAAGCTCTCAACGGCATAAACACCCTGGGTGGCGGTTTCGAGCACTTTGGAGTCAATGTCGCTGGCGGTCAAGCTGATACTGGATCTGTGTGCCAAAGCTTCGACTGCCGTCATGATGATGGAATAGGGCTCTTCACCGGTTGACGCGGCGCTGCACCATACACGCCAAGAGGTTTGCGCAGGTCGCGAGCGTAGTAACTCCGAGAAAATCTGAAAGTGATGCTGTTCGCGGAAAAATGAAGTCAGGTTGGTGGTCAGTGCGTTGATGAATTCCTGCCACTCAGCGCCGTCCTGACTCTCAAGCCAGCTCAGATATTGGCGAAAGCTGGTGTGACCGGTCTCGCGCAAGCGGCGCGATAAGCGGCTGTAAACCATAGCATGCTTACCGTCGTGCAAACTGATACCGGCGCGCTGGTAGATCAGCGCTTGCACTTTATCAAAGTCGGCATCAGTCCAGGTGAACTCTCGACCCTGCATATCCGAGAGCACTGACTCCGGCGGTGGTCGACCTGCTTGAACAGTCCCCATGCGGTAGGTGTCGGTTCAGATGGCGTCAGCGACCAAACCCATGTCTTCAGCCGCCATGAGTTTTTCAATGTCTAACAAAATCAGCATGCGCTCACCCAGCGAGCCCAGACCAATCACGGCATCACTGCCAATAACACTGTCAACTTCAGGAGCTGCCCGCGTGTTTTCAGGCGCTAACTCCATCACGTCGCTAACCGAATCAACGACGATTCCAACGATCCGATGGCGCAAATTCAGAATGATCACCACGGTGAAAGAGTCATAGACGGCGCGCTCACAATTGAAGCGCAGGCGCATGTCAACAATTGGCACAATGGTGCCCCGCAGGTTCACAACACCCTTGATAAAGACGGGTGCATTGGCAATCCGCGTGGGGGGTTCATACCCGCGAATTTCCTGAACTTTCAAGATGTCGATGCCGTACTCCTCTCGATCGAGACGAAAGGTCAGGTACTCGCGGGCACCGGGGGTTGTTGCATCGTTTGATTTATCCATTGTGGCCATGTGGCTTCTCCTGTTGGGGACAGTGTTTCAGTGCCGTGAGCGGCGCACTAAAGCGCCTGTATCGAGGATCAGTGCGACTTTTCCGTCGCCCAAGATCGTTGCCCCCGAGACATTGGGTACTTTGCGGTAGTTGGACTCGAGATTTTTCACCACCACTTGTTGTTGGCCTAAGAGTTCGTCAACCAGCAATACCACCCGGCTGCCCTCGGCTTCGATAACGACCATGATGTCGCTGGATTTGTCCATATCAAAACGGGGCACTTGAAAAACCTTCTCAAGCTCAATGACTGGCATGTATTCGTCGCGCACCTTGACCAGTTGGGCGCCTTGGCCAACCGTGCTCACGGCACCCGATTTAACCTGGAATGATTCGACCACCGATGACAACGGCAGGATGTAAACCTCGTTGCCAACACCTACCGACATGCCGTCCATGATGGCCAGCGTGAGCGGCAAACGCACCGAAACCCGCATGCCATAGCCTTCAGAGGACTCAATATCAACCGTGCCATTGAGCGATGTGATGTTGCGCTTAACGACGTCCATGCCAACACCGCGTCCGGATACATCGGTGACAATTTCTGCTGTAGAAAATCCTGGGGCAAAAATGAGCTGCCAGACATCAGCATCGGACATTTGATCCGACACATCGAGACCGCGCTCGCGCGCTTTGGCCAAGATTTTTTCACGCGACATGCCCTTGCCGTCATCGCGCACTTCAATCACGATCGAGCCACCCTGATGTGCCGCAGAAAGAGTTATGGTTCCAGTTTCTGGCTTGCCAGCACGCACGCGATCAGCTGGCATTTCTATGCCGTGATCGCAACTGTTGCGCACCAAGTGGGTCAATGGGTCGGTGATTTTCTCCACCAAACCTTTGTCAAGCTCGGTCGCTTCACCCTGCGTGACAAAGTCTACCTTTTTGCCCAGTTTGCTAGCAAGGTCGCGCAGCATACGCGGGAACCGGCTGAACACAATCGACATTGGAATCATGCGAATTGACATCACCGACTCTTGCAGATCGCGTGTATTGCGATCCAGATCCGTTAAACCAGTGAGCAATTGTTGGTAAAGCGCAGGATCCAGGGCGCGACTATTTTGCGCCAGCATGGCCTGCGTAATGACCAGCTCACCAACCAGATTAATCAATTGATCAACCTTGCTGATGGCAACCCGAATGGTGGCTGCTTCGGGTTGCACATGAGCAGCCACAGGCACTTTAGGGCCTGTTGGCGTTGACTTGATCGCTACCTCTTCTGGCACAACGGCCATTGCCAAGGTGCTGGCAGTGCTTGCTAGCACTGTTCCAGGTGCTCCAGGAGCGCCATCGAAAAAGCCGAACCCGGCAGCGGCATCATCGAGTGGAGTCTGGACGGCGGCTAACTCTGCAGCCTTGGGGGGGGGCTGCACACTGGTGGCCGCTTCTTTGATTAGAACCTGATCACGCGAGACATGAAAGGCAAAAAGATCGAGAAGATCGTCATTGGATGAACTGGTTTCTGCGGCAAAAACCCGGGTGTCAGTTTGGCTGCTGGGCATCGGTTTGATTTCACCCAAGCCAGGAATGTCGCGAAACAGCTCCATGATGGCATCCGCAGTTTCGGGTTGTGCCAGCTTGCTGATGATGATTTCCAAAGCGCGAATGCCTGGTGCCAGCTTTTTTTCGGGTTGTGCGATGGGCACAACAAGCGGGGCAGCAACGACTGGTGCGGCCGGTTTGGGTGCCGGTGCGGCCGGTGCGTCAGCACCTGAAACCAGGGCGCGAATTCGTTTGACCAGTTCGGCCGTGGGTGGACCCCCACCTGTTTCACCCGATTGGTGGCGTGCCAGCAGGCCACGCGATGCATCGGCTGACTCCAGCAGCACATCAACCATGGCCGAATTGGGCTTGAGTTCATGGCGGCGCAGTCGATCCAGCAAGGACTCCATCTGATGGGTCAGCTCGGCGACATCCGAGAAGCCAAAGGTTGCCGCACCACCCTTGACGGAGTGGGCGCAACGGAAAATGCCATTGAGCTCTTCGTCATCGGCGGTTTCAAGATTCAAATTAAGCAGCATCTGCTCCATCAGATCGAGGTTTTCGCCAGCTTCCTCAAAAAAGATTTGATAAAACTGGCTTAAATCAAAATCGGCACCTGATCCGCCGGCTTCTTGGTGTGCTTCTGCCATATGAGTCTCCTGAAAACTGTGCTGCAAATCTGCTAAATTTTGTTCAAACTTTAACCACTTTTTTGATCACTTCGATCAAACGAACCGGGTCAAAGGGCTTCACCAACCAACCGGTTGCACCCGCAGCCCGGCCTGCTTGCTTCATCAAATCACTCGACTCGGTGGTGAGCATCAATATGGGAATTTGCTTGAAATTAGGGTGCTCCCGCAACTTGCGCGTCAGACCCAAACCATCCAGACGCGGCATGTTTTGGTCTGTCAGAACTAAATCAAAAGTCTGCATTTGGGCTTTTTCAAAGGCATCGATGCCGTCAACCGCCTCAACCACTTGATGACCAGCGCCAATAAGCGTGAATGACACCATTTTTCGCATGGAAGGAGAATCATCAACGGCGAGAATTAAAGACATGAAGCACTCCGGCTATAAAAAATGTCAAATTTAAAAAAGCTCGATCGAACCAGCTTGCATTTCATCCTGGGTCACCGGGTTAGGACGCTCGGGAACTTCCTCGACAAACGGAACCGCTTCGCCATCTTCGCTACCCATGGCCTCAGAGGCTAGCCGATAAGCGCAACCTTGAAGAATCTTGGAGGTGTGCACGATGAGTTGTGACGCCATGTCCTGAAACTGCAACTCTGTGACTGCCGAGTGCAGGGCTGAGCGCACATTTTCAAGTTCCTTGAACGTTTCGAGTGACGGGCTCGACAAATTGGCACTGACACTGGTGAACCTCTGCATCAGGTTTTCCATGGTGTGCGCCAACAAGGAGTCGAGTCGATTTAGGTCGTGCACCACCACCAAGAGCGAGTCCTGCACTTCTGCCACCAACATCACGGGCAATTCAACCATTGGAATCGACGAAGCATCGTCTGGCGCAACAAACAATCAAAACTCCTCAAGGAACTAGGCTAACCACGCACGCTAAACGCTAAAGACAATCATAGCGCCAATCATCCCGTTTTAGTCGCTCTGTACTTTGTGAAAAGTCACCGACAATGTGCAATCATGTCAACTGAAGCTCAACTGCCAATGTGTGTGCTGCATTTGGAGGATTCACCTCTGGATCACGCGCTGGTCTGCCGCGAGCTGAAGAAATTTGACACGACGATCATGATCGAGCGGGTTGAGTCGCTTGCGGATTTTTCGGCCGCATTGCAGCAGTCACGCTTTCATGTGGTGCTGGCAGACTATCGGCTCGCTGGTTTCACCGCACTGGATGCCTGGGCTGTGATGCAGATCGAAAGATGCAAACTGCCATTTATTTTGTTGTCTGGGGCGATTGGTGAGGCTGCGGCAGTGGCCGCAATCAAACTAGGCATCAGTGACTATCTGCCGAAAGATGAGCTACCCAAATTGCCGCACACCATTTTGCGTGCGATTGAAATGCAGGCGATGCGCTTGGCCAAGGAAGATGCCGATCTGGAACTTGCCAAGTCTGAAAAACGGCTAGCCAGTTTCGCCGAGCATCTGCAAAGTGCCATTGAGCAAGAGCGGGCTGCTATTTCACGCGAAATACACGACGATATTGGCGGTGCACTGGCGGCTATTCGCTTTGACTTGTTTTGGCTGAAGCGCCATAACGCGCAAGACGATGCAGGCAAACACATTGAATCAGCTACCGACATGTTGCAGCAAGCTATTGAAGCGAGCCAGCGCATCATGATGAATTTGCGGCCAGCCATTCTTGACCAAGGGTTGAGCGCGGCCGTGCACTGGCTAAGCAGCGGCTTTTCAAAACGCAACAACGTTCCAGTGCGGGTTGATCTTGCGGGCGATTTGAGCCAACTATCCAAGTCGATTCAGCTGGTCGCTTACCGAACGGTCCAAGAGGCATTGACTAACATTAGCAAGCACGCCAGGTGCAGCAGGGTGACGATAGACATCAGCGATGCTGAAGGTGTCCTGACAGTAGAAGTCAGCGACAACGGGCAGGGTATTACAGCGCAAGAGCAAGAGAAACCCAAGTCGTTTGGTTTGCGTGGTTTGCAGGAACGCGCAAAAACAGTCGGAGGCTGGGTCGATATCAGCGCCCAAGCGGGCGCAGGAACTTCGATTATTCTGTCCATCCCGTTGCCAATTGCAACGAACCCAGAAAGCTAAGGCATCTCGATGATTCATGTGATTTTGTGTGATGACCATGCCATGATTCGGCGCGGTATACGCGACACGCTGGCAGAGGCTGTCGATATTCGCGTCACGGCTGAAACTGGAAGCTACTCTGAGGTGCGTGAAGCCCTGCGCTCGGCACCTTGCGATGTGTTGGTGCTCGATTTGAATTTGCCAGGGCGTGGTGGCCTAGAAGTGCTGGCCAGTCTGCGCGAGACCGACTCACCGGTCAAGGTTCTGGTGGTTTCGATGTATCCTGAAGACCAATACGCCATTCGTTGTCTTAAATCAGGTGCCCAAGGCTATTTGAACAAGGCTGGCGACCCTGCCGACTTGATCATTGCAGTTCGCACCGTCGCACAAGGCAGAAAGTATGTAACACCTGCGGTGGCGCAAATGCTGGTGGAAAATTTGAATACACCGCAAAACTTGAGCCTGCACGCCAGTTTGTCGGAGCGAGAGCTGCAAACCTTGCTGAAGATTGCATCGGGCAAGCGTTTGTCAGACATTGCCGAAGAGCTGATGCTCAGTCCCAAGACCGTCAGTGTTTATCGTGCGCGGGTTCTGGAAAAGCTCAAACTGACCAACAATTCTGAACTAACGGTGTACGCTATTCGTAACGGGCTGGTATGAAGCATGGATCCGGCCTGGTAGTGCGTTTCACCAAAACAGTTACATGAAATCGCGTCTTTTTCCGCCAAGCGTCGTTGCACAGCCTTGCCATACAGCCCGGTATGCCTGCCGCTGTGCGCCTAGCTTGGCGGAAAAATCCATCAATTTTATTTGTAGCCATTTTGACGAAACGCACCACTAGTGCTGTTGCCGGTTAGCGAATCGAAAAAATATCTATTGCACGCACCATCAGCGCCATGAAGGGTTGGTCTAGCATGGGCAATGTGGCGGTGATGCCGATCAGACCGACCGACAGCGTGATCGGGAAACCAATCGCATAGATGTTCATTTGTGGCGCCACGCGCGAGACGATGCCCAACGCCAAATTGGTGAACATCAGCATGCCAATCATGGGCAGCGCGATCCACAGGGCACTCGAAAACAGGCTGCTCCCCAAGTCATAAATCTTCATTTGTTGCAACGTTTGCAAAAAATTTTGCTCAACAGGAAAAGCTGTAAAACTGTTGACGATAGCCATCAGCACCATCAGATGCCCATTCATGACGACAAACAAAAAAGTCGCCATTTGACTGAAAAAACGAGCAACGGCACTGGTTTGCGAATTCAGCGATGGGTCAAAAAAGGCTGCGTAATTCAGCCCCATCTGAAAACCAACCAATTCACCCGCGAGTTCTACGGCCGAAAAGACCACCCGAATCGCAAAGCCAATAGCCAACCCAACGCCGACTTGTTGTATCACGGCTCCATAAGCGTCTGGACCGGTCATGCTGATGATCGGCTGGCCAAGCAAGCTGGGCTGGGCGGCCAAGGCGACAAAAAAAGCCAGCGCAATGCGCGCACGAACTGGAAATGCCTTGGTGGACAGGATCGGTGCGGATGTGAAAACAGCCAGTGTGCGCAAAAACGGCCACCACAAGGGTGACAACCAAGCCATCAGTTGGGCTTCAGAAAACGTGATCACGCGCAGTCAGGACTAAAGAACCAGTGCCGGGATCGCTTCCAGCGTGCGCCGGATGTACTCCACCATCATACCCAGCATCCAGGGGCCAGCCAGCCCAAAGACCGCCATGGCCGCGAGCAATTTAGGCACAAATGCCAGTGTGGCCTCGTTGATTTGAGTTACAGCCTGGAATACGCTGACCACAAGCCCGACAACCAATACGGTGCCCAGCACCGGAGCCGCCAGCATCAGCAGCATCCACATGGCCTCTTGCCCAACTGTCAAAACCATTTGTGCGTTCATAAGCAAGCCTCAAGTGACAAAACTGGCAGCCAGCGAGCCGATCAATAAATTCCAGCCATCTGCCAACACAAAAATCATCAGCTTAAAGGGCAGCGCAACCAGCACGGGCGAAAGCATCATCATGCCCAGTGACATCAAAATGCTGGAAATCACGATGTCAATCACCATGAATGGGATGAAGATCATAAAACCAATCTGAAAGGCTGATTTCAACTCACTGATGACAAAAGCAGGCACTAAAACCCGTAGTGGTGCAGTCGCTGCGGTGGTGGCAGGATCAAGTTTGCCCAATTTGACAAACAAGGCCAGATCAGACTGTCGGGTTTGCTTGCTCATGAACAAACGCAAAGGTGCCTCGGCTTTAACCAAGGCCTGATCGAAGGCAATGGCGTTGGTGCTAAAGGGAAGGTAGGCGTCGTTATAAACTTTGTCCAGAGTGGGTCCCATGACAAACATGGTCAAAAACAGCGACAAGCCGACGATCACTTGGTTGGGTGGCAAAGCTTGGGTGCCCAGGGCTTGTCGCAGCAAAGACAAGACAATCACAATGCGGGTAAATCCTGTCATCATCAACAAAATGGCAGGCAAAAAAGACAGCGTCGTAAAAAAAAGCAAGGTTTGAATCGGCACAGAATAACTGGTGCTGTTTGATCCGCTGCCGATCAAAAGGGGCAACTGTGCGGTGGTTTGCGCTAAGCCGTTCTGATGCAGCAAAAGCAGCAGCAGCCCGCACGCGAACCCTTTGAAAGGCCAGTCGGCACCTGTACGCAAAATGAAGCGTTTCATGATGGTGGGTGTGGCTGCATCAGTGGGTCGCATTCTCAGCGCAAACTATCGGCGCCAATGCAGGCAGGGGCGCTGGGGCGCTGTGCAAGCAGGTAATCGACTGCGTGGTGACACCCAGAGTGAGCCAAGTTCGCTGTCCTTGTGGCCCCACTTCGATGGTGATTACGCGCTGTTGCGGCCCCAAGGCAAGACTTGAAATAATCTGCGAACTGCTCTGTGCTGTGCCGCCTAAGGGACCATAGCGACGCTGAAACCATTTCAATCCCAGTGGCAATAGCGACAAAAAAAGAATAACCAGCGCGATCGAGACCCAAGCCTGCGTCATGACCAACTCAGCCTTTACTAACGCGCCGTAAACGCTCGGAGGGTGTAACGACGTCGGTTAGTCGAATGCCAAACTTGTCATTGACCACCACGACCTCACCCTGAGCTATCAAATAGCCGTTCACCAAAACATCCATGGGTTCGCCAGCCAAGGCGTCCAGCTCGACCACCGAGCCTTGCCCCAATTGCAAAATATGTTTGATGGGCACTTTGGTTCGTCCCAATTCAACGGACAACTGAACCGGAATGTCGAGCACGCGGTTAATGTCGTTGATTGGTATATCTGAAGAGCCAAATGAATGGGGTGACGAACCCGAAAGAACACCACCCTGTTCGATGTTGGGGGCAGTGTCACTGCCCTTTTGCTCCATCAGAGCTTCGGCCCAGTCGGCCATTGCATCGTCTTCTTGGGATTTATCATCCGTTGCCATGTCGTTCACCTTTCCAATTGAGATCGTTTGAGCGCAAGCATTTTTCAATCTTTAGCGCGTATTTGGCATTGTGTGTGCCGTAATGGCATTCAAAAATCGGAACACCGTCAATCGTAGCCTGTATCCTTGGTTGCCGGTCGAGCTCAATGAAATCACCCGTTTTCATTGCCAGAAGCTGCTCGACTGTGGCATCGGCATGTGCCAGCTCAGCCACCAAAACAACCTGTGCCGCCTGAATTTCCTGCGTCAGTACATTCACCCAACGCCGGTCAACCTCGATGGAGTCGCCTTGCGTGGACGAATAGAGAACGTCACGAATGGGCTCGAGTGTGGCATACGGCATGCAAAAATGAACTGAGCCGGTGATCTCGCCAATTTCGAGCTGAAAAGAGGTGGTGATGACAATTTCGCTGGGTGTTGCGATATTCGCAAACTGGGGTTGCATTTCAGAGCGCTGGTATTCGAGCTCCAGCGGGTAGATGCCAACCCAGGCTTTTTTGTATTCCGTCGTGATGACATCCACCAGCCGGTTGATGACGCGCTGCTCGGTGGCTGAAAAATCACGTCCTTCAATGCGAGTTTGAAATTTGCCAATGCCGCCATACAACGATTCAATCACACCAAATACCAAGGCTGGTTCGCAAACGATCAGGCCGCTACCGCGCAGTGGCCGAATCGCCACAATGTTGAAGTTGGTGGGAACGGCCAGTTCGCGCAAAAAGGCGCTGTAGCGCTGCACCGTGACGGGGCCTACCGATATTTCTGGACTGCGCCGAATAAAGTTAAATAGACCCACCCGCAAATTGCGCGCGAATCGCTCGTTGACAATCTCCATCGTGGGCATGCGCCCACGAACGATACGCTCCTGACTGGAGATGTTGTAAGGGCGAACTTCGCCACTTTCGGGGACTTCTTCAGCTAGTTTTTGGCTTTCCCCTGTGACACCTTCCAATAAGGCATCCACTTCTTCCTGGGATAAGAAGGATTCACTCATGGCTGGCGCAATCTCGACTCATTGAACGATGAGACTTGAGAACAAGACACCCGTGACGGGATAGTCGACAGCGACCTTTTTCTTGGCTTTCTTTTTGGCCGTTGCATCGGTGGGCGCTGCGGGCTCCTCGTGGCCACCACCAAAAGGAACGGAAGCTTCGCGCAAAATATCTTCGATCAACTTTTGTTTTCCCTCTGCTGAGAGCATTTCTTCAGCCGTTCGTTGTGATAACAATAGCAAGATGGCACTGCGAATGGTTGGCAAATAGGCTTTCACCGTATCGGTGGCGTGCGCGTCGAGCAATTCAAAAGTGATGCCAACCTGGGCGACTCGCTCACCACCGGGGTCGGCCAAATTCACCACCATGTTGTCCAAAGGTAAATAAACCGGCGCTGACTTAGCCCCGCCATGGGCTGCCGCCTTGGCGGGTGCTGCCTCTGCTGCATCGCCACCGTCTTCTGCCGCTGCAGCAGCAGCGGCTCGCTGCTTGCTGACATACAAAAATCCGCCACCACCACCCAAAACGAGAGCCAGCACGGCGCCAATGATGATGAATAACTTCTTTTTGCTCTTGGCAGGCGGTTTTTCGGCAGCTGCTTCTTCAGGTTTGGTAGCCACGGTGTTTCCTTGGTTAAATCAGATTGAGCACATTATTTAGCACTTGCGGCGCGGTAGCGGTCTGAAAAGCGCTACAAAAGCACCGCATCCATGCAAGCTGCAAGTTTAAGGGCTTACAAGGTCTGCGCTTCAGACGAATATGTCGAGCGAGCGACCCATCGATGTCCGCGCCACGCCAGCACCCACAACTGCTGCCGTTTGAGAGGTGACGAAAAGGGGTTTTTTGTTTTCTTGCCGATGTTTGGGCGCGTCGCCGGGGGCACCATCGCGCGCCGAAGTGCCCACCGACACGCTCGCCAGATTCAACCCTTGGTTCGAGAGCATCTCTTTGAGCTGTGCGGTTGCACCTTCAAGCGCTTGACGCACCTCGGGTTGGCTGCAGCGGAAATCAATTTGTGCCTGATCGCCCTTGAGCGAGATGCTCACCTCAACCGGATCCTGGCCAAAGCCTTCCAAGGTTAGTTCGGCATTTTTGACATCATGCGAGACCCAATAGCTCAGCGTTTCCGCTAGCGCAGCTTGCGGCACGACCGCTTCGGTTTGAGCAATCTGGTAATCTGAACCTGCAGCGCCTGGCGGCGTGAAAATTGATCCAAATGCCGACTCCAGGGCATTCGCAGACGAATTTGAGCCCGGCTTCAGTGGCGTCTTTTCTCGTGAAACGCTGAATAGGTCTAACGCAGCGGCTATTTGCAGACTGCGTGCGGCATCGGCCAAGGGTGGTGACTGCTGTAGCTCGGGTATCGGCTTGCTTTCTTGTTGTATGGTTTGGAATGAAAACGCGCTCGATGGGATTGTGGCCGTGCTGTGTTTGGAGGTTGGCTTGGTTGGCGTCAAAAAATCTCGCGCCGACAAGTCTGTCGCGGCACTGGCACCCATCAACTTGTTGCTTGCCGTATCCGTCAAGGCGCTTTTGCGCTCTGTTTCTGGCCGTATTTCTGCGCCATGCGGATGGCGCTGGAGCCATGTGTCACTGCGCATGGCCAATCCAGCAGGCGCACTGAGCAGGTTGACCATTTCACCTGGCTTGCCCGCAGCACCATCGCTTGCCAGATTGCTCAGCCCCGACGTGTCGGTCGCTGTCAGCGTGCTTGCTGTTGCCGCTAAAGCGCTGCTATCGACAGAGATGGTGTTGGCGTTGCTGTCTGTGTTCGCGAGTGCAAAAACACCGGCAGACAAGTCGTTGGTTGGCAGAGCACTGGCGCCATCGTCAGGCGCAACTGCGTTAAGCGTGCTGTCATCAGCGGCTAATAAATTCATTAACTGAGAGAAGCCTCCGCTGGCATCCGTGGCGCCAGCCCCGGTTTTGCTTGCATGTTTGCTACTGTGCTGAGCCGCTGCAGGGGTGGTGCGCGACTGAACGGAAGATGGGTTGGATTCAATACTCATGTTGTGGCCTCGGTTTGCTGTCGTATGCGACGCTGTGTTTGCATGGCTGCAAACTCGTCCATGTGTTTTTGCTCCATGCGCTGATGCAGACGAGTCTGCTCCATGCGCCGTTTTTCCAACAGTTTTTGCAGACTGGCCAAACGCACTTCGGCTTGCACTTCCTGGCGTTGTGCGATGGCTACGCGCTGACTCGCAGCCTCTAGCGTAGCTTCTTGCAGGGTAACGGCCTGGTACAGCCGCCCCATAAATTGATAGTGGTGGTGCAACAGCTCAGATGTCGTGCCCTGTTGCGCGCCTTTGCTCCAGCGCTGTTCGGTTTCACTGGCGTATTGTTGCAATTGCAGCATTTGATCGCGTCCATGCGCTTGTGCCTTGAGCGTGTTTTGCCATTGAGCCATGGCCTGGTCACGCGCGAGCGTTGCCAGTTCAATAGCGATCGACAAACTTTTCAGGGACGACATGTTGGATTAAGTCTCAGTTGATGTGAAATCAGGTTTTTAGAGATACGCCCAGCGTATCTCCCATGTTTTGCACGCTTTCAGTCAAATTTGCAGACTCAAACATATCTTGCTGCAAAAATGACACCATGCCGTTGTTCAGCGCAATCGCCTCGTCAAGTGCCGGATCTGCGCCATTCACATAGGCTCCCAGTTGTATCAGGTCGCGCCCCTTTTCAAAGCGCGAATAAACAGCACGAAAACGCCTCGCCAAATCGAAATGAGCGCGCGAAACCACGTTGTGCATCACGCGTGAAGCCGAGCGCTCAATGTCGATGGCCGGGAAATGCCCAGCTTCAGCCAAGGAGCGTGACAACACAATGTGACCGTCCAGAATCGCTCTTGCGGCATCGGCAATCGGGTCTTGCTGATCGTCTCCCTCGGCTAAAACCGTGTAGAAAGCCGTGATTGAACCGACTCCATGGAGACCATTTCCACTGCGCTCAACCAGTTGCGGCAGCTTGGCAAAACACGATGGTGGATACCCCTTGGTAGCGGGAGGCTCGCCGATGGCCAAGGCAATTTCACGCTGCGCCATGGCATAGCGTGTTAGCGAATCCATCAACAGTAAAACATGCTTGCCTTTATCGCGAAAGCTTTCCGCAATTGCTGTGGCGTAAGCGGCTCCTTGCAGACGCAGCAGAGGGGGTGAATCGGCGGGCGCTGCCACGACCACAGCGCGGGCACGACCTTCTACACCCAAAATATCTTCGATGAATTCCTTGACTTCGCGACCACGTTCGCCAATCAGCCCGACCACAATCACATCAGCTTTGGTGTAGCGCGCCATCATTCCCAAAAGCACACTTTTGCCAACCCCGGAGCCCGAGAAGAGGCCCAGTCGTTGCCCGCGACCCACAGTGAGCAAGGCGTTGATGGCACGAATGCCGGTGTCGAGTGTGTCGCGCACCGGCGCACGATCCATGGCATTGATCGGGGTTCGATCCAGCGGCAAAGATGCGACATCGAGAATCGGGCCTTTGTAGTCCATCGGAGTGCCCATCGCATCGACAACCCGACCGAGCAAACCTTCACCCAGAGGCAATCGCAAAACGCCCAGCGTCTCCGGCCGCTGCACTTGGCGACGCTCGCCCAAGCGCGGTAGCGTGATATAGGCTGGAGCCGGGTGCACACTGGCACCGCTTGAAAGCCCGTGCACATCACCAGCCGGCATCAAAAAAGCCCGATCACCCGAAAACCCGACCACTTCAGACAGCACCGGTGGCTGGCCTGGCATGCGAATCCAGCATTGGGAACCCACCGGAACCCGAATGCCAACGGCCTCTAGCACCAGCCCAGCCAAGCGAGTCAAGGTACCTCGCACTTCCAGTGGCTGGCTGGCTTGCACCCGCGCTTTGGCATCTGACAAAAACAATTGCCAGGACTGGCTTGCGCTAACTGTTGTCACTGGGTTCCTCCCAGGCGCTGCTCAGGCCCAGGCTAGCTATCGCGCGCTGCCAACGGTTTTGCAAGCTGGCATCAACCACGGTGCCAGCTGACTCCAGCAAACAGCCGCCTGGCAAAATGCTGGCGTCTGCGCGCAAAGTCAAGGCCATGCCGCTAAATTCGGACTGCACCAGAGGTTGCAACACTGCAAAATCAGTTGGGCTCATGCGAACCACCGCACTGCGATGTTCCGCCCCGAGCAAGTCCAAAGCCTCACGAAGCACCGGCAAAACGACGTTCGGATTCACAGAGAGCTCCTGGCGCAGCACTTGGCGAGCCAACTCGCACGACAGCGCAAGAACACCTTGCGCCATCACCTGGGCCGCATCAGCAACACCGGCCTGAGTCGCCGCAAAGAGCGCAGTCAATTGAGTGGCGTTTTGCTGCGCCTGATTGGCCAGGAAATCTTGCATCTGAAGATGCAATTCGGTTTGCGCCAAAGCGCGACCCTGTGCCATCCCGGCGGCGTAGCCGTCTTGGTAGCTTTTCAAGCGCTGCTGCTCGGCCTGACTGGCGTCCTGCGCCTCTTCACGAGCTTTGGTTTGTGAGGCAAGCAGTTGAGCCGCTGTGTCAATGGCGCCAAAATTCCACTGTTCAACAGCTGCAATTTCTTCACCCGGAATAAAACGTGAATAGTTGCGCATGATCAAACCATCGCATCTTCAGAGCCACCACCAATGACAATCGTGCCTTCGTCGGCGAGACGGCGCACGGTCTTGAGGATTTCTTTTTGCTGGGCTTCGACTTCTGACAAACGCATAGGGCCGCGCGATTCCAGGTCTTCGCGCAACGATTCGGCTGCACGCGAGGACATGTTGGCCAAAAACTTTTCTTTGAGTTCGGGTTGAGCACCCTTGAGGGCCACGATGAGCACGTCGGAGGACACTTCCTTGAGCACGGTCTGGATCGACTTGTCGTCGAGCTTGATCACGTCGTCAAAGACGAACATCTTGTCCATGATTTTCTGTGCTAGATCAGGATCGTGGTTGCGAATGGATTCAATCACGGTCCCTTCAATGGCTGTGCCCATCAGGTTGATCATCTCAGCTGCGGTTTTGATGCCACCCAATGACGATTTGCGCATCTTGTCGCCACCTGCCAACACTTTGAACAGCACTTCGTTCAGGTCTTTCAGCGCTGAAGGCTGGATACCCTCCATGGTGGCCACACGCAGCATGACCTCATTGCGCTGGCGTTCGGTGAAAAACTTCAGAATGTCAGCGGCCTGGTCAAAGTCCAGGTGCACCAAAATGGCAGCCACAATTTGTGGGTGTTCGTTGCGCAACAGTTCGGCGACGCTGGCTGGTTCCATCCATTTCAGGCTCTCAATGCCGGAAACGTCGCCGCCTTGCAAAATGCGGTCAATCAGCAGGGCTGCTTTGTCATCACCCAAGGCGCGTTTGAGCACAGATCGGACGTAGTCGCCCGAGTTGGACACCAGCAGACTTTGCGCAGCTGCGATACCGGTGAACTTGTCAATGACTTCATTCACGCGTTCACGCGTGATGGCTTTGGTCTTGGCAATGGCCTCACCCAATTTCTGCACTTCTTTGGGCGACAGATGTTTAAAAACCTCAGAGGCTTCTTCTTCCCCCAAAGACATCATCAAGATGGCAGCATCTTCAATTCCGTCACTTTGCGACATATTCGATGGTCCTGTTCAAGCCCTGGCGAACCCTGGTGAGCCGCACTTAGGCGGGGGACTCACCATTGATCCAGGTTTTGACGATGTTAGCGACTGCAGCGGGGTTGTCACGGGTTAATTTGCGGGCGTCTTCCAAAGCCAACTCACTGGCAGTCAATTCAACCGGCAAATTCGAGGCTGCACCGGGGCCTGTTAGCAAGGGTCGGGCGGGTTCTTCAGCTTCAATGGCATCGAGTTGCCCCGATCCCGAGCCGCCTGTTAGAGCTGGGCTCAGGTGCACCGGCTGTGCCATGGCTTTCAGGGCAGGGCGCACTGCACCCATGAGTACCAATGCACCAAATAGCAAGGTTCCCAGCGGCCAGGCCAGTGAGCGCACCAGGTCAATCAGCGCTGGGTCTTGCCAAATAGCGGTGTTGCTGAGTGCCGTTTTTTCAACGGTGAAAGGAGCATTCATCAAATTGACAGAATCCCCCCGTTCCTTGTTAAACCCGATGGTTTCGCGCACCAGCGCTGTCATTTTTTCCAGCTGCTGATCGCTGATGGCTGTGGTGTTGGATTTGCCTTTGGCATCCGTGCTGGTTTGGTGGTTCAGCACCACAGCAGCACTGATGCGTTTGATCATGCCCGTGCCGCCGCGAACCACTCGAATGGTTTTATCCACTTCGTAATTGATGATCGATTCGCGTCGGCCGCTATTGCCGGCACCATTGGCGGTGGCCGCTGCGGTTGTTTGGGCTGCACCATTGATCGGTGCAGCAGAGGGGCCGGGGGGTTGGTTGCTGGTAGCGCCGGGTATGCCCGTGGCAATGGCAGCAGAGCCTGCAGCCCCAGCCGCGCCGGTTGTGCTTTCTAAGGTCTGCTGACTGCGAATAACCGATGAATCTGCCGTTTGGTTGGGTTTAAACGCTTCTGATGTTGACTCGGTTTGCGAGAAATCCAACTCGGCGGTGACTTGCGCACGCACATTTTGACGCCCCACCACTGGCTCCAGAATATCCAGAATCCGGTTGCTGTAAAGCTGCTCGATTTGTTGAATGTATTGCAATTGCTGGGCGTCAACACCCAAGCCATTGTTCAGATCGGGTGGCGCAGAAAGCAGCTTGCCGGTGTCGTCGAGCACGCTGACGGCCTTGGGATCCATTTCGGGCACGCTGGAGGCTACCAAATGAATAATGCCAGCCAATTGGGAGCGATCCAGACTGCGTCCACCATTCATGCTCACAAGAACCGATGCCGATGGTTTTTGTTGATCCCGAAAAAAGCCATTCTGGTTGGGCAAAGCCAAATGCACACGAGCACTTTGCACCGCCGCAAGCGCTTGAATCGAGCGCGTCAGCTCGCCTTCGAGCCCACGCTGAAACGTTAGGCGTTCTTGAAACTGGGTCATGCCAAAGCGGTTGGCCGTGTCCATTAACTCAAACCCTGTGACCGTTCCTTTTGGAAGACCCTGCGAGGCCAGCTTCAAGCGTGTGTCATATACCTGATTGGCTGGCACTAAGATGGCACCGCCCCCTGCTGCATACTGATAAGGCACATTCATGGTTGTCAATTGGGCAACGATGGCACCGCCGTCTTTGTCGGGTAAATTGGCATAAAGCACGCGCCACTCGGCTTGCCGACCCATGGTCAGGCCAATCAGGCCAACCGCGACAAAAAGCACAATGCCAATGCCCAAGCGCATTTTTTGTGCCTGATCCAATCCGGCCAGACGCTGGGCAAATGTGGGGTTAATAGGTACAGCAAGAGCGGCAGTCATATCGATAGTCCAAGCAAAAAGGTGGGAAACCTCTGATGCGATGGATTATTCAACCCTGACTTGCAAAACATTAGCTCAAATAAGTGGGCTTTTACCCCCTACTTCAAATTTATGTTTTGCCATGTGGGTTGCTAGCATCCCTATACCCCCATTTTTAGGGGCTGTACGACTATGAATCTCAGATTAACACCCAACATCATGCCGCAGGTGCTGCCCCGCACCAACCCACTTACCCAGTCTGCAGGCGGATCTGGCTTGGGTCAGTTGTCTGCGCCGGTGGGCGGTGCAGCATCTGGGGGATTTACCGGGGCGCTTAAAACGGCGCTGAACTCAGTCAGCGCAGCGCAGAACGATGCAACTCGTTTGCAACGTGAGGTGCAGCTGGAAAACCCACAAGTCAGCCTAGAAGAAACCATGGTTGCTATTCAGAAAGCACAAATCGGCTTTCAGGCAACACTGCATGTGCGTAACCGCATGGTGCAGGCCTACACCGACATCATGAATATGCAGGTTTAAGCCCAGAAACATTTGGCTAACAAAAAGTGCCTTTGATGCTTGCTGGCATTGCCTAGGAAGCTATTCATTAAATAGCATCAATGTAAAAACTGGCGCTGTCCCTCGAAATTTTGTTCGAAGTGAGTGAGCCAAGGCTCAGCCAGATAACGAATTTGTGCATCGTTGTTCAAAATGCGCTGCATGATGCGTGTTTTTTCGGCGCGCTGCTCTGGTGCGAGAGCTTCTCGATTGGCTCGTTCACGCAATTGCTCGATCAGCACGGCGCACGCACCTTCGAAGCGCATCACCTGATCCCAGTTCTCGGTCTTGGCAGCATCCAGCATTTTGCGGCTGCTGTCTTCAATGGCTTTGTAATAATCAATCAGTTGTTGTGACATGCTATACCCCTACAAAAACTAAATTCGAATAGGCTCCCGCACCTGGCGAACGTGCCCTGCGGAACTCACTAAAACCACCTTCGACGGCCTTTAAGACGCTTTGGCTGTGCGATTGGTTTGCAGTTGCTTGCGTGGGCTTGTTTTGCTTCCATGCCAGTGCAACAGGCTCAATCAAGCGCAGAACATGCGCCAAAATCTTCGTATCATTGTGCAAGTTGGCCTCGACCAAATGCACAATGCAATAGCCATACAAGTTATCGAGGTTTTGCGCCAATTCGCCACCTGACTTCAAGTCCAGATGGGTGCGCAAACCTTCACTCAAAATTTGAATCGCTTTGTCGATGTAGCGTATTTTTGCAGTGATGTCTTTTTGCTCGATGGCGCGGCTGGCTAGTTGCACCCGCTCAAGGAAGCCTTCAAATAGCAGCGTCACCAATTCGTGGCTACTGCTGGAGGCAACGCGTGATTCGAGGCTGACCGCTTGGTAAGCTGAGGCTGCGCGTGATGAGTTGTACATAAGTGGCACCAATCGAATGTCTTAGAGATACTAATCTTATCGACATGTGAGCGCCTGGACTTGAGGGTGCAAGCCTCTTAGATAAGCCCCTGCTTTCGCCACTAGTTTTCAGTCTTGGGCTCGTGCGCTGCCAGGCATCACATAAAAAAACCCACCACAGCCGAAGCTGGGTGGGTTAACGCTCTCAAGGAAACCAGGTTTCAGGCGCTTCTCGCGCCTGCTTCTCGCACAGAGTTATCGACCGTAGGCCGACTCGCCGTGTGAGGTGATGTCAAGGCCTTCACGCTCATGTTCTTCAGAAGCACGCAGACCAATTGTCAGATCAACCACTTTGTAAGCAATCAGCGACACCACGCCAGACCAGATCACCGTGGTCAAGACTGCTTTGGTTTGGATCCAGACTTGCGAAGCGATCGAATAATCTGCTGCGGTGATCATGGAGGCGGTCACCCAATCTGCGACGTAGCCAGGGCCACCC
The DNA here is from genome assembly GCA_903930255.1 of uncultured beta proteobacterium. Lineage (GTDB taxonomy): Bacteria > Pseudomonadota > Gammaproteobacteria > Burkholderiales > Burkholderiaceae_C > Rhodoferax. The sequence goes on from CAIYYA010000226.1 coordinate 23,156, forward strand.
AGGGCGGGGCTATTAAACACACCCGTGAGAATGGCACCCAGGATGCCACAGACACCATGCACGCCAAACACGTCGAGCGAGTCATCAGCACCGAGCATTTTCTTCAGGCCATTAACGCCCCACAGACCGGCAAAACCAGCCAGGAAACCAATCACCAGGGCACCACCGATACCCACATTGCCAGCTGCTGGGGTAATGGCCACCAGACCGGCAACACAACCCGATGCAGCACCCAGCATAGAAGCCTTGCCACGCATCAGCGCTTCACCGACGCACCATGCCAGCACGGCAGCTGCAGTTGCGCCGAAGGTGTTGATAAATGCCAGAGCCGCAAAACCGTTGGCTTCGAGTGCCGAGCCAGCGTTGAAGCCAAACCAGCCCACCCACAACAGCGAGGCACCCACCATGGTCATGGTCAAGCTGTGCGGAGCCATGGATTCTTTACCGTAGCCGATACGTTTGCCCACCATGTAAGCGCCAATCAAACCAGCCACAGCGGCGTTGATGTGCACCACGGTGCCGCCAGCAAAGTCAAGTGCTCCGGTCTGCCAGACATAACCCGCCTTGGCATTCATGGCATCGACCACGTCTTTCGCAGCGTAGGCATCCGGGCCCATCCAAAACCAGACCATGTGGGCAATCGGTGCATAACTGAAGGTGAACCAGAGCACCATAAACATCAACACAGCAGAGAACTTCATGCGTTCGGCAAAGGCACCCACAATCAATGCCCCGGTGATGCCGGCAAAGGTCGCTTGGAAGGCCGCAAACACGATTTCAGGAATCACCACGCCCTTGCTGAACGTCGCTGCGTTGGCAAAAGTGCCCGCCGCGTTGTCCCACACACCGGCCATGAACAGCCGGTCAAAACCGCCAAAGAACGCATTGCCTTCGGTGAACGCCAAGCTGTAGCCGTAGATAAACCACAAAACAACAATCAGCGAGAAGGTCACCATGACCTGCATCAGCACTGAGAGCATGTTTTTCGAGCGAACCAACCCGCCATAGAACAGCGCCAGTCCAGGAACGGTCATCAAAATAACCAACAAGGTCGAGACCAGCATCCATGATGTGTCGCCCTTGTTAGGCACGGGGGCTGCCGCTGGCGCTGATGCTGCAGGGGCAGGTGCGACAGCAGTTGTCGCTGCTGACGCTGCCGCTGCGGGTGCTTCGGCTGGTTTAGCTTCGGCGCTGGCAACTACGGCAGGGGCGCTGGCCGCAGGCGTTGCGGGAGTTTGGGCGGTGGCAACAAAGCTGCCGGCCAAAAGGCTTAAGCCCAGGGTGAGGGAGGCAAGTAGTTTTTTCATTTGAATATCTCTTGTGCTAAAGGGGTGAAGGTGGTTAAAGCGCTTCTTTGCCGGTTTCACCGGTGCGAATACGAATAACCTGCTCGACAGGGGTGACAAAAATCTTGCCATCGCCAATTTTTCCGGTGCGCGCTGCGCCTTCAATGGCCTCAATCACCTGATCGACCAACTCGTCAGCAATGGCAGCTTCGATCTTCACTTTGGGCAAAAAATCGACCACATATTCGGCACCGCGATACAGCTCGGTATGGCCTTTTTGTCGACCAAATCCTTTGACTTCAGTGACGGTAATGCCCTGCACGCCCATGCCAGAGAGCGCCTCGCGCACCTCGTCGAGCTTGAAGGGTTTGATGATGGCGGTAACAAGTTTCATAAGGACTCCTTGAACAAATTGAAACGGATCTAGGTGTTGACCAAACCAGTTAAGCAGAGTTCGTGCCAGTTCGAGACCTCGATCTCAGCTGGCTAGCAGAAGTGTCAAACGAACTGCTGCCAGGTAATGCTTTCATCGAGATTGCACCATGTTGGTGCAATTCGTTTTTGACTAGTGGTCGGCCAAAAAAAAAACCGCCCAAACCAGTGCGGTTTGAGCGGCTTTTGAAAGAGCGGAATCAGGCTTGCGCTTTTTGGGCTTGTTTGCGCCGTGTGGTCCAGCCCAGCACGCCCAAGCCAGCCAGCATCAGGGCATAGGTTTCGGGTTCGGGTACGGCTGCAACCGTCACCGAACTCAGGTAAAACTGGTTGGCATTGCTGCCGCCAAAGCGCAGATACAGGTCTTGAGTGTTTTGCGACATCGCCAGTTGACCCACGTTTTTGGGCAAGACCGCACTATTCCAAGTGGTGTTGTCAAAGCTGTATTGAAAAGTGTCACCGGTGCTCCATTTGGTCGTGTTATGACCGTCAGAGCGAAGTCCGATAGCTGACAAGGCAACCGATTGGTTGAAATGCAACTTGAGCGTTTCTAGGTTGGTAATGTTGTCGTCGGCGTTGTTGTTGTTCAGGTGATAAACCCCCAGACCTGCGCCAATGGCATTGGTGCCGGACAAGAGACCGTTGTAACCGTTGTCGTGGTCTTGCACCACGCTTGCCATCGTGCCGAAAGCGCTTCCGTTATAAGAAGCGCTCGCCACAGCGCTAATGCTACCGCTTGTGAAGCTCAGGCTTCCGCCCAGGCTCGAACTGATGTTGGAGCTGCATTTGTCACCAGAACTGCAATTAAAACCACCATTTGGCAAAAAACCGGCGTAGCTGGCGTTGCTATAGGTCAGGTTAGCGAAATCAAAAGTTTCAGCATGTGCGCTTGGCAACAGCGCCGACAGCGAGACACAGAGGGCGAGAGCTTTGATCAGTTTGAACATTTTTTGCACCGTAAGCAAGAGTTGAAGGCCAGCGTTTGTGGCGCTGAGAGTGTTAAATCGTGTTACAAATTTTATAAATTGAACACGTTTTCTATACATCTCGTATCCGTTCAGAGAAAGCCAAAGCGTGACAAATTACCGCTTTAGCTGAGCAATTTGAGCGCTTTCAAAGCTTGCAACTGTTTTAAACAAAGCTGGATATATAAACAGTATTTGAGTTACGATGTGGTTTCAACAAAAGGGGAAGCTGCATGAGTCTGTCATTGCTGCAAAGTCGTGCCCTGCTGGGCTTAGAAGCGGCGTCGGTTACGGTAGAAGTCCATCTTGCCAACGGTTTGCCAAGTTTTCTCTTGGTAGGCTTGGCCGATGTGGAGGTCAAAGAGGCACGTGAACGCGTGCGCTCAGCCATACAAAATTCAGGCCTTGAGTTTCCCAACAACAAACGCATCATCGTTAACCTGGCTCCGGCAGATTTGCCCAAAGACTCCGGTCGTTTCGATTTGCCCATTGCTTTGGGGATTCTGGCGGCAAGCGGACAAATCGATGGTGCCCAGCTCGCCGGTTTTGAGTTTGCCGGCGAGCTCTCGCTTTCGGGCGAGCTGCGTCCTATTCGTGGCGCGCTGGCCATGAGTTTGGCGTTGCAAGCGAGCCGAGTGCAAACGCAGTTGGTGCTGCCACCCGAAAGCGCCGAAGAAGCCGCCCTGGTTCCTGGGGCACAGGTTTACCGTGCCCAGCATTTGCTCGATGTGGTTCAGCATTTCTTGCCGCCAACCTCGCTATCGCCCGTGCTTGAAGCCACCCCGGGCTGGACTCGGCTCAGCGCAGCTGCGCAAATCAGGCCGGTTTGTTACCCCGACATGGCCGATGTAAAAGGCCAGTTAGGAGCCAAGCGGGCACTCGAAATTGCAGCCGCTGGCGGGCACAGTCTGCTATTAATGGGCCCCCCAGGCTCTGGAAAATCAATGTTGGCGCAGCGCTTTGCCGGTTTGTTGCCGCCCATGACGACGGACGAGGCTTTGCAAAGTGCCGCGCTGGCCAGTCTGGGTGGGCGGTTTTCAATCGACAAATGGGCGCAACGACCCACTTGCAATCCGCACCATACGGCCAGTGCCGTGGCTCTGGTCGGGGGTGGTTCGCCGCCACGGCCAGGCGAAATTTCACTGGCTCACCATGGGGTGCTGTTCCTCGACGAGTTTCCTGAATTTCCGCGCTCTGCGCTGGAAGCATTGCGTGAGCCATTAGAGAGCGGACGCATCACCATCTCGCGGGCGGCGCGGCGCAGTGAATTTCCTGCGCAGTTTCAGCTGATTGGCGCCATGAATCCCTGCCCTTGCGGCTATTTAGGCTCAACGCAAAAAACCTGTCGCTGCACGCCCGATCAGGTGGCGCGTTATCAAGGCAAGCTCAGTGGTCCGCTGATCGACCGCATCGATTTGCATGTTGAAGTGCCCGCGGTGTCCGCGGCTGAGCTGCTGCAGGCGCAAACGGCAGAATCGAGCGAGCAGATTCGAGCCCGCTGCAGCGCTGCACGTGCACGCGCCATCGAGCGTCAGGGCACCAGCAATCAAGCTTTGCAGGGGCAGGCGTTGGATCAGCATCTGTTGTTAGACGCTGCAGCCGCCAAGTTTCTGAATGTGGCTGCAGCTCGACTCGGTTGGTCTGCGCGCAGCACACACCGTGCCCTGAAAGTTGCGCGCAGCATTGCCGACCTGGCCGATGCCCGCACAACCCAGGTAGCCCATGTGGCCGAGGCCATGCAATATCGGCGGGCTTTGCGCTCTGGCTCTTGAAGCATGCCAGCGCCACGCTATGCTTACACAAGCATCCCCTATGATTGGCGCACTGGCTGTGCCGAGCTAGCACCCTGCGGTGCCCTGTGCGGCCGATAATTTTGCCTTTTCAAGGATCCCACCATGACTTTTGCACTTGAAACCGCCGCCCAGCCCGCGGGCTTGCGCCGTGTGGCGATTGAGCCGCTTTCGCGCGTCGAAGGACACGGCAAGGTGACTCTGCTGCTGGATGCAAATAACCACATTCAGCAGGCGCGACTGCACATTGTGGAATTTCGTGGCTTCGAAAAATTCATTGAAGGTCGCCCCTATTGGGAGGTGCCGGTGATGGTGCAGCGTCTGTGCGGCATATGCCCGGTGTCGCATCACCTGGCAGCAGCCAAGGCGTTTGACCGAGTTCTGGGTGCGACACCCGTCAGCGCCAGTGCCAATGCGATGCGCCGCCTGATGCACTATGGGCAAATATTGCAATCGCACGCGTTGCATTTTTTTCATCTGTCGTCGCCCGACTTACTGTTTGGTTTTGACTCAGAAGTGGCCCGGCGCAATATCGTGGGGGTGGCGCAGGCGCACCCCGAGATCGCCAAAAAAGGTATTTTGCTGCGCAAGTTTGGCCAAGAGGTGATTCGCATTACTTCGGGCAAAAGGGTGCATGGCACGGGCGCCGTGCCAGGGGGCGTTAACAAACTGGTGAGCGCTGCCGAGCGCGACAGCTTGCAACGCGAACTGCCCCAGATGTTGCAGTGGGCGCAAGATTCCGTGAATATTGCCAAACAATTGCATGCACAAAACCCGGCGCTTTATAACAACTTTGGCAGCTTTCGCTCGAATCTGATGTCGCTGGTGCGTGCCGATGGCGCGATGGATTTATATGACGGTGTGTTGCGGGTGCGTGATGCAGATGGGCATATCTTGTTTGATGGCGTTGACGATCAGCGCTATCTGGAGCTGATCGAAGAAACGGTGCGACCCTGGAGCTATATGAAGTTTCCGCATCTGCGCAGCCTGGGTGCCGAGCTGGGCTGGTACCGTGTGGGGCCACTGGCTCGAGTGCAAAACTGCGACTTTATCCCCAGCGCGCAAGCTGAAATTGAGCGTCAGGCCTTTGTGGCGTGGGGACAGGGCGATTTGGTGCACGCCTCGCTGGCCTACCACTGGGCGCGCATGATCGAAATGCTGCATGCAGTTGAAGTGATCGCCGAGCTGCTTGCTGACCCGGCACTGTTGTCGGGCGACTTGCTCAGCTGTGGCGTGCGCCAGCGCAGCGGTGTAGGCATGATCGAAGCACCGCGCGGCACGCTGATTCACGACTATGACGTGGGTGACGATGATCTGGTGACGCGCTGCAACCTGATTGTGTCAACCACCCACAACAACCAGGCCATGAACGAGGCGGTGCGTGCCGTGGCACGCGACTACCTCGACGGCCACGAGTTGACTGAGGGGTTGCTCAACCACATCGAAGTGGCGATTCGTGCCTATGACCCCTGCTTGTCGTGTGCCACCCACGCGCTCGGCCAGATGCCGCTAGAAGTGACTTTGCTGGGTGCCGATGGCATACTGCTGGATCGTGTGCAAAACACTCAAAGTGGTGAGCTTATTCGGCTCTAGAGCATATCCATCATGCGTCAACAGCTATTGAATGCAGAGTAAATAATGATCCCGCAAGTGCTCATTTTGGGTTGGGGCAATCTGAGTCGGGGCGACGATGCACTGGGACCGTTGTTGCTCCAGGCGTTGCGCTCAGTCTTGCCAGACTCACTGTGCGATCAGCTTGAATTGATCGACGACTACCAACTGCAAATTGAGCATGCGTTGGACATGCACGGGCGCGCACGCGTGTTATTTGTCGATGCGAGCCTGAGCTGCACAGCGCCCTTTGAAGTCACAGCGTTGCAAGCGCAGCAAGATGCTAGCTACACCACGCATCGCTTGTCGGCGCCAGCATTGATGCACATTTATCAGAACTTGCAAGGCGCGTTGCCTCCACCATGCACGCTACTGGCGATTCGGGGCGAGGCTTTTGAGCTGGGTGAGCCCTTGAGCACAAGGGCACAGTCACACCTGGCACAGGCACTGCTTTGGGCGCAAAACTGGATTTCGAATGGCACAACTCGAGATGCTACGATTTGAACGTTTCCAACCAAAAGGCTTGCATGGACACCCTCAACTCCCAATACGGCATCAGCGGCGCTTTGCAGTTTGCATATTCTGGCGGCAATTTTCCAGTAGCCAAAATTCAAACCCCTTGGGCCAGTGCCCGGGTTGCGTTGCAAGGTGCGCAAGTGCTGGCTTGGCAGCCCAGCGCAGCCGCGCCGGTGCTCTGGGTCTCGAAAGCGGCTGTATTTGAAGCTGGCAAGCCCGTGCGCGGTGGCGTGCCGGTATGCTGGCCGTGGTTTGGCGCCAAAGACGGTGCTTCAGCGCACGGCTTTGTGCGCACGCGTCATTGGACAGTGCGCGAAACCCGCCTAGCCGACGACCAAAGTGTGCTGTTGTGCTTGGGTTTGAGCGATGACGCTAGCACCCGCACCCTCTGGAACCATGCGTTTGACCTGGAGCTGCAAGTCAGCGTTGGCCGCACCTTGACGCTGCAATTGATCACGCGCAATACCGGCACCGAACCCTTTGACATCACCGAGGCGCTGCACACCTATTTTGCAGTGGGTGACATTGGGCAAACCACCGTGCAAGGTTTGGATGGCACGACCTACCTAGACAAAGTTGCCAACTTGGCACAAGCCCAACAAAGCGGCCCAGTCAGTTTTTCTGGCGAAACCGACCGGGTTTATCTCAACACCACAGCAGACTGCGTAATTCAAGACCGGGCAAACAAGCGCAGCATTCACGTGGCTAAAACCGGCAGCGGCGCAACCGTGGTGTGGAACCCTTGGAGCGAGCGCGAAAAAGCCTTTGCCGACATGGCTGCTGGCGAATACCAACAGATGCTGTGTGTTGAAACCGCTAATGCCGGGGCTGCGCCCATCACCATCGCAGCCGGCGCAACGCACACCTTGACTGCGTGCGTTTCTCTGGAGAGTTAACCGCCCTTATTGATACGGCTCGATTAAGTTTGAACCGTTCGCCCTGAGCTTGTCGAAGGGCTTCGACAGGCTCAGCCCGAACGGAACTTAAAACATCATCGGATCGGATCACTAGCTGCGCTTGTAAACCGGGTAATCGGTGTAGCCCTTGGCACCACCGCCGTAAAAGGTGCTGCGATCGCCTGGTGCAAAAGCTTTGTTGCGGCGCAGCCGGTCGACCAGATCGGGGTTGGAAATAAAAGGGCGACCAAACGCAACCAGGTCAGCACCGTCAGCCAGTGCTTGCTCGGCGAGTGCTTTGTCGAGCCCATTGTTCACCATCCAGGCGCCTTTGCCGCCAGCAGCGCGGTAAGCACGACGCAAACCGGTGTAGTCAAAGGGGCGATCTGCCAACTCACGCGCGCCGCCGGTGGCGCCTTCGATGATGTGAAGATACGCCAGGTTATAGCCGGCGAGCTCGCGCACCACATAGTCAAACAGCGGTTGTGGGTCGGGGTCAAACGCGTCGTTGGCGGTTGTCACGGGCGACAAGCGAATGCCGGTGCGCTCGGCACCCACCGCCTGGGTTACGGCCTGCACCACTTCAAGCAGCAAACGGGCACGGTTTTCGATGCTGCCGCCGTAGTCGTCGCGTCGCACGTTGGAGCCGATCTTGAGAAACTGGTCGAGCAAATAGCCATTGGCAGCATGAATTTCAACGCCATCGAAGTGGGCGCTTTCAACCGCATTGCGCGCAGCAGCCTGATAGGTATGCACAATTTCAGGTAATTCGTGCGCTTGCAGAGCGCGCGGCTCGGAGGTATCGACAAATGCGGGAACACCGTCCTGAATCAGCACCGTTTTGGTGTTGGCGCGAATCGCAGACGGTGCCACCGGTTGGCCTCCGTGGGGCTGCAGCGAGGTGTGCGAAACACGCCCCACATGCCAAAGCTGGACTACGATCTTGCCACCGGCTGCATGCACACTGCGCGTCACCTGCTTCCAGCCATCAACTTGCTCAACGGCGTAAAGCCCAGGCACATCGGCGTAGCCCTGGCCTTGCTGGCTGATGGCACTGGCTTCAGTAATCAGCAAGCCAGCACTGGCGCGCTGGGTGTAATACTCGGCCATGAGTGCGGTTGGAACGGCATTGGGTGCACGGTTGCGCGTCAGCGGCGCCATCACAATGCGGTTGGCAAGCTGCAGGTTGCCTGCATGGGTGGGGTCAAAAAGGGTTGCGGTACGGTGGGGCATCTGTCTCTCCAAATCAGGCGCTGATTATCTCTTTTGAAGAGCGCAACTTCTACGCACCTGATTTGATAGCTGCTCACGCTTGCTGCATAAGCGCCAGAGGCCAATTTGGCTTACAAACCCAGGGTCTGCCAAAGCGTTTCCACCCGCGCCGTCACCTCGGCGCTCATGCTCAAGGGCCGACCCCATTCACGCACATTCACATCGTCATCCACGACAACGATGAACTTGGCAAGCATGAACTGGCGCAAAAAGCGCCAGGTGCCACACATCACTGAATACAACGGCACAAGCTTGCCCGGTCAGACAGTATTGACACGAGAGAGAGAGAATTCCGCCGCTTTCTGCTTTGCAGACAGTTGTCAACTGCTTTTCTGCGGTTCTTTTCATCTCTTGTTTGACTACAAACTCACCATGCTTCAAAACAAATGCTGTCACATTGTCCCCATCCGATTCACCCTGGCGCTGCTGGCCTGCCTGCCGGGCTTGGCCATGGCTACCTGCGTTGAGGTTTGCCCCACCCAGTGGTCTAACCAAATCGTGCCCTCAATGATCATTGGGGCGCTCGGACTGATACTGACTATTTTTCTTGTGCGAAAAGATGGGGCTGAAAAGTCGTGTAGCCCAACTCTACCGGGTCAGAAACCGGCGTGTTACTACCGCTTGCGAACGCTGTATTTGATCGCGGTGGCCGTCGCCTGCAAGTTGGTGCTAACACTCTGCGGTTTAGATGCTGCCTGGGGCGATGCGTTGCTGGCCTTCAACAGCGTGCTGGCCGGGGTGTATGCCAGTCGGGGTTGGCTTGCTGTACCCAATCAACCCCCTGTGGCCCAGCAAGAGGTGAGCAAATGATGGGCCGGCACCACGCCCGTGGCCTGATGGGTTTGTTCGCCGCTCTGTTACTCAGCGGCGTCGCAAGCGCCCAAAACCTGACGCTCTGGAATACCTATTTTGGTCAATGCTCGCAAGCTCACGACCAAGCCAACTGGCAGGCGGTGGATAACTTTTGCCAGGCTGCTGAAAAAGAAGCCTACAAATTTGGCAATATGAGTAGTCAAGTCGGCGATATCAACAACGTTTACGGCAACATTTTCAAAGACATCGGACGCTATGCGGAAGCCGAAAAGGCTTACAAGCTGGCGCTCGCCATTCGTGAGCAAAATGTCAACAACTGCAACAACTGCGTTGCAATACTGGCAGAAACCCAGAATAACCTGGGCGGCCTTTACGTACTGCAAGGCCGATTGAATGATGCCGAAACCCTGCAGCGCAAGGCGCTGGCTCTGAAGGAAAAGGTTTTGGGTCGCAATCATGCTCATGTAGCGCACACACTAAACAACCTGGCGCTAACACTGTATAACCAAGGCAATACCATTGAGGCGGAGACGCTGTACTTGCGCGCCATGGCCATTTACGTCAGCCAAGCCCCCAACTCAAATGCTTTGGCCAATACCTATAACAATTTGGGGATTCTGTACTCGGATCAAAAAAAGTCGGATGAAGCCATCGTGTTTTATGAAAAAGCGCTGCAACTCCGAATCAAAATCCTGCTGGAAAATCACCCCGATTTGGCGGTGAGTTACAACAATCTTGGCAATATCTATATCGATCTGGCGGCCTACGAGAAAGCGCTGCCCTTGCTGGAAAAGAGCTGGGGCATTCGCCAAGCCAATTTGCCCGATACCCATGCCGACCTCGGCCAGAGCCAGGAGAATATTGGCCGGGCTTTGGCCGGGTTGACGCGCTATGCCGAGGCCGAACCACATTTGCGTGATGGGCTGAAACGCCGTGAAGCCAGCTATGGCAAAAACAGTGGGCCAGTCGCTTACGTGCTGGTGCAGCTTGCACCGGTGTTGCGCGCCACCAAGCGCATCAAAGAAGCCACCACCCTGGAAAAACGCGCAGCAACTATTCGCAAGAACTTGAAGTGATCGACAAGTCGATTGAAAGCATGGATTCGCTCTACTAAAAATAGCAACTTATACTTGCCATATAAGCGCTGCAGGCCAATTTAGCTCACAAACCCAGTATCTGCCAAAGCGCATCCACCCGGCCATTTGTGGGTGGCGTCGATGCCCATCTTGCTGCAAAGGCCGCTCAAGTTCGACACTTCCTGCAGGTAAGCAATTGATTTCATTAGAAACAGATATCAAAGCGCAGACTACAAAACGGGTTTTACCAAGTCTGAGGGCATCAGTAGTGTCAAATCCAGTGCCGCAAAAAACGGCATTTTGATGCATCTGTTTTGATAGTGGTTGCGCCGATAGCCACCTGGGTTGACTCAACTCACTAAAATGTGACTTTTTGATGTAAAGGCGTTTTTATGCGTACCACCCTGGATATCCCCGACGATACCTTTCGCCAGCTCAAGGCGCAGGCGGCACTCAACGGCATGAAGCTCAAAGAATTGGTCACCCAATTGATTCAGCGTGGCTTGACCAGCGGGGTGACTGCACCCAAGCCAGCGCGGGCACCAAGTTCGCCACCCATTGCGATCCAACGTGTTCAAGGCACGCCGTTGACACCGGCACTCAGCAACGCCCAGCTTTATGCCATTTTGAATGACCAAGATCTGGCGCAATACCAAAGCGTGTTGCAGCAATCCACCGCACTCAAATGATCGACCTTCCTGACATCAACGTCTGGCTGGCCTTGGTGGACGAAAACCACATGCACCACGTGGCCGCGCTTGACTACTGGAATCAGGCGTGCGCAGACCAAATGGGGTTTTGCCGCGTCACCATGCTCGGTTTCATGCGCCTGTGTACGCAGCCACGGGTGCTGAGCCGCACCCTGTCCAACCCGGAGGTTTGGGATATTTACCAGCGCTACCTGGCCACGCCAAATCTTGTTTTTCTGGCAGAACCCAGCAACCTGGAGCCGCATTTACGCGCGCTGACCCGAGACACCAGTCTGCCCAACCGTTGTTGGACGGATGCCTACCTGGCGGCGTACACGCTCGCAACACCTGCCCGACTGGTTTCTTTCGACCGTGACTTTCAGCGCTTTGAAGGGCTGGATTTTTTGCACCTGATTTGATAGCTGCTCACGCTTGCTGCATAAGCGCCAGAGGCCAATTTTTCTCACAAACCCAGGGTCTGCCAAAGCGCTTCAATGCGCGCCGTGACCTCGGGGCTCATACTCAAAGGCCGGCCCCATTCGCGGCTGGTTTCGCCCTGCCACTTGTTGGTGGCATCCAGCCCCATCTTGCTGCCCAGGCCGCTCACGGGCGAGGCAAAGTCGAGATAGTCAATCGGTGTGTTGTCGGCCAGCAGGGTGTCACGGGTGGGATCGACCCTGGTGGTGATGGCCCAGATCACGTCCGCCCAGTCACGCACATTCACATCATCATCCACCACCACAATGAACTTGGTGTACATGAACTGACGCAAAAAGCTCCAGATACCAAACATCACGCGGCGCGCGTGGCCGGGGTAGGCTTTTTTGATGCTGACCACCGCCATGCGGTAACTGCAGCCCTCAGGCGGCAGATAAAAATCGGTGATTTCGGGGTATTGACGCTGCAACAGCGGCACAAACAACTCGTTCAGCGCCAGCGCCAACATGGCTGGTTCATCGGGCGGTTTGCCGGTGTAGGTCGAGTGGTAAATCGGGTCACGCCGTTGCGTGATGCGCTCGATGGTGAACACTGGGAACTCAGCCTGTTCGTTGTAATAGCCGGTGTGGTCGCCAAACGGGCCTTCGAGCGCATGCTCAAAGCCGCTTTTGTGCGTGGCGTCCGGGTGAATATGTCCTTCGAGCACGATTTCGGCAAAAGCCGGCACCCGCAACTCACTGCCCAAAGCTTTCACCAGCTCGGTGCGGCTGCCACGCAGCAGGCCGGCAAACTGGTATTCGCTCAAACTGTCGGGCACGGGCGTGACCGCACCCAAAATCGTCGCCGGGTCGGCACCCAATGCAACGCAAACCGGGTACGCACGGCCTGGGAAAAGCGCAGCGTGCTCCTTAAAGTCTAGCGCGCCACCACGGTGAGGAAGCCAGCGCATGATGACTTTGTTGCGTGCTAGCACCTGCTGGCGGTAGATGCCCAGGTTTTGCCGCGCCTTGTGCGGCCCCTGGGTGATGACCAGTCCCCAGGTGATGAGCGGCGCCACATCGCCCGGCCAGCAGTGCTGAACGGGTAAGCGTGCCAAATCCACATCAGAGCCTTCCCAGACGATGTCTTGGCAGGGTGCACTGCTGAGTTCTTTGGGCGCCATGTTCCACAAGGTTTTGACCAGGCTGCCCATGCCCACCAGCTCTTTGAAGCCCTTGGGCGCTTCGGGCTCCTTCAGCGCGGCCAGCACGTGGCCAAATTGGCGCAGTTCAGCCACATTGCTGACCCCCATGCCCAATGCCACGCGGCGGGTGGTGCCAAACAGATTGCCCAGCACCGGCGTGCGGTGGCCGGTGGGATTTTCAAATAGCAGAGCCGGGCCGCCGGCGCGCAGGGTGCGGTCGCACAGGGCGGTCATTTCCAGGTGCGGTGAGACCTGGGCTGGCACACGTTTGAGTTCACCCAGTTGCTCCAGCTGGGTGATGAAATCTCGCAGGTCACGGTAAGCCATCGGTTTGATCCTTGGTTTTATTAGTTCCTAGAAAATCTTCTGGCTACAAACTACAAACTACAAACTACAAACTAATAACTAATAACTATCCCCACTTGGCATGCCACCCCAGCGCGGCGCATTGGCTTGCGGCAAGCCCAGCAAATCGAGCACCCGACTCACCGTGTGGTCAACCATCTGATCAAGCGACTCGGGCCGATGGTAAAAACTGGGTACGGGCGGAAAGATGATGCCGCCCATCTCGGTCACACTGGTCATATTGCGCAGGTGCGCCAGGTTCAGCGGGGTTTCGCGCACCATCAAAATCAGCTTGCGGCGCTCTTTCAGCATGACATCGGCGGCACGCGTGATCAGGTTATCAGACAGGCCGTGCGCCACCGCCGCCAGCGTGCGCATGGAGCAAGGCGCGATCACCATGCCATCACACGGGAATGAGCCACTGGCAATGGCTGCGCCGACATCCTGCACGCAATACACCACATCGGCCAAATCTTCCAGCTTGGCGCGCGGCATGTCGAGCTCTTGCTGCAGGTTGAGCCAGCCGGCCTCTGACACGGTTAAATGGGTGCGCACATGATCCATGGCGCGCAACATTTGCAGCAGGCGCACGCCATACACGGCACCACTGGCACCCGAGATGGCCAGCACGATACGTTTGTGGGGAGATTGACTCATGGCAGTGAGCGTGATCGCGCTAGCGCGCCCTGAAGCCACCCAGCAAAGACCTGAAATGGGTGCGTGCCTGGCTCAGCACATGGCTGGGTTTAAGCTGCTCCAGATCAAGCATGGGCAGCTCGATCGCATCGATGGTGTTTTTCACCAGCAAACCCAGCTCGGTGTCGCCTTGCATGGCCAGACGGCGGTTAAAAAACAGTGTGTCTGGGTCTTCTTTGCGGCGTGCCAACAGCACAAAATCGTGGGCACTGGCACTAATGGTCAGGTCAGCTGCAGCAGTATTTTGGCAAGCCATAAAACGCCCATCGCGCCACTCAAAGTCGAAGGCAGATTGCGCGTCAGTGACGCACAGGCGCAACTTTTTGCCCACTAGCATCTGCGTCACGTCAGGTGTTAACTGTTTGGCCAAAGCCACATTCAAGCCCAGCACCAGCAACATTGAGCCAGGGTAAGTGGGCAATCGACCCAAAAAATTGCCAATGGGTTTGGGTAAAACAAAGGGGGTGGCTGGCATCGAGGTGTCCTTATCGATTGATGTGGCAAGGGTGCGGCGCTTGACGGACATTATCAGGTCAGCGCCATAAGTTCATCCATCAGCGCAGGCAGCGGCCTGTTTTGCGTATCAGCATTCAGGGCAAATGTGCTGCGAGCAGCGCTGACTACCAGTTTGCGTGTGGCCTGCACATCGGCTGCAGCAATATGGAACCCTCGGCTGGTCACGGGTGCGCTGGAGCGCTTGATTTCGACAGCCCAGCGTTGTCCACCCGGCAACTCCAGCAGCAAGTCAATCTCTGCGCCGGCAATGCTGCGGTAATAATAGGCTTGGGCATCGTCGGGGGCTGCGGCAATCAGATTTTCGATCACCATGCCCTCCCAACTGCCACCGGCCACCGGATGCGCCAACACGTCTTCGCGCGTGGGCAAATTCAGCAAAGCGTGCGCTAGACCACTGTCGCGGATATACACCTTGGGCGAGCGCACCAATCGCTTGCCTACATTGCTGGCCCATGGAGTCAGCCGACGCACCAGCATCAGGTCGGTCATCAGATCAAGGTAACGCGCCACGGTTTGCCCAGACAGTGCCAGTGAAGCCGCCAAGCGTGCTGCATTGTGAATTTGACCCTGCTCATGCGCCAGCATGGTCCAGTAGCGTCGCAGGGTTTCGGCTGGAATGCGCGTGCCGAGCATGGGAATGTCTCGCTCCAGATAAGTGCTGATGAACTGGCGTCGCCAGCGCAAGCTGGCCGCATCACTCCGACTCAGATACGACTGCGGAAAGCCTCCACGCAACCACAAATCATCCAATTCTTCAGACGTGTCAGGAATTTCACTGGCCAGCAGCGCTGGCAGCTCACAATAAGCCACGCGCCCAGCCAGACTCTCAGAGCTTTGGCGCAACAGACTGCCGCTGGCAGAGCCCAGCAGCAAAAATTGACCAACACACCGGCCAGAGCGCCGACGTTGGTCGATGATGCTGCGCAAGGTGACAAACAGTTCAGGGGCACGCTGAACCTCGTCGAGCACGATCAATTTGTCTGGGTGCGCACCAAGCAACAACTCGGGATCGGCCAGCTTGGCTCGATCAGACGGCAGCTCCAAGTCTAAATGCAAGCTCGGACGCGTTTGCCCCAGCGCAAAAGCCAGCGTGGTTTTGCCAACCTGACGTGGCCCCATAATCACAACTGCCGGAAATTCGTCCAGCAAAAGTGATAACTTGGCTATAATTTTTCGTGAAATCATCCTTGTAATTATTCCATCAAATGGAAGATTTGCAATGTTTATTGAGAGCCCAATCAACCCTCACACCAGTTCCAGCCCCGGCTTGCCATGCCAATAGCCGTTGCATGGCTTTTCGGGCATCAGGGTGCAAAGCTCGGCATTGGCCTCGAGCACTGGCAGCTGCCCACTCAGCACCGCATGAAACAGCTCGACGATGCGCAAGCTGTGTTGCGCCTGCGGGCTGATGCGCAGCACATCCACACCCATGGCAGCCAGGGCGGGCAACTCGGGCAGCAGGTTATAGACCCGGGCCGACTGGGTTTGAATGCCGTTGAGCACCAAAAACCCCTCGTCTTCCTGGGTGCGCATGAGCAAACCGTCCGGGTGCTCGATGCATTTGAACTGGCAATCGTCCTTGGGCAAGTTGGCATGGCGGGCTGTGAAGCAGCGTGCCGAAAACGCCAACGGCATGCGGCCATAGCCAAAAACTTCGGTTTGCAACTGGGCCGGCTTGCCCTGCTGCATCAGCGCCAGATCAGCGCGGCTCATTTCAAGCGGAGCCACCCAGCGGCTGATGCCCAGTGGCGCCATCCATTGCAGCGTGGGCAGGTTGTAGATATTCAGATGTGGCCCGGCTACAAAGGGCACTTTGCCCTCCAGGCAGTGCACCGCGCCCATGTCATTGGCCTCGACCGTGTATTGCGCATTGGCCGTAATTTTGTGCAGCACGGTGACATCGGCGCCCGACTCAATCAGCACCTGGGTTGACAGCACCACCTCTTTGCCCGCTTCGCGCAAGGCACCAGCGATGTCGAACCAATCGCTCAGCCGCACTTCGTGACGACGCGAGCAGACCGCCTCGCCCAAATAAACAATGTCCACCGGGCTGGCCGCAACCGCCGCATAAAAAGCCAGCACCTCGTCGCGTGGCCAATAGTAAAGAAGGGGGCCAAGAGCAAGTTTCATAGAGAAGTTATTAGTTATTAGTTATTAGTTATTAGTTATTAGTTGGTAGTTATTAGTTGGTAGTTCGACTAAGGACTAATGACTAATGACTTGGCACTTCATTTCCAAGGCCGGTGATAAGCGCCCAAGGTGTGCTGCTGTCCCTCGGCGACTTTATCCAGCTCGCTGATCCAACTTGGTTTGGCACTGTAGCGGTGCGGGTTGTCGCGGCAACTGTCAATGGCTGCACGCCAAACCTTTGTGACTTGCGCCACATAAGCTGGGCTGCGCTGGCGCCCCTCGATCTTGATGGCGCGCACGCCCATGCGCATCAGCTCGGGCAACAAAGACAAGGTGTTCAAACTGGTGGGCTCTTCAATTGCGTAATAGTTTTTGTCGTCTTCGACATCAAAGCGGCCTTTGCACAGCGTAGGGTAGCCAGCGTTTTCGCCCGGCGCATAGCGATCAATCAGCACACCATTCAGGCGCGATTCGCGTCCCTGCGGGGTTTCGACCCAGCGCACGGCCTTGGGTGGTGAACAAACGCCGTTGGTGTTGGGCGCTTCGCCGGTGACATAGCTCGACAAGGCACAGCGCCCCTCCACCATCACACACAAACTGCCAAAGCCAAACACCTCGATCTCGACCCGTGATTTTTCGATCACCTGCTCCACCTGCGTCAGTGACAACACCCGTGGCAGCACCGCCCGGGCAATCCCAAAGTGCTGGTAGTAGAAATCAAGCGCCTCGTAGTTGGTGGCCGAGCCTTGCACCGACAAATGCAGACGCAGTTGCGGTTGATGTTTGACAGCGTAGGCCATCATGCCCGGGTCCGCCAGAATGACCGCATCGACTGCGTTGTGCGCAGCCCGATCGACCGCACGTTGCCATAACTCGGCCTTGGCCGCTTGCGGATAGGTGTTGAGCGCCACGAAAACCTTGCGCCCGCGCTCATGCGCATAGCGAATGCCGGCTTCGATCGCCTTCTCATCAAAATTCAGCCCAGCAAAGTTGCGCGCATTGGTGGCATCCCGAAAACCCAGATAGACGCAATCGGCACCGTTGTCCACCGCGGCTTTGAGCGCTGGCAGGCTGCCTGCCGGGCAAACCAGCTCCATCGGCACAGCTTGCTCGGCCTGGGATGGCGTTTTCGCTTGGGTATCTGCAACTAAATTCATACAAATGGCTCGCGTGTTGGCCAAAGATCCTTGAAAAACCAAGTCGGCAAGGGTAGCCAAGCTTGATAGAGCGGTAAATGATGTAGGTCAATCAATCCGCTAAATTCCATTTCATTCACATTTGAGACTGGGCAGGAAACCGCAGGGAGTGCGAACCAAGCGTTTGACTGGCAGAATCCGCCTTGCTTGAATGCCACACCCCAAAACCGAGGAGACCACCATGCCAACGTCAGAAAAATCCATGCAATTTTTGGAGGAGCACATTCCAGAGCTGGCTCAATCTGCCGTAACGCAGGCGTATTGGCAGGCGCTAGCTTCGGGCAACAGCGTGCTGGAAAGCGCGAACGGCATGATTCACGAGGTATTCCCTGATGGCACACGCAAGCTTGTCAAAACCACCACCCCGCCCAGCAACGTGACCATGGGTGAAACGCGGGTAATGCGGTGACTGGCATACCGCGCCTGCGCATGTTTGCCGGCCCCAATGGGTCTGGCAAGAGCACCATCAAAGCGGTGATTCGTCCAGAATTGCTCGGGGTGTACATCAACCCAGATGAGATTGAAAAAGACATCCGTGAGCGCGATTTTCTCGATTTAAATCCCTTTCATGTGGAAACCACGGCAGTCGAAATTCTGGAGTTTTTCAACACATCGGTCCTGCTTTCACAGGCTGGCTTATTGGATGAGGCGGCTTGTTTACGCTTCAGTGATGACAAACTGATCTTCTTTGATGTGTCGGTCAATTCTTACTTTGCGTCAGTAGCAGCGGATTTCATCCGGCATAAACTGCTTGAGAGCGGCACCTCATTCACCTTTGAGACGGTGATGTCGTCAGCAGATAAAGTGCTTTTTCTGCAAAAGGCGCAGCAACGGGGTTTTCGAACCTATTTGTACTTTGTCGCTACGGATGACCCGATCATCAATATCTCGCGCGTACGTACCCGGGTACGTCAAGGTGGCCACCCGGTGCCTGATGACAAGGTAATTGCCCGCTATGGTCGATCATTGGCGTTGCTTTTATCGGCCATTCGAAACACGAACCGAACCTATATCTTCGATAACTCAGGTCCCGCCCAAATCTGGTTGGCCGAGGTGATCAATGGCAATGCTCTGACCATGAAAACAGATTTGATGCCCGCATGGTTCAAGGCCGCTGTTTGGGACAAGATGCTGACCGCTACAGATGAACAAATTTCGGGTGTCGCCTAGTCATTGCGGTACTGAGTCTTGCACCCTTTGCGAATTGAACATCCGCTAAAAGCCAAAACTCACGACAATCAGCGCTCCATCACTTGCAAGCGTCCCATGAACCGAAATCTCTGGCTGCTGGCCATCTGCCAGGGTCTGTTCCTGACCAACAACGTCACTTTTATTGCCATCAACGGCTTGGTCGGCTTTAGCCTGGCGCCTTTGGGCTGGATGGCTACTTTGCCGGTGATGGGCTATGTGGTGGGGGGTGCCCTGTCGACCGGTCTGGTTGCCAAAACCCAGCAGCGCTGGGGTCGCCGAGCCTCGTTTCAACTGGGTTTGCTGGTGGCGCTGCTGTCGGCGCTGGTCTGTGCGTATGCCGCCTACAGCAAAAACTTCTGGCTTTTGTGTGCTGCCACACTGGTGGCGGGCTATTACAACGCCAACGCCAATTTGTACCGCTTCGCCGCTGCTGAACTGGCCGCCCCGGCCTGGAAAGAAAAAGCCGTCTCCTTGGTGATGGCCGGTGGGCTGATAGGTGCCGTGGCCGGCCCCAATCTGGCGGCGCAAACACGCACGCTCACCGTGGTACCCTTCATGGGCGCCTATTTGGCACTCGCCGGCGTGGCGCTGCTGTCGATTGGGGTGCTGGCATTCATCACGTTCCCACGCCCAGCCGCCAAAAAATTGCACGCTGACGGCCGCCCCTTGCGTGAAATCATGCGCCAGCCGGTTTTTATCGTGGCTGCCACCTGCGGCGCTTTGAGTTATGGCGTAATGAACCTGCTGATGGCCGCCACACCGCTGGCCATGCAGCAATGCGGCATGCCGTTTGGCGATGCGGCGCTGGTCTTGGAGTGGCATGTGATTGGCATGTTTGCCCCGGGGTTTTTCACCGGGCATTTGATCAAGCGGTTTGGCGCACTGAGCATCATGGGCGTGGGGGTGCTGCTGAATGCGGCGTGCATCGCGGTGGCACTTTCGGGGGTCGATTTGCACCAGTTCCTGATCGCGCTGTTTTTGTTGGGTGTGGGCTGGAACTTTTTGTTCACCGGCAGCACCACGCTGTCACTGAAAACCTATACGCCCGAGGAAAAAGACCGCGCCCAGGGCGCACTCAACTTTTTTGTGTTTGCTACTACCGCCTTGAGTTCGTTTGCCTCGGGTGTGCTGGTGACCACCAGCGGCTGGCAATTGCTCAACGCGGGCTCACTGATTCCTGTGGTGTTGACCGGCGCTGCGATTGTCTGGTTGGCCAGGCAGCAACGCCACGCAGTATGATTTGCCGCTAATTCCATTTCCAT
The DNA here is from genome assembly GCA_903930255.1 of uncultured beta proteobacterium. GTDB lineage: Bacteria > Pseudomonadota > Gammaproteobacteria > Burkholderiales > Burkholderiaceae_C > Rhodoferax. The sequence continues at coordinate 43,459 of CAIYYA010000226.1, forward strand.
ATCAATCCGACACGTTGTTGCTACGTCTTGTCGTACGCTTGTACTGTCTGCGACTTCGAGCCTAGTATCGTATTGATCTGAAAACGGAATAACAGGGCGCATGAACGCCTTGCTTTTACTCAACCGGAGACCTATTCATGCAAAGAAGACACCTGATTGCGGGCGGCCTGGCCGCTGCAACCCTGCCCCTGTGGGCCACGGCACAAGCTCTTGAAAAAGCCAAACTGTCGATCGCTGTCGGCGGCAAAAACCTGCTGTATTACCTGCCGCTGACGATTGCCGAGCAACTGGGCTACTTCAAAGCCGAAGGACTCGACGTGACGATTGTTGATTTTGCCGGCGGAGCCAAAGCGCTGCAAGCGGTGGTGGGCGGCAGTGCCGACGTGGTGTCGGGTGCTTTTGAGCACACGGTGAACATGCAGTTCAAAGGTCAATACCTGCGCGCCTTTGTGCTGCAAGGTGCCACACCGCAGATTGTGCTGGGCGTCAACCCCAAAACCATGCCCAATTTCAAGACCATTGCTGACCTCAAAGGCAAAAAAATCGGTGTTTCGGCACCCGGTAGCTCGACCAATGTGATGGTCAACTTCCTGCTGGCCAAGGCCGGACTCAAACCCAGTGATGTCAGCATCATCGGCGTTGGCACAGGCAGCGGTGCGGTGGCCGCCATGCGCACGGGCCAGATCGATGCCATGAGCAACCTTGACCCGGTGATTACCCTGCTGCAGCGCTCGGGCGACCTGAAAATCGTGTCCGACACACGGGTGATTGCTGAATCCGAAAAAGTCTTTGGCGGCCCCATGCCCGCTGGCTGTCTGTACGCCCCGCAGACCTTCATCGACAAAAACCCCAACACCACACAAGCCCTGACCAACGCCATGGTGCGCGCCAACAAGTGGATTCAAGGTGCTGGTGCAGCCGAGATCATCAAAACCGTACCCGAAGGCTATCTGTTGGGAGACCGGGCGGTGTACATCGACGCATTTCTGGCGGCCAAAGGTTCGCTCTCGCCCGACGGCATGATTCCTGACAAAGGCGCGCAAACCGCCTTCAAAGCGCTGGCCAGCGTGGACGAGAAAATCGCCGCCGCCAAGCTCGACCTGAATGCCGTCTATACCAACGCCTTCGTGAAGAAAGCTAACGCCAAATACCCCAAAGGTTGAAATGAGCGCTGCGCTTGAACTGCAGGGCGTAGCCTGCACCTTCACGGCCAAACACGACCCCGGCCAGCGCTACACCGCCGTGCAGGACGTCAACCTGACGGTGGGTGCGGGCGAGTTTGTCAGCGTGGTTGGCCCCACGGGCTGCGGCAAGAGCACGCTGCTCAATGTGGGCGCCGGGTTGCTCAGCCCGAGCACCGGCACGGTCAGCGTTTTTGGTCAGGCATTGACCGGCATCAACAAGCGCGCCGGCTATATGTTTCAGGCCGAAAGCCTGATGCCCTGGCGCACCGCCCTGGCCAATGTGATGGCCGGGCTCGAGTTTCGCGGCGTGCCTACAGACCAAGCGCGGGCGCAATCAGAAGAATGGCTCAGGCGCGTTGGCCTGGGGTCGTTTGGCGACCGCTACCCGCACCAGATGAGCGGCGGTATGCGCAAGCGCGTGAGCCTGGCGCAAACACTGGTACTCGACCCCGACATCATTTTGATGGACGAGCCTTTTTCGGCGCTCGACATCCAAACCCGTCAACTGATGGAAAACGAGCTGCTGGCGCTGTGGTCGGCCAAAAAGAAGGCTGTGCTTTTTATCACCCACGATCTGGACGAAGCCATCGCCATGAGCGACCGCGTGGTGGTGATGAGTGCAGGTCCTGGCAGCCACTTGATTGGTGAGTTCGTCATCGACATCGAGCGCCCGCGCGATGTGGCCGAAGTCAAGATGATGCCGCGTTTTATCAAACTGCACCAAGCCATCTGGTCGGTGCTGCGCGATGAAGTGCTCAAAGGCTACCAACAACAATTGCAGGCGGTATAAAACATATGTGGAAATTGGTTAAACCGCGCAGCAGTAACCTTTGGCTCTGGCAAATCAGTCTGCTGGTGCTGCTGTTTGTGTTTTGGCATTTGATGACCGTGCCCGGGCTGATCCCACCCATGATGTTCGAGAACGACCGCCAGGCGGCCTTCTTTTTTGGTGAGCCCCTCAAAATGGCCGACCGCATCTGGGTCTGGTTTGTCAGAGATGCTGACATCTACCAGCACTTGGGGGTGACGCTGGCCGAAACACTGATGGCCTTTGCCATTGGTTCAGGGCTGGGTTTGGCGGGAGGTCTGTGGCTCGCCTTGGCACCCATGGCATCGGCCATTCTGGAGCCTTACATCAAGGCCATGAACGCCATGCCACGGATTATTTTGGCACCCATTTTTTCGGTCTGGTTTGGGCTGGGCATGGGCTCCAAGGTGGCGCTGGGCGTCACGCTGGTGTTTTTCATCGTGTTTTTTAATGTCTATCAGGGCGTGAAAGAAGTCAGCCCGGTGGTTCTGGCCAATGCGCGCATGCTGGGTGCTGATCAGCGCCAGTTGCTGCGCCATGTCTACCTGCCCAGCGCCACCAGCTGGGTCTTCAGCTCGCTACACACCTCGGTCGGACTGGCCTTTGTGGGGGCTGTCGTGGGTGAGTATCTGGGTTCGAGTCAGGGCGTTGGCTACCTGATTTTGCAAGCTGAAGGCAGCTTTGACATCAACACCGTGATGGCCGGCATTGTGGTGCTCACCGTCTTTGCGTTGGCACTCGATAGCCTGGTGGGGCGCATCGAAGCCAGCCTGATGAAGTGGCAGCCGCGCACCGGAGAGACTGAAAAACTATAGCGGGACTTCCGCAAAACTGCCCCAGCGTTGTTGTTCCGACTGGTCGTACATCTGTACTGCCTGCATCGGAACGCCTAGCCGGGACAGTTTTGCGGAAGTCCTAAAAGCTGCCAACGCTTGCCTGACAAGCGCTAGCGTCCTATTTGGCTTGCAAAATTCGCTCGCTTTTCCAATACACATCATCACCGGCAGAGCCATCACTGCGGTAGCGGTTAAGCACCCGAGCCAGCACAAACATCAGGTCGCTTAGGCGGTTTAGATACTGGCGTGGCGTGTCTTTTAGCGCGGCCTGCGCCTCCAGCGCCACCACGGCGCGCTCGGCACGGCGTGCTACGGTGCGGCACACATGCGCCAAGGCAGCAGCACGTGTGCCTGCAGGCAAAATGAACTCTTGCAAACGCGGCAAAGCCTCGTTGTGCAGCGCCAGGGCTTCGTCGAGCGCCAGCACCGCCTCGGGCTTGAGCAACTCAAAGCCCGGTATCGATAGCTCACCACCCAGGTTAAACAGCTGGTGCTGAATCTCAACCAACAGCAGGCGCACGCTCTCGGGCATGGCTTCACAGAGCAGCACACCGATGTTGGAGTTGAGCTCGTCCACATCGCCCATGGCGTGCACACGCAAGCTGTTTTTGGAAACCCGGGTGTTGTCACCCAAGCCAGTGCTGCCGTCGTCACCCGTGCGGGTGGCGATTTGTGTCAGGCGGTTACCCATGTGTTTGCCTTCACAAAACTGATTTGCCAGAAGCTGCCGCCTTGCTTGGGTAGCGCGGCAAACTCACGATCAGCGTGGTGCTGCCCAAGGCATCGCTGGTTAACATTTGAATACTGCCGTTTTGTGCTTTGGCCAGCATTTGTGCTGAATAAGTGCCAATGCCACTGCCTCCAGCTTTGCCGCTGGTGGCAAATTTATTGAAAAAACGGTCGCGTATTTCGGGTGGAACCACCCCGTTGTTGGTGATCAAAATGCGCAGCGGAGACTCGTCGCGCAAAGCCACCACCACGCGCGACTTGGCAGGTGCCGCCTCACAGGCGTTTTTGATGAGGTTTTGAAACATCGAATAACTCAGCATGGCATCACCCAATGCCTGTGGAATTTCGATGCCAACCGCCGTGTCGGTATCGACCTCGATGGTGAGCTGTTTGTCGGCAAATGAACTGCGTGCCAAGTCAACAATGCGGTGCAAGATTTCACCCAGTTGCACGGCCTGCGCCTTCAGCTTGAACTGCCCCATTTCGATCTTGTACATCTCGCCCGACATGTTGACCATGTTCATGACTTGCTGGGCAGTTTGCTCAACCAAGCGCAACTGTGCCACGTGCTTGGGCGCCATGGACTCGTCATCCGCCAAAGTTTGCACCATGCCGACGATGCCCGCCAAAGAGCCCTTCATGTCATGGCGAGTCATGTGTTCAGCATCTTCGCGAACGCGAGCGGTGTCGAGCATGGCGTCGTAGTCGGTTTGCAATTTGCGCCGCATATCGACAAACTGAATAAAGTTGCGAATGCGAGCGCGCAGGGCTTTGGGGTCAGAGGTTTTCGAGACAAAGTCCACCGCCCCCAACTCCATGCCTTTCAAGCGTGCTTCCTCATCGGTCAGGCCGGTTACAAAAATCACCGGCATTTGCGCTGTGGCTTGATTCTCACGCAGGCGGCGCACCACTTCAAAACCGTCCATGCCGGGCATCATCACATCCATCAGCACCAGATCAGGGGGCGGCGTGGCATGGCACAGGGTGAGCGCTTGCGCACCATCATTGGCTGTGATCACTTGGTATTCGTCTTTGAACAATTGACTCAGCAGCGTCAAAATAACCGGTGAATCGTCGACGATCAGAATACGCGAGGGTAAAAGTGCAGCGCCCAGCTCCAGGCCATCCGATAGTGACTTGGGTGCCGCTGCTCTCGGTGTGCTGGGCGGCATGGGTGCAGGTTTGTCCCGCGGCTGAAAAATGCGATCCAGTCGTGCTTTGAGGCTCCCGGCGTTGTAGGGTTTAACCAGCAGCCCATTGACACCGGCACTAATCACCGCTTCGATGCGCTGGCGCTCGGTTTCAGCAGTAATCATCAGCACCGGAATTTTGGCCAGTTTGGCGTCGGCGCGAATGGCTTTGAGTAGCTCAAGCCCCGTCATAACGGGCATATTCCAGTCGGACAACACAATATCAATTTTAAAACTGCGCAGCAATTCAAGCGCCTCAGCGCCATTGCGCGCCACTTTGATTTTTTCTAGCCCCATGCCACGCAGTTGATTCACCGTTACGGCGCGCATGAGCTCAAGGTCATCAACCACCAGATAATTCAGTTCATGCAGATTCATAGGCTTGTACAGTAGCGTCTCATAATCAAACATTATCACGGAGATATGCCATGAATGCATCAAACCTTGCGCAGCTTTGCATCCAACAGCGCGTGCCACCTGCCGCGCTGCTGGCTGCCCTTCTGGCACGCTTTGGCCAGCAGTTCTCCACAGCGCTGGTGGTGCGCGAACAACATGGGCGCGATGAGTCCGCTTTCAGTGTGCCACCGCCAGCTGCTGTGGTGTTTGCACATAGCACGCGCGACGTGGCCGATGCCGTCAAACTCGCCGCACAGTACACAATCCCGGTTATCGCGTTTGGCGTGGGTTCGTCACTCGAAGGCCATCTGCTCGCCGTGCAGGGCGGCATCAGCATTGATGTGAGCCGCATGAACGAGGTGCTAAGCATCAACGCTGAAGACCTGACCGTCACCGTGCAGTGCGGCGTGACACGCAAGCAACTCAACGAAGCCGTTAAATCAACCGGGCTGTTTTTTCCGATTGACCCTGGTGCCGATGCCACGTTGGGCGGCATGAGTGCCACCCGCGCCAGCGGCACCAACGCTGTGCGCTACGGCACCATGCGCGAAAATGTGCTGGCACTTGAAGTGGTTACGGCCCAAGGTGAGATCATCCGCACTGGCACACGCGCCAAAAAATCCAGCGCCGGCTACGACCTGACGCGCCTGCTGGTGGGCAGCGAGGGCACGCTGGGCATCATCACCGAAGTGACGGTCAAACTCTATCCGCTGCCTGAAGCCGTGATGGCCGCCACCTGCTCTTTTGCCTCGCTGGCCGATGCCGTCAACACCACCATTTTGATCATTCAACTGGGTGTGCCGATTGCCCGTTGCGAGCTGCTCGATGCCAATACCATCCGCATGGTCAACCAACATTCGCGCTTGAGCTTGCGCGAGGGTGCCATGCTGCTGATGGAATTTCATGGCTCGCCAGCCAGTGTGCGGGAGCAGGTAGAAATTGTGCAGGCACTGGCAGCCGACCAGCAAGGTGAGGCTTTTGAGTGGGCCAATACGCCCGAGGAGCGCACCCGGCTGTGGACGGCACGACACAACGCCTACTTTGCCGGCATCCAGTCGCGCCCCGGCTGCAAAGCCATCACCACCGACACCTGCGTGCCAATCTCGCAGCTGGCCGAAGCCTTGCTCGACTCGGTGCTGGAAGCGGAACAAAGTGGTTTGACCTATTTTTTGGTTGGCCACGTGGGCGATGGCAACTTTCACATGGGCTATCTGATTGACCCCGACTCGGCCAGCGAACGCGCCAGCGCCGAGCAACTCAACAGCCAATTGGTGCAACGCGCACTGGATTTGGGTGGCACCTGCTCAGGTGAACACGGCGTGGGGCTGCACAAAATGGACTTTTTGCTGGCCGAGGCGGGTGCCGGCGCCATTGCCATGATGCGCGCCATCAAACAAGCGCTTGACCCCGACAACATTCTGAATCCGGGGAAGATATTTGCTATTGAATAAAAAGCTCAGCGCAATCCAGAGTAACGCGCCATTTAAAACAAAAAAACAAGCGCTCATGCCGGCAAAACGAAGTGCAGCGGATTCACTGCGAGCCAGCAAACAATCCATATTTTACGAAGTTTAATTCTCATTAATGCTGCTTTTTCATGAGTAGTTTGTTGGCTATGCTGCGCTTTGTTCTTTCATGTTTAAAGGAGATTTCTATGAAGCGCTTGCTTTCCATCTTGGCCGTGGTTTTTACCGTCGGCCTTTCCACTGTGGCCTTGGACGCCGATGCCGCAAAACGCCTGGGTTCGGGTAAATCCATGGGCACTCAACGGCAAGCCACGCAGGACAAGTCGCCTGCCGCAGCCACGCCAGCCACTGCGGCGACACCAAGCGCAGGTGCTGCCGCTGCAGCGCCCTCTCGCTCGTGGCTGGGTCCAGTTGCCGGACTCGCTGCTGGCCTGGGTCTGGCCGCTTTGGCTTCCCATCTGGGCTTTGGTGATGAGTTGGCATCGATGCTGATGATGGGCCTGCTGGCCGCAGCTGTCATGCTGGCGATTGGCTTCTTTATGCGCAAACGTGCAGCCGCGCAGAGGGCCAACGCGACTGGGCCTGGGGGCATGCAATATGCGCATGTCAACCCTGGAGCGGCACGTGATACCAATGGCAGTGCTGAGCAAAATGCGCCTGCTTACAAAACATGGATGCCTGCAGCCAATGGCAGCAGCATCGGCTCGAGCATCGGCTCAGGCTTGGGTGCCAATAGCAGCAGCGCCAAGCGGATTCCCGCGGACTTTGACACCGCAGGCTTCGAGCGCAACGCCAAGGTCAACTTTATTCGCTTGCAAGCTGCCAACGATGCCGGCGATCTGGACGATATTCGCCAATTCACAACGCCTGAAATGTTTGCCGAGCTCAAGCTGGAACTCGCCGATCGTGGCACGGCGATCCAAAAAACCGATGTCGTGAGTATTCACGTGGAGGTGATCGACGTGGATGAAGACGCAGACCGCTATCTGGTGAGCGTGCGCTTCAAAGGCGTGATGAACGAGGGCTCCAACCTGCCCGATGAGTCGTTTGACGAGGTCTGGCATTTGCTGAAGTCACGCAAAGAAAACAGTGGATGGGTGCTCAGCGGAATTCAACAAATGGCGTGAGTTCAAGCTGCAAAAGAGCTGGGCCTGATACGGTTTTACCAACCCGCCCCTGGCACCCGTTGCGCCCTGGGTGACAATTGGCGGCTATGAGTACTTCAATTTTGTCCGTGCAAGGTTTGTTCAAGCACTATGGCGAGGCCACAGTGGTGAACGACATGTCTTTTTCGATTGCGCCGGGCGAATGCCTGGGTGTGATTGGCCCCAACGGTGCGGGCAAAACCACCACCATCCGCATGTGCCTGGGGCTGACCGTGCCCGATGCGGGCCGCGTAACGGCGTTTGGCCTGTCGATGCCGCAGGATGCGCTGGCGATCAAAGCGCAGTTGGGCGTGGTGAGCCAGATGGACACACTCGACCCCGATTTCAGTTGTGCCGAAAACCTGTTGGTGTATGGGCGCTACTTTGGCATGAAAGACGCACAGATCAGGGAGCGTGTTCCGTCGCTGCTCGAGTTTGCCTCGCTCACCAGCAAGGCCAATGCCAAGCCGGGTGAGCTCTCCGGTGGCATGAAGCGCCGCCTGAGCCTGGCGCGTGCGCTGGTCAACAACCCGCGTTTGCTGTTGCTCGATGAACCCACTACTGGGCTGGATCCGCAAGCGCGTCACCTGATGTGGGAGCGCTTGCAACTGCTGCTGGCACAAGGCAAGTCAATTTTGCTCACCACGCATTTCATGGACGAGGCCGAGCGTCTGTGTAACCGCTTGCTGGTGGTAGACCATGGCAAAAAAATTGCCGAGGGTGCACCGCGCGATCTGATTGCGCATTATTTGGAGCCCGATGTGGTCGAGGTGTTTGGTGGGGGGGCGTTGAGTTTGGTCGATTCGCCGCTGAAAAACTTGGCCGTGCGACTCGAGGTGAGTGGGGAGACCGTGTTTTTCTATACGGCGAATGCCGCTCCGCTGCTCGAAGCACTGGCCGCTTATCCCCAATTGCGCACGCTGCACCGCCCTGCCAATCTAGAGGATTTGTTCCTTAAGCTCACCGGCAGGCAGATTCGGGAGGATGCATGAGCACTATCAATAACGAAGCTGCTGACGCACAGCCCACGGGCGCTAGAGGCCAAAAAAGCTTGTCAATTTGGCGTGCTCCCGAGCTTTCGATGCGCTGGTGGCCGGTGTTTTTGCGCAACCTGCTGGTGTGGCGCAAGCTAGCCATTCCGAGCCTGGTGGGCAATATCGCCGAGCCGCTGATGTGGTTGGTGGCGTTTGGCTATGGCATGGGCGCCTTGGTGGGCAAGATCACGGTAAATGGGCAAGAGGTGCCTTATATTTTGTTTTTGGCCAGCGGCTCGATTTGTATGAGCGCGATGAATGCGGCCAGTTTTGAGGCGCTTTATTCGGCCTTTTCGCGCATGCATATTCAAAAAACTTGGGACGGCATCATGAATGCGCCGGTTAATCTGGACAACATCGTGCTGGCTGAAATGCTCTGGGCGGCATTCAAATCGCTCTTTACCGTGACGGCAATTTTGGCCGTCATGCTAGCGTTGGGTATCAGCTACAGCCCCAAGCTATTGCTGGCCTGGCCGGTGTTGCTGGGTGTGGGCATCACTTTTAGTTGTTTGGCGTTGATCTTTAATGCGCTGGCCAAAGGCTACGACTTTTTTACCTATTACTTCACGCTGTTTCTCACGCCGATGATGTTTTTGAGCGGCATTTTCTTCCCGTTGGACCAATTGCCGCCGCTGGTGCGTGCGCTGTCGCAGTGGCTGCCGCTGACTAACGCGGTCGATCTGGTGCGCCCGCTGTTTATGGACCAATGGCCGACAAACTGGCTGCGGCCGCTGCTGGTGCTGGTGTTCTATGCGCTGGCTGGGTTCTGGCTTGCCTTGGCGTTGACGCGCAAACGGTTTCTAAAATAGTGCTCTATTTTTTGTAGCTTCTGACGCTTGCTAGATAAGCGTTAGAGGAAATATAGTGTCTAAAAATTAAGCGGGGTTCTGGCGCTGAAAATCGTCCATGAACTCTGCCAGTGCCTGTGCCGCAGGCAGGGTGAGTGCGTTGTAGATGGAGGCGCGTATGCCCCCAATGGCGCGGTGCCCGGCTAGTCCAGAGAAGCCGGCTGCCAGCGATTGTCGCAAAAATGCGCGCTCCAGTTCGGGTGTGGCCAGGTTAAAAACAACATTCATCAGTGAACGGTCTTGCGCAGCAGCACGGCCTTGATAAAAGCCAGCGCTGCTGTCGATGGCTTGATAAAGCAGATCCGCCTTGGCTTGGTTGATGTGTGCCATTTTGGCCAAACCACCGATCTCGTGGAGCAGCCAGCGCGTCACCAGCAGGGTCACATAAATTGAAAATACGGGCGGTGTATTCAGGTTCGAGTGCGCTTGCGCTTGCTGCCGATAGTCCAGAAAGCACGGCAGATTGCTTGGTGCATCTTGCAACAGGGCGTCGCGCAGCAGCACCACCGTGACCCCGGCAGGGCCCAGATTTTTTTGCGCGTGGGCATAGATCAGTGAAAACCGCTCGGCTTCACAAGGGCGCGATAAAAAGTCTGACGACATGTCGCAAACTCGCGGCACATCGTCGCGTCCCAGCACGCGGTGAAACTGCAAGCCCTCCACCGTTTCGTTGGAGACATAGTGCAAATACGGGGCATCGGCGGCAAAATTCAAATCAGCAGAGGTCGGCAAACTTTTAAAGTCGCGCGACGCTCCACTCCACACCACGTCAATGGGTCCTTGCAAGCGCGCTTCAGGCAGAGCCTTGCCGCTCCAGTAGCCGGTGTGCAGGTATTGGGCGGCCTGTGCCTGAGCGCGCATCAACAGCATGGGCACCATCGAAAACTGTTGGGTTGCGCCGCCTTGCAGCAGCAGCACATGGTAGTCACGGGGCAAGCCCAGCAGCGCGCGGATGTTGTTCTCGGTTTCTGTAATCACGCTGGCAAACCAGTCTGAGCGGTGGCTGATACCCAAAACGGACAGGCCAAGCTCGGGCACCTCCAGCATGGCTTGCTGCGCCAGCAGCAAAACACTTTCGGGCAGGGCACCGGGGCCACCAGAAAAATTCAGACTGTTTTGCAACTTCATGCTAGATTTCTCAGATTGACGCAATGCGCTGGTCAAGCAGTTTGCAAAAGGCGTCTTTCACCTTTTGCATGTGAATGAGCTTGTAGGGAAACTGCGCTGGGTCGTCCATCGCGTGCACCACCATCACGTGGTCAATCTCAAACACCAGCAGTTCACCCGTCGGGGTTTGGGCGCAGTCTATGCACAGGTAGTCGAGCCCGGTGCGGCTGGCAATGGCTTGCAGGGCGTGGCGGTGACGCTGGGCAAAAGCGTCAAACTGGGTCATGAAAGTCAGCTCTTCTGCGCGCTTCCAGGCATCGTTGTACATGCCTGCGTTGACGTAATGAATCATCCAGTTTGCTGACACACCCATGTGACAGGCGTAGGGTGTGCCATCAATTAACGCAATGCGCATTTTGCGAAAAAGTCCATCCGCGTCGCTGTAGTCCACAAATGGCGCTACATAAAACTCAGCATCGGCTTGCCGCTCAAGGTAGTTTGCCAACTCGCTTGGTTGGGTGATTTTGGCCAGACCGTGCCCACCTTGTGAGCCTAGAGGGCGAACGATCTGCGGAAAATGCAGGCTCGCCTGGTTTTGCAGTGCGTTGCGTGTTACGCGCAGCGTTTGCGGCATCTGCAGCCCTGCGACGTTTTGCAATAAAGCGCTAGCCACGGCGCGGTCAGTGTTGGCGATGTGTTGTGGCGCGTTGATGACGGGCTTGGGCCAGTTATGCAGGGCTTGCGTCAAAAAGTTCAGTGCAGCGCGGTTTTCGTCGCTCTCACCTATGGCCACCAGCAGGGCATCGTGTTCGGGTAGTGCTTGGGCAAAAGGCGACTCAGGTGTCAGGTAATAAAAGTCGAGGTCAATATCGCTGTTTTCCAGCAAGCATTCAATCGGGGTGTTGGCTGCCAGATCGCCAGGCACCATCAGCAGCAGCAAGCGCAGGCGCGCGGGTTGCTGTGCGGCGCTCAAGTGGTAGATGCGCTGCAGTTCAAGCGCTTGGTTTTGCAGCGTGAGGCCAAACTCGCGTTGCCCCAGGCATTGCAGGGCGATCGATAAATTCAACCAGAGGTTTGCCTGCAAGGGATGCTTTTCGGCGCTAAGCAGCATGGACTGGCAAAGTGGTTTGAGGTCGGTGCCGGCAATACTCTGGCGCAAAAATGGTGCGAGTCCAAGAAAAGTCATATCTGGCGAAGTGGGTTGCGGGGTTGCATCAAGAGTCATAAAGGTGCTTCGTGCGAATAAATGGGGTGAGGCCGGCAATGGCCTTGCAGAAGCAGTTTGTAACCGACAGTTAACAGGCTCGATCGTGAGAAATGCAGGGTAGTTAGGGGTCGTACGCAAAACCGCCCCCGCGTCGTTGCAGCAACTTGCCGTACTACTCGTACTGTCCTCACTCGCGGGGACAATTTTGCGTCAGTCCTAGGGATGAATGTAGTGTGATCAAACGCCCCTGTGCAGACGCACTTTGACATGGGGCATCACTTATTGTGATAGCGGGTTATTGGCTGGATGGATGCTTTGGCATCAACCTTGCGCCCTGCCAGTGGGCTTGGCTCACAAGCATGCGCACACAGTCCACGATCACAACCCGTGTAGCCAGGGCAGCCGGTGATATCTCGTCGTCTGACAAACTGCACAAGAGGTTGCGTCGCTTCATGTCGGCATCTGTTATGAGCGCCAAGTGAAACCGTTGCTTGGCATCTGGAAAACGCCCCACCGCCGCCCAAGGTTGCAAGGTTGCACCCAACCCGGCACTCACTGCCGCCATCAGCATTGATAGTGAGTCGACTTCCAGCACCACATGTGGCGCCAAGCCAGCGCGTGCAAATGCAGCGTCGAGCGTGCTGCGCAGTCCGTGCGGGCCAGTTGGCAATATCAATACTTGATTCTGTAATTGGTTGAGGGTGCTGCTCTGTGGCAAGTTCGCGCATTGGCTCAGATGCGCTTGTTTCAGGAACAAATCTTCTTCCATTAAGGCCATCACGCTCCAACGGCGTGCTTTTTGCAAGGCATGACTGGAGTGCACAGGGGAATCAAACAGCACGGCCAAGTCAAGCTGGGACGCGTTGAGCATGTCGGCTAGGTGACCCGAGAGGCTCTCCACCCTGTGCAGGCGTAGATTCGGGTAGCGTGTGCGCATGGCAGTCATCAGTGGTAAGCCAGTATGGCAGCCGTGGTGGGAGCAAGCCAACGCTGATTGTTCCTGATAAACATGCGTGCTGAGCCAATCGCACCGCTTGCTCCGCATGTCGCAGCGTTAGCTGGGCTTCCCTGAAAAAAGCCGTGCCTGCTTCGGTGGCGGTTACGCCTTGGGGGCTGCGCTACAGCAAGCGGGTTGACAGTTCGCCTTCAAGACGACTGATTTGCTGGCTCAAGGCCGACTGCACCAGATTCAAATCTAATGCTGCGCGACTGATGCTGCCAAGCTCAACCACACGGACAAAATAACGAAGCTGACGCAGTTCCATGCCCGCAATAATCGCATACTTTTGATTAATAGTCAGAGATCGATTCTTGATGCCTTGTCAGCTTTCAGTCATTTTGTTTATAGAATGCCTTGTCTGATTTTTGCGAAAAGTGTCGGCTTTATCGTGACAATTTGGCATTTGGTTTCGTTTAACTTCAAGTGAGTACATCATGAAAAAATTATTTATGTCTTTTTTGGTTGCCATCGCAACGGTGCTGATGAGCCCTATGGCTAACGCCAACGAATTCACCGATCTGCGTGCTGAACTCAGCGCTGCGCGTGAATCTTTGGTCACCATGCTGGTGAACAAAGACAAGCGTGGCGCCGATCACCAAAAGGTTGTCAAAGATACGGCCAATGCCGTGAGCGCACATTTGGCAAAAATGAAAGCGCCGGCTGGCAAAGAAGCCCAGTTCAAAGAACTCGTGGACAACTGGAATGCTTTCAAGAAAACTCGCGAGCAAGAACTGGTGCCTGCCATCTTGGCTGGTAAAGAAGACGAGGCCAAGAAGCTCGCGGGTGGTGTGCAAAAAGAGCGCATTACCAAATGCCAGCAAATGGTGAGCGAACTCGGGGGCTAATACGCACCAATCGTCAGTAGTCGGTAGTCGGTAGTCCAACTCAATACTACCAACTCAAAACTGAAAGCTTTACCCTAGGAGTTGGCATGGCAACACAAAAACTGTTTGATTTCAAAATTGGCGCACGTGTCGGCCTGGCCTTTGGTGCGGTGATTTTGATCATTGCGGTATTGATCGCTGCTGTTCAGCTCGGTTTGGGACGCAGCGCTGCAAATTCCGTGGTTATGGCACAGGGCGTGCGACTTCAGGCGCTGGCCTCTGAGACTCACCTGCTGGCCAAAGACAACGCCATTGCCAGCATGGTGATTTTGCTGTCAACGAGCACTGAGCAACAGGCCAAATTGGCCAAAGAAATCAGCGAGCGAGATACCCGCATTGCCAAAGCGTTGACTGATCTGGAGCAAGTTGGCTCTAAAGACGATCAAAGCTTGGTCGCCGAGGTGCGCAAACGGCATAGCAGTTTTGTGGCCGGCGTTGGCCGTATCGTGGGCTTGGTTCAGGGTGGTAAGCAAGCCGAGGCGGCCTTTGCTGCCGACGAAGAAATGATTCCGATGATGGCGCCTTTTCTGGCAGCTTTGGCCAAGCTCGATGCACGCCAGGTCGCCCATGTTGGCGCGGTTGGCGCTGAAAATAGCCAATTGATCCAATCAACGCAAGCTTTGTCGGGTGGTTTTGGTGTTTTATCTTTGTTGCTGGCCATCTTGGCGGGCGTCTGGCTGGTGCGCAGTGTGACGCGTCCGCTGATACTTGCGGTTGATTTTGCCCATGCGGTTGCAAAAGGTGACTTGAGCCGCCACATTGTCAGCACCGGCAAAGATGAAATAGCGTCGTTGATGCGCGCCTTGTCGAGCATGCAGGTTAGCCTGGTTAAAGTCGTTTCGCGGGTTCGTGAGGGTGCGGAAAGTGTTGCCACTGCCAGTGCCGAGATTGCGCAGGGCGATAACGATTTGTCGGCGCGCACGGAGAGCCAGGCCAGTGCCTTGCAGCAAACCTCCGCATCGATGGACCAGCTCAGTGAGACGGTTCGACAAAATTCAGATCATGCGCGCCAGGCCAATCAGTTAGCTTTGAGCGCGTCTGCGGTGGCCGTCAAAGGTGGTCAAGTGGTGGCACAGGTTGTGAACACCATGAAGGGCATCAACGAGAGTTCGCGCAAAATCTCTGACATCATTCAGGTGATTGATGGGATAGCTTTTCAAACCAATATTTTGGCCTTGAATGCCGCTGTCGAAGCAGCACGTGCAGGCGAGCAGGGGCGAGGTTTTGCCGTGGTTGCCAGCGAGGTTCGTAGTTTGGCGGGGCGTTCAGCCGATGCGGCCAAAGAAATCAAAGCCCTCATCAACGCCAGTGTTGAACGGGTTGAGCAAGGCACCACGCTGGTTGATCAGGCCGGCTCTACCATGACCGAAGTGGTGAGCAGCATTCGACGGGTCACCGAAATCATGGGAGAAATCAGCAACGCCAGCCAAGCGCAAAGCGATGGCGTGCTGCAGGTTGGCGAAGCCGTCATGCAAATGGACCAAGCAACCCATCAAAACGCCGCCTTGGTTGAACAAATTGCCGCTGCGGCCATGAGCCTGAAAACCCAGGCACAAGATCTGGTGCAGACTGTTTCGATCTTCAATCTTGGCAATGCCAGTGGCGCAGGATTTTCCAGTCGTTTGCTAAGCTTGCGCTGAGCGGATCATATCGGCGGCTTTTTCAGCAATCATCATCACAGGCGCGTTGGTGTTGCCGCTGACAACACGCGGCATGATGGAGGCGTCCACCACACGCAGCCCCTGCAGGCCGTGCACGCGCAGTTGTGCGTCCACTACGTCGAGCTCACCCGTGCCCATGCGGCAACTACCAACCGGGTGGTAAATGGTGTCGCCATAGTTGCGAATAACTTGTTCGATTTGCGCGTCGGTCTGGCCTTGCGCGGTCGCAGCCAGCTCGCGTCCACCAAACTTGGCCAAAGCAGGCTGTGACAAAATTTCGCGCATCAACTTGAAGCCGCGCACCATGCGATCCATGTCGTCGCGAACGCTTAAAAAGTCAGGATCCACCAGCGGCATCGCCAACGGGTCTTTACTGGCTAGCTTGATGCTGCCTCTGCTCAAGGGGCGCAATAGACAGACGTGGCACGAAAAACCGTGTCCGAGTGTGGTGGTGCGACCGTGGTTGATCAGTTTGCCAATGACAAAATGGAGTTGCAAGTCGGGCGTGGCTTCGTTGGGTTGACTCTTGATGAAGCCACCGGCTTCGGCAAAGTTCGTTGTCAGCATGCCACTGCGTTGATTGCGCCATTCAAAAATGCCCTTCAGCGTGTTGATGCCTCCGCTGAGGGACAAACCAAAGGTGTCGGTGGCTTGGGGAACGTCAACCACTTGCACGATATCGGGGTGATCGTGCAAGTTCTGCCCCACACCGGGCAGATCGTGCTGAGTTGGAATGCCGTTTTCCAGCAAGTGCTGGTGTGCGCCAATTCCCGAGAGCATCAAAATTTGCGGTGACTGAATGGCCCCTGCGCACAGCAGCACCTCGCGCTGAGATTTAAGTTGCTTGAGCTGGCCCTGGTGCATAAATTCAACCCCAACGGCACGTTTTTTCTCGAGAAGAATGCGGGTTGTGATGGCGTCGGTGAATACATGCAAGTTTTTTCTTTCCAGATTGGGTGTCAGGTAAGCTTTGGCCGCACTGAAGCGCTCGCCATTTTTGTGGGTTACCTGGTAGATGCCCACACCTTCCTGTTCGATGCCATTGAAATCCGGGTTACGTTTGTGCCCCGCTTGTTCCGCGGCCTGCACAAACCATTCGCCAAAAGGGTTGGGGCTGCGCAAGTCCATAACATTCAGTGGGCCACCTGTTGCGTGCAGCGCATCGGCACCGCGTTCGTTGTGTTCGGAGCGTTTGAAATAAGGCAGCACCTCGTCAAACGACCACCCCGGGTTACCCAACGCGGCCCAATGGTCGTAATCGGCGCGCTGTCCGCGCACATAAATCATGGCATTGATGGAGCTCGAACCGCCCAGCACTTTGCCACGGGGTTGGTAGCCGCTGCGGCCATTCAGTCCGGGTTGCGCGGTGGTGTTGATGCGCCAGCCCGATAAGCTGAATTTGGCCATGGCGGCCAGACCCGCCGGGCAGTGAATCAGCACGCTGGTGTCGGCCGGGCCGGCTTCGAGCAAGGCCACGTTAACCTGGGGGTCTTCGCTCAGGCGCGCTGCTAGCACACAACCTGCCGAGCCGCCACCGATGATGATGTAGTCAAACATAGAATATTCAGACGCTTGGAAGTCTGTTAAGGTGAAAATGGGCACTACCATAGCGTATTTGTTGCTTTGTGGTTAGAGGCGTGCCCCAACTTCGGGCATGATGGCGCAAGTTCTCATGCTGCCGTTGTTGGAGCTCGACCTTCACGCAGATCGCGGATGTGTCAATTTTGCAGGTAACTGAATGTTTAAAAGTATGGCCTTGCCACCAACCCGATCATCTGCTGCTGATTCGAACGCCTTGAGTTCGGTGGCCAAAGCGGCTCTGCCTGTTGCGCCTCCGAGCCCGCCTGAATTTTCCTGGCCCGCGCCACCTTATGCCATTTACAGCAGTGCTGCGCCTTGGAGTGAGCCGCTGGAGTGTGAACTTGAGGGGCTGAATGGCGCGATTCGCCGCTGCACTTTGCTGAGCATGAATCCGGCCGAAAAAACCGCCACGATTCAAATCGAAAACATCAAGGCCGCCATGCCGATTGCGTTTTCGCAATTTCGCCGGCTAACCCTGAAAAAGCCGATCTACCCGCAGGAGATTGTCAGCACCGAGCAGTTCGCTGATATTTTGGGCTATCGCACAACCGTTGAATACCACCTGAAGCTTGAGAACGAATCCAGTCTGTCGGGTATGACGGTCGGTTTTGTGGAAACCGATTACGGTGTTTTTCTGTTTCCACCGCTAGGTGATCAGGGCACTGTGGTGCGGGTTTTTATACCAAGTGAAGCCTTTTTAAGTGTCAGCTTGGGTGACCATATCGGCCAGTTGTTGGTTGATCAAAAAATTGTCACTTCGCAGCAGGTTGAGCAGGCAGCCAACGAGCAGAGCTCAAGACGCAATCGCAAGCTCGGCGACTATTTGGTGGACATCTCGGTGGTGTTGCCAGACCAGCTGATGTTGGCGCTGGATCAGCAGTCCAAAATGCCGATGATCCGCGTGGGCGAAGCCCTTACTCGGCTTGGCTACATCGACGATGGACAACTCAAACAAGCCCTCGAACGACAGAAAACCGAGCGCTCGGTGCCCCTGGGGCAATTGCTCGTAAACATGGGCTTGCTAACCCGGCGTGACCTGAACATGGCACTGGCGCGCAAGATGGGCTACCCAGTGGTCGATGTGACGCACTTTCCCATTGAAGCCGAGGCGTTGAAGAAAATTTCGATGGCGGTTGCGCAGCGGCTGAATGTGATGCCACTGATGACGCGCAACAACATGACGGTAGTGGCGGCGGTGGATCCGACCCAGCGCAAAATGATCGAAGAGCTGGAGTTTTTGCTGCAAGGCCGGGTCATTGCCACGCTGGGCGATGAGCTGCAAATTCAGCAAGCGATTCGTGATGGCTACGAAAAGTTTGGCCTGCATAACGGGGGACTAAACGAAAACTTGCCCGGACTGGGCGGTCAAAACGACGCTGAAACCAGCTCTACCGAGTTGCTCGAATCGATGGAGTTGACAAGCAACCCCGAAGAATCAGAAAAATTCGAGAAACAGATCGAACAGTCTGACAACACGCTGGTGCGCCTGATCAACACCATGATCATCGAAGCGCACGCGCGTGGCGTGTCGGACATTCACGTTGAATCACAACCCCGGCGCGCCAAGGTGCGCATTCGTTTTCGCAAAGATGGCGTGCTTTCGCCCTATCTCGAGCTGCCCCACACGTATCGCGCGGCACTCGTGGCACGCCTCAAAATCATGGCGGATCTGGATATTTCTGAGCGCCGCAAACCGCAAGATGGCAAGATCGATTTCAACAAGTTCTCTACCAAACACCGGCTCGAGCTGCGCATTGCCACGATTCCGACGGCGAACGGTCTGGAAGACGTGGTGATGCGTCTTTTGGCATCGAGCAAACCGATTGCCATGCAAAAGCTGGGGCTGACTGAGGTGAATTTTTCGCAGCTCAGTGATGCTGTGACGCGCCCCTATGGCATGGTGTTGTGTGTGGGACCCACCGGTTCGGGCAAAACCACCACCTTGCACTCGGTGCTGGGCTTTCTGAACACGCCGGCACGCAAAATCTGGACAGCGGAAGACCCAATCGAAATCACCCAACCCGATTTGCGTCAGGTGCAGGTGAACCCCAAAATTGATTGGACTTTTGCCAAGGCCTTGCGCTCGTTTTTGCGCGCCGACCCCGACATCATCATGGTGGGTGAAATTCGCGATGCCGAAACCGCACAAATTGCGATTGAAGCCTCGCTCACGGGCCACATGGTGCTATCAACCCTGCATACCAACAGCGCAGCCGAAACGGTCACGCGACTGATTGACATGGGCATGGATCCGTTTAATTTTGCCGACTCATTGCTGGCTGTGTTGGCGCAGCGTTTGGCACGCAAATTTTGCTCTGCCTGTCATGTGGTCGAACCCGCCAAAGATGACTATATCGAAGAGCTGCTAAGCGACTTTCTGCACGCGTTTCCGCAGGAGCAGCAACCCTCGCGCGTAGATGTGTTGGCGCAGTGGATGGAGCAATATGGGGCGCAAGGCTGGCTCAACATGCACAGTGCACCGGGTTGCAACCAATGCATGGGCACCGGCATGTCCGGGCGCATTGGCATGCACGAGTTGATGCGCGTAACCCCGGGTGTGCGGCGTTTAATTCAAACCGGCTCGCGTTCTGAGTTGATTCAGGCAGAAGCTTTCGCTTCGGGGCAGTTTCGCACGCTGCGCCAAGACGGAATTGGCAAGGTATTGGCCGGGCTGACCAGTATTGAAGAAGTGCGCGCCAACAGCAATGCATGAGTCTGCTGGCGCTCACCCCTATCAAGCGTTAACGCCCGATGTGGTGCAAGATGCGCTGGCCAGTGTCGGCTTGGTTGGCGATGGTCGGCAAATTGCTTTGAACTCCTACGAAAACCGGGTTTATCAGGTGTATCTTGAAAACGGTACGGTGGTGGTTGCCAAGTTTTATCGTCCAGAGCGCTGGACGGATGCGCAAATTCTGGAAGAGCATGCATTTTCTGCCGAGCTGATGGCTGCTGAAATTCCGCTGGTAGGACCGCTTGTGCTCGCAGGCAACACTTTGCACCACTTTGGCGGTTTTGCTTTTAGCGTGAACCCGCGCCGTGGTGGCCGCATGCCCGAGTTTGACGACCCAGATGTGCTGGAATGGGTGGGGCGTTTTCTGGCGCGATTGCACCGTGTGGGTGCTAGCCAGGCCTTCGTTGAGCGGCCGGCACTTGACTTGCAAAGCTTTGGCATCGATTCGCGCAACTGGTTGTTGCAGCACGATCAGGTGCCGCTCGATGTGCAGTCTGCCTGGACCAAAACCGCCAAAGATGCTCTTGATTTAATAGCTTCTCACGCTTATTTGACGAGCACTGGAGGCCTTATTCGTTTGCACGGGGATTGCCATCCAGGGAATATTTTGTGGACACCGTTGGAGGCGCCTGCGAGCATTCAGCCAGGGCCGCATTTTGTTGACTTGGACGACACTCGCATGGGCCCTGCTGTGCAAGACCTGTGGATGCTGCTCAGCGGTGAGCGAGCCCAACAACAGCGGCAACTCGGTTTTTTGATCGATGGTTACGAACAGTTCCGAGCTTTCGACCGACGCGAGCTGGCGCTGATTGAGCCGCTGCGCACCTTACGCTTGCTGCACTACAGCGCCTGGTTGGCGCGACGCTGGCGCGATCCAACCTTTCCCATCAATTTTCCCTGGTTTGGCAGCAGCGATTATTGGCAGGGCCAGGTGCAAATGCTGCAAGACCAGATTGAAGCCATGCAGGCAGATCCTTTGGTGGTTTAGTGGCTCGGCGTAGTCGTGATGCGATTTCACGCAGAGTGGGTGAATCCGTGCAAAGATAGCGTTGAATAAATGAGAATATAAAGACTTGGTTTTTGAGCTTTGCGAATCCGAAGGAGCATCCGCATGACCACCCCCATCCACTCGCCAACCGCTACGACTTTGTTCTCGTCTTCGACGTGAAAGACGGCAACCCCAATGGCGACCCCGACGCAGGCAACATGCCGAGCCTGGATGCCGAATCCGGGCACGGCTTGGTGACCGATGTGTCGCTCAAGCGCAAAGTGCGTAATTTTGTGGGGCTGGTTAAAGAGCAAGACCAGCGCGATCCGGCGGCGGGCGAGAAGCGCTTTGAAATCTACGTGCGCGAAAAAACGATTCTTAACCTCCAGCATGAGCGCGCCTATTAGGCATTAAATCTGGCTGTAGCGCCCGAGGATCGAGCGCAGAGTGCTACTGAAACCGCAGCAGAAATTTCGTTGGCTACTGATGCCAAAAAGAAACGCGCCAAAAAGGGAAAAACGCAAAGGCAGTGCCGACGAAGTGGGTCTTGCCCAGGACTGGATGTGCCAGAACTTTTTTGACGTTCGCACCTTTGGCGCAGTCATGTCCACAGGCACCAACTGCGGTCAGGTGCGTGGCCCGGTGCAACTCACGTTTGCCCGCTCGGTGGAACCCGTCGTGGCCTTGGAGCACACCATTACCCGCATGGCGGTGACGACCGAGGGCGAAGCGGAAAAGCAGGATGGCGAAAACCGCACCATGGGGCGCAAACACACCGTGCCCTACGGCGTGTACGTCGCACACGGCTTTGTCTCCTCGTTTCTCGCCAAGCAAACCGGGTTTGGCGAAGACGATTTGGAACTACTGTGGCAGGCGCTGGCGCAAATGTTTGAGCATGACCGCTCTGCCGCGCGCGGCGAAATGTCCACACGCGGGCTGTATGTGTTCAAGCACGACAGTGAACAGGGCAATGCGCCATCGCATGCCTTGTTTGACAAGCTCAAAGTCGTACAAACGAATCCCGGCGAAGTCGCTCGCAGCTTTGATGCCTACCAAGTGGCGTTTGATGGCAAAGCTTTACAAGTTGGTGAATCGGTGGCACCTGCCCCCGGTGTGATTTTGACCCGCAAATGCTGATGCGCGTAAGGAGTCAACCATGAAAATCCTGCCCACCCAATTTGACGGCCAATCCATCCGACACGTCTATGACGAGAAAACCGACACGTGGTGGTTTTCGGTGATTGACGTGGTGCAAGTTCTGACAGATAGTGAAAACGCCCGCGATTACTGGTTCAAAATGAAAATTCGTGTCAAGTCTGAAGATGGGGCTGAACTGTCGCCATTTTGTCGACAGTTGAAATTACCCGCAGCAGACGGCAAGCAGCGGCTTACCGGTGTTGCAAACGCAGAGAGTTTGCTGCGCATCGTGCAATCCATCCCTAGCCCCAAAGCCGAGCCCATCAAGCTCTGGCTGGCCAAGGTAGGCTACGAGCGCATGCCCGCCAGCACCCTGGCATTGAGCTGGCGTTTTGCTGGGTACACCAAAGGCGGGACTTTTTGCAGTTGGCCAATTCTTATCCAGAGTTGTCAGTCTGGGCTTTTGAATGGGTCGATGCCA
>CAIYYA010000227.1 GCA_903930255.1 uncultured beta proteobacterium
CGGCCACCATTTGCCGATGGAGCCACCTGCACGACGTTACCTGTGCGCTTGTTGCCACACCCCTGTGCTGTTATGCAGCCGATGCGATCGCGGTAACCGCTATTGCAAAAACTGCGCCGCTACAGCGCGCCCACGTTGCCTCAAGGCAGCAGCACAGCGCTACCAAGCCAGCAGACGTGGACGCCACGCCCACGCCCAGAGACAGCGCCGTTACAGAGAAAAACGCGCGAAAGTGACGCATCAGGGTTCCCCACCCTTGAGTGTGCCTGCTCTACTGGTGACAGAAGCAACGGCAATCGAAGTTGATGCTCCACAGCAGCCTTGGCAGTGCCATTTCTGTCACTGCCAGTGCACTGAATATGTTCGCATTGACTTTCTGCGCCGTCGCATCCGTCGTTTGCCGCTAAACCCCAAGCAAAAGGAAGCACACCATGGCCGTGACCCCTGAACTCAAAGCCCATATCCTGCGTTATTACCATGTCGAGCAGTGGCGCATTGGCACCATTGCCAGGCAATTGAAGGTGCACCACGGCACCGTGGAGAGAGCTTTGCGCCAAGCAGGTTTGCCCCGCATCGGCTCTGTGCGCGCCTCCAACATCGATGCCTACTTGCCGTTCATTCTGGAAACCTTGAAGAAGTTCCCCGACCTCAGGGCCTCTCGCTTGTACGCCATGCTCAAAGAGCGTGGCTACCAAGGCGGTCCTGACCACTTTCGACACCTCATCTCCCACCATCGACCCCGTCCACTGCCAGAGGCTTACTTGCGATTGGTGACACTGATCGGTGAACAAGGTCAGATTGACTGGGGCCACTTTGGCCACCTGCAAATCGGTCGGGCCAAGCGCCCCCTGATGGCTTTCGTGGCTGTGCTCTCCTGGTCGCGGCGCATCTTTTTGCGCTTCTCACTGGATGCCCGCATGGAGAGCTTTTTGCGCGGCCACGTTCAGGCGTTCCAGGACTGGGGCGGTTTGCCCAGGGTGCTGCTGTATGACAACCTTAAAAGCGCCGTATTGGAGAGACAAGGCGATGCCATTCGCTTCTCGCCTGCGCTGCTGGCTTTTGCCGAGCACTACCACTTCGAGCCTCGCCCAGTGGCCGTGGCCCGTGGCAACCAGAAAGGACGCGTGGAGCGAGCCATTCGTTATATCCGTGACAACTTCTTCTGTGCACGCACATTCACCGATCTTGATGACCTCAATGCCCAGGCCGATGCGTGGGTGAATGGTTCTGCCGATGACAGGCTTTGCCCGCAGGACAAAACCTTAAAAGTGCGCCAGGCTTTTGTTCAGGAGCAGCCTTGCCTGCGCAGCTTGCCCGCCAACCCGTACCCAGTTGAAGAACGGGTAGTGGTCAAGGTGGGCAAGACCCCCTATGTTCGCTTTGACCTCAATGACTATTCGGTACCCCACACCCAGGTGTGCAAAACACTGACTGTGTTGGCCGATGCCACGCACCTGCGTATTGTCGATGGATTGCTGGTGCTGGCCAGTCATGTGCGCTGTTACGACAAGGGTCAACAAATCGAGATTGAGTCACATATCAAAGATTTGGTTGAGCGCAAAGCCCAGGCACGTGCCCAGCGTGGAATGGGGCGGCTCAGTCAGGGCGTACCTGCCAGTGTTGAGTTACTCAACCAGGCCGGTGCCAGAGGTGAGAGCCTGGGCTCTATCACCTGTGCCCTGTTGCGCCTGGTTGATCGCTATGGGGCCACCGAGGTTCAGACGGCTGTTCTAGCAGCATTGGCTCGCAAAGTGCCTCATCCCAATGCGGTTCGTCTGGCATTGGAGAGCCAGCGAGAGGCACGCCAGGCACCGCCTGCAGTGGTGGTGCAGTTGAGTGAGAAAGCCAGATTGCGTGACACGGTCATTCACGCCCAACCCTTGGCCAGCTATGACCAGTTGAGTAGTGCCGGGCCTGCTGAGCCGGGCGCTGTCAGTGAAGTCGCCCCACCTATGCCCAGCGCTGCCACCAATGCCAGCACGCATAGCACCCAGTCAAAAACTACATCAAAGAGGAGCCCTAGCGATGAATCCAAAAAATGACAGCTTGCGTCAACGTGCGGCAGATTTACACCTGCACGGTGTGTTGGCGCATTGGTCAGAACTGGTCGATGCCGATTGGTTGCCAAAATTCATTGACTGGGAGGAACAAGCGCGCACGCAGCGCAGTCTTGAGCGGCGTCTGAGCGCGGCCCATATCGGGCGCTTTAAGGCATTGGCCGACTTTGATTGGAGCTGGCCCAAGCAGTGTGATCGTGGCGCCATTGAGGCTTTGATGACGCTGGACTTTATCAAGCAGAATGCCAATGTGGTGCTGCGTGGCAATAACGGGGTTGGCAAGTCGATGTTGGCCAAGAATTTGGCTCATCAGGCGCTGGTGCATGGGTACACGGTGCGTTTTACCACCGCCGGCGAGATGCTCGGAGAACTCGCTGCCATGGATGGTGATGCGGCGCTGCGACGGCGTCTGCGTCATTACGTCAATCCAGACTTGTTGGTGATCGATGAGATTGGTTATTTGTCGTATTCGAACCGGCAGGCCGATTTGTTGTTTGAACTGGTCAACCGGCGTTATGAGAGCAAGAGCATGATCGTGACCACCAATATGGCGTTTGCCGATTGGCATACGGTGTTTCCCAATGCTGCTTGTGTGGTGTCTTTGATCGACCGCTTGATACATCACTCCGAGGTGATTGCCATTGAGGGCGATTCGTATCGTTTCAAGGAGGCTCAGGAGCAGGCCAAGCTGTTGGCCGCTAAACGCAAAAAGGGAAAATCATGAAGCACACCATGAAATGCATCATGAAAGATATGCACTTGCCTTCAGGGTTGCAATCGGGTCTGCCTATGGTTGTTGACGATGGCTGGAGTATCGAGCAGGTGGTGGCCGTGGTTGAGTTACTACAGGATTTGCTGCATGTGATTCACAGCCGCTATGAGGGCGAGCTTTACGCGTACTGGCAAGCTACCAAGATCACTGAGTTCGATGCTGACGGCTCAATTGATGATGAAGGTGTGCCGTTCTAAAGTGATGCGTTGAGCTCAAAATTAGCAAAGGGCCCGATTGGGCCCTTTGCTTTGGCGCGCCCACCAGGACAAACTCCGCCAGAATTACGCACTTTTATGCAGCCGCTAACAGCGATGACAACATGCCCTGTGCGTGCTGTGATGGCACG
>CAIYYA010000228.1 GCA_903930255.1 uncultured beta proteobacterium
AATGATGTTCCAGCCAACCCACCCCAGAAATAAGTACCAACAGAACCTGGCACAGGCGATATGCCCAAATATTTTCGTACCGCAAAACCCAGACCAAAACCATGTCCTGGTGGCAATAATGCGCGTGACCCGGCGCTGAATACTCCAATTTCGCCCAAATGATCTGTCGTCATAAAATCAATTGTGCGTGGACCCAGAAGTCGCACTCCTGACAACTCTCCACGGTTGAGTAAAAACTGCAAAAATCGCGCATAGTCGTGAGCAGTTGACGTCAACCCGCCACCACCAGAGGCTAATGCGGTATCGCTACGAACATCGATAACACGCATTTGCGCCCCACCATCAGGATCACGTGCAAATGGCTCAGCAATGCGTTCATGGTGGTGCGCAGGCACCACGAACGCAGTATCCCGCATGTCCAGTGGCTCAAAAATGCGCTCTTGCAAAAACGCCTGCAACGACTGCTCCGATATCACCTCGATCATCCGACCTAGTACATCTGTGGCACGGCTGTATTCAAACGCACTGCCTGGTTCAAAAATTAATGGCAGGCCAGCAAGCTGCTGCGTTAACTCGGTCAGACTGCGCTCACGCGATCCGATGCGCAGCTGCGAGTATTGGCGTTGAACCGAGCTCGCACCCAAAAATTCGTAAGTCAACCCTGCCGTGTGACGTAATAGATCATGTACAGTGGCCGCCTGGCGAACTGGTCTTAGTTTGCTCTCACCGCTCTCCATAAAGGCGATTTGTTGCGTGGCAAATTCTGGCAAATAGCGAGATACCGGCTGATTGAGCAACAATTTCCCTTCTTCCAGTAACAGCATTACCGCTACAGAAATTATCGGTTTTGTCATCGAATAAATTCGAAAATGCGCATCACACGTCATGGCCGTTCCGGTAGCGGGATTGAGTTGCCCCACACAATCAAAAAGCCCCAACTGACCATGCCGAGCAACCAAGGCAACCGCCCCCGGCAAACGCTTTCTGTCAGTTTCGTCCTGCAAAACCCGCATTAAGCGCTGCAGGCGCTGCGAGGACAGACCTATTTTTTCTGGAATTGCTGTCTTTAATGGCATCTCGAATCTTTCTTTCAGTAATTTAAACTCTGTACTTGCTGATCCTCAATGACACTGATTAGCAGGCTCTTTATATGATGGCACAGTTAGTGCTTAATGATATTGCCGCACAAAAACTGATCCAGATATGCGAGGAAGTGCGTCAATTTCAAGCGTAAACCCCGATGCAATCATAGGTTTGCACTGTTAAAGTGCAGCACTTGTTGATTGAACGGTTTCACAGATTTCAACATTTTGTTATTTTTTACCAACTGGAGTCAAAAACCCATGCGTATTAGCAATCTCACAACTTTAGCTGTTACGGCAGCCACTCTTGGCACATTAATGGTTGCCCCTGCCCACGCAGGTAAAACCCTAGATGGCATCAAAGCCCGCGGTCAGGTTATTTGCGGAGTCAATACCGGTTTAGCCGGTTTTGGTGCAGCTGACTCGGCTGGCAAATGGTCTGGGCTGGATGTTGACATGTGTCGAGCCATGGCAGCCGCCACTTTAGGCGATGCTGAAAAAGTCAAATACGTCCCACTGAACGCTCAGCAACGCTTTACAGCCCTGCAATCAGGTGAAGTCGATGTGCTATCACGCAACACTACTTTTACGCTCACCCGCGATGCATCATTGGGCATGCATGCAACTGGCGTGACATATTACGACGGTCAAGGCTTCATGGTGCCTGTCAAAAGCAAACTCAAGAGCGCCAAGCAACTCAAAGGTCAAACTGTTTGCGTCCAATCGGGCACCACCACCGAGAAAAACCTGACAGACTACTCCAAGGCCAACAATCTGAATATCAAACCTGTTGTGTTTGAGAAACTTGAAGCTGCAGAGAACGCCTATTTCACAGGCCGTTGCATTGCCTACACAACCGATGCATCCGGTTTGGCATCCACACGCAACAAGGTCGCCAAAGACCCAAAAGACCACGTAATTCTGCCTGAACTAATCTCTAAAGAACCCCTTGGCCCCATGGTACGCCGTGGCGATGACGAGTGGTTTGCTATTGTGAAGTGGACGATTTACGGTCTGCTTGAAGCCGAAGAGTATGGCATCACTCAAGCGAATGTTGATAGCCTGAAAACAAGCAGCAAAGACCCCGTTGTGCAGCGCATTTTGGGCACTTCAGAAGACACAGGCAAATTGTTGGGTCTAGACAAAGACTGGATGGGGCGTGCTGTCAAAGCCACAGGCAATTATGGTGAAATTTTCGAACGCAACGTCGGCCCTAAATCGGCTTTAGGCTTACCCCGTGGTGTGAACAACCAATGGAACAAAGGCGGTCTGATGTACGCCTACCCAGTTCGTTAATCGCTGACCTTAGCGCATCAAGCGCCGTCTGATATCGTCTCAAACGATTGTCGGCGGTGCTTTTTTATTTCAAGGTTTCGTGACAAACCGGATGTGACTTCAGCAACCGTCATCAAACGCAAAGCACAATGACTTCAAATATTCCTCCCAAAAAAAATAATTGGTCCTGGCGTAGTCAAGCCTTTCGGGGTGTGATCTATCAGATCATTGCAGTCGTGAGCATTGTCGCCGTAGCCTGGTTTTTGGCGCACAACACGCTCATCAACATGCGCATACGCGGTATTCAGAGCGGTTTTGATTTTCTAACTCAAGCTGCCGGGTTCGACATCGGAGAGAGTCTCTACCCTTTTGATTCGGGTGAGTCTTACTTACGCGCTTTTCTAGTTGGCATCAGCAACACCTTACGCGTAGCTATCTTGGGCATTGTTCTGGCGACAATTTTGGGCACCTTGCTGGGTGTCGGTCGCTTCTCGCGCAACGCACTGGTGCGTGGTTTGTGTCTTTCTTATGTTGAATTTTTTCGCAATATTCCAGTACTTCTGCAACTGTTAATGTGGTACGTCATCATGACGGAAGTGCTCCCAGCTGCAGCTGATGCATGGATTGTTGGCCCCTTATTCTTAAGTAAAGGCGGCTTAAACTTTCCAATTCCAATCTGGATGACTGGGCAACTTTGGGCAGGCTACGGTTTGTTTCTAGGCGCTATCGCTGCATGGCTCTATCGACGCTGGGCTGTTCGGCAATTTGAAGCTACCGGTCAAATCCGCAGTTTGTTTTGGGCGCCTGTTTTCATCATGATGCTGGTAAGCTTATTAGGTTGGGTTCTGGGTGGTGCACCTAGCGAGTTCAACCGCCCGGTCAAAGGTGAATTTTCGATTGAAAATGGTGGCGCGTTGACACCCGAATTTTTGGCTGTATTGCTAGGCTTAACTCTCTATACAGCTTCTTTTATAGCTGAAGTGGTGCGCGGTGGCATCGCTTCAGTGCCACGCGGTCAAGGTGAAGCAGCGTCCGCACTTGGGTTAGACCGCAATCAGGAAATGCGCTTAGTCATGCTGCCACAGGCGCTTCGTGTGATCATTCCTCCATTAACCAATCAATATCTCAACCTGACAAAGAACTCGTCTCTGGCTGTCGCAATCGGTTACCCCGATGTGGTGTCAATTGCCAACACCGCGCTAAACCAAACGGGTCGTGCTGTGGAGTGCATTTCACTGGTGATGTTGGTTTATCTGGCGACTTCACTGGGAACCTCGATTCTGATGAACTGGTACAACAACCGAGCAGCCATCAAGGAACGCTGAAATGACGAGCACAATGAACACCACTTTTCACCCGATTGCAGCACGACCTGCTCCGGTTAACACAGAAGGCTTTGTGGCATGGGTAAAAGCCAACTTGTTGGCGGACTGGAAAACTGCGCTCTCCACCGTCATCCTGGGCGGTTTGTTGCTCTGGTATGTACCCCAAATCTTCAGTTGGGCATTCCTACGGGCCAGTTGGCTTCCCAGCTACGAAGCGTGCCGAGTTGAAGGTGTCGGTGCTTGCTGGGGCGTCATTGCCGAAAAATATCGAATCATCCTTTTCGGCCGCTATCCTTTTGAAGAGCAATGGCGCCCCCTCATAGCGACATCGTTACTGATTGGTTTATTGGTGGCAAGCTGCATGCGTATTTTCTGGAAAGCTTGGTTGGCGCTGCTCTGGATCGCTGTTCTAGCCGTTTTTTTCGCCCTTATGTACGGAAATATTCTCGGATTGAGTCAGGTTGATACTGACCGTTGGGGTGGTCTGCCGTTGACTATCTTGCTGGCTTCGCTTTCTTTGGTCATGTCGTTTCCAATTGCACTATTGGTCGCGCTGGGAAGACGCTCAAACCTCCCAGCCATTCGCAGTTTTTGCACTATCTATGTGGAGCTGATTCGTGGAGTTCCTTTGATTTCAGTGCTATTCATGGCCTCCTTTATGTTCCCTCTATTCATGCCACAAGGCTTGCAAATCGACGTGCTGATCCGTGTACTGGTCGGCATTACGTTATTTGCAGCAGCGTATTCGGCCGAAGTTATTCGGGGTGGCTTACAGGCCATTCCAAAAGGTCAAATAGAGGCAGCGGCCACGCTGGGCCTGTCATATTGGCAAACTCAACGCAAAATTGTGCTGCCACAAGCACTTGCCATGGTGGTGCCAGGCATCATGAACAACTTTATATCAACATTCAAAGACACTTCGCTTGTCACCATCGTCAGTTTGTATGAACTAACCGGCGCAATGAGCTTGGCGCTTAACTCTGATGCCAACTGGCGGCCTTTTGTAATTGAGGGTTATTTTTTTATTGCCCTGATTTACTTTGCATTCTGCTTCTCCATGTCGCGCTACAGCCACTGGGTTGAAAAGCAAGTTAACAAGAGCAAGCTTCGCTAATCATCACTCATAAACCGAATAGAAATTCATCATGTCTGAGACTCAAATTTCCTCACCCATTATCACTTTCGATAAAGTCAACAAGTGGTACGGTAATAATTTTCATGTTCTGCGCGACATTGACCTCAGCGTTGCAAAAGGCGAACGCATCGTTATTTGCGGACCGTCCGGGTCAGGCAAGTCAACGCTGATTCGCTGCATCAACCGCCTCGAGGAACACCAGCAAGGGCATTTAATTGTTGATGGCACCGAGCTCACCGATGATGTCAAAGCAATCGACCGAGTGCGCAAAGAAGTCGGCATGGTGTTTCAGCAGTTCAACCTATTTCCTCATCTTACCGTGCTGGAAAATCTGACACTGTCACCGATGTGGGTCGGAAAAATGCCAAAAAAGGAAGCCGAAGAAAAGGCGATGGAACAGCTCAAACGCGTGCGCATTGCCGAACAAGCTGAAAAATACCCGTTGCAACTCTCTGGCGGTCAGCAGCAACGTGTGGCCATTGCGCGAGCTTTGTGTTTAAAGCCCAAAATCATGCTGTTTGACGAGCCCACTTCAGCGCTAGATCCTGAAATGATCAAAGAAGTGCTTGATGTGATGATCGCCATGGCTGATCAAGGCATCACCCTGATTAGTGTCACGCACGAGATGGGTTTTGCCAAGGCGGTTGCGGATCGGGTAATTTTTATGGATCAAGGTCAAATAGT
>CAIYYA010000229.1 GCA_903930255.1 uncultured beta proteobacterium
CCAACTGCTGCAAAAGCGTTATGCGTTGTGAGTGCCGGAGCCCGTGATGAACGCTTTGCCTCGCGCACCCTGGCATGCGCCCCGCAACGCTGCGCTGACACCCTGGTTTAGCCTGCCAGGCTGGTTGGCTCTGGTGGCGCACCACAGTGGCCAGGGCTACCGTGTACTGTGGCAGTCGGTGCTGGCGCTCCACCTGCGTCTGGCGCAAAACCCGGGCGATGTCAGTCCGCCTTCTGCGGATGAATTGCAGGCCGCACGCCAGGCCATTTACCGCCTCCAAATTCAGACACTTAATAGTGCTTCCAAGCTACAGCAGCAAGCACAGATAGCTATAAAAATAGAAGCGCTTTCGGTGGTCGCACGCTTGGCCTGCCAGCACATCGGCCAACGTGCGTCGTTTCCGCAATTGGTTGCCGCACTCAGCATGACCGAAGGCTACCTGATTCAACTCGCCCCGGGTGAAGGTAAAACCCTGGCCGTGGCCATCGCCGCCGTGCTGATCGGCTGGACCGGTAAACCGCTGCACATCGTCACCGCCAATGATTATCTGGCAGCCCGCGATGCCGAGCTGATGGCACCGCTCTACCACGCCAGTGGGCTCACCGTGACCTCCATCGTCAGTGAGACACAGCCACACCAACTGGCCGACTGCTACCGTCAAGCGGTGGTTTATGCCACTGCCAAGCAGTTTTTGGCCGACTATTTGCGCGACGACTTGCGTTTGAACGGCGCGCGTGACCCCTTGCGCCGACGCCTCTGGCAAATGCAAAACCCGCACGGCGACAACCAGCCGGTGATGCGCGGCCTGTACGCCGTCATCATCGACGAGGCCGATGGCATTTTGATTGACGAAGCCACCACCCCACTGATCATTGCCAGTGCCGAAGAAGACAAGGCGAATATGCTCGGTGCCATTCGCCAGGCGCGTGAGCTGGTCGATCAGCTCAAACTTGATGCTGACTACACCCTGTACAGCAAAGGCGGTGGTGCGGTCCACCTGACCGAGCAGGGCAAGCGCCAAGTAGAGCTGCTGTCGCAAGCTTTCAGCAGCTATTGGCGGGTGCCGACCCGGCGTGAGGAAATATTCACACTGGCCATCATGGCGCGCGAGGTGTTCCAGAAAGACCGGCACTACATCATTCAAGAGGGTGCCGTGGTGATTGTCGATGAGAGCACCGGGCGCAGCATGCCCGGCCGGTCTTGGAGCCACGGCATTCACCAGTCGATCGAAGCGCGGGTGGGAGTCGAGTTGACCCCGTTGACCAAAATCTCGGCACGTATGACGTTTCAGGAGTTTTTTCGGCATTACCACCGCTTGAGTGGTGCCAGTGGCACCCTGCACAGCCTGGACTGGGAGCTTTGGAAAACCTTTGGTTTGTTGATTTTGCGTGTGCCACCGCGCGTGACGAGTCAGCTCAAAATTTTGCCCAAACAGTGCTTTGCCAGCCGTGCCGACAAGTTATCGGCCTTTATCGAACGCATTGAAACCCTGCACCGCCGTGGTGTGCCGGTGCTGGTGGGCACCCGGCGCATTCTGGACAGCGAAGAAATTGCGCATCTTTTGCGCCAGCGCGGCCACACCTGCACCGTGCTGAACGCCAAAGAGCACGAATATGAAGCTCAGGTGGTGGCACTGGCTGGCGAGCGCGGCTGCATCACGGTCGCCACCAACATGGCCGGGCGCGGCACCGACATCAAAATATCACCGGAGGTGGAGGCCCTTGGCGGCCTGCATGTGCTGATGTTTGAAGCGCACGAGTCGCCGCGCATTGACTGGCAGCTTTTTGGTCGTGCTGGCCGCCAGGGCGCACGCGGCAGTGCCCAGCCTTTTGTTTCCTTAGAAGAAGAACTCATCACCAAATACACCCCCGCCTGGATCAAGCCACTGACCGGCCTAATTCCAGACCATCAAACCAGCCTCAAAATCAGCGTGCTGCAATGGCTCAGTCAGCGTTTGGCCAGCAGCATCGCCCGCCGCCAGCGCAGCCATCTGGCGTTTGTGCAAAAGCAACTCAGGGAACAGTTGGGATTTTCGAAGGGGTAGTGTCAATCAAGGCGGTGCTGGTACCAAGTGACCATGCTCTCGTCTTCCAGTGCGTAGTCACCATAGGCAGCTTGCCAAACCAGGTCTTTTTCCCGCAAGGCTTTCAAAGCACTTTGTGCCCCAGCAGCATCCACGGTCTGGCCAGCCAGCGCCGAATAAGCCCTCAAAGAAGCTTCGGTGAAGGGCGCGAAATTCAGCCCTTCTTGCAACATACGCTCCAATACAGCCCGCTGAACCGGAGCCAGTGCAGCAAACTCGCTCTCCAGCGCCCCCCAGATTCGTTCTCTGAACGAAGCAGCCTGCGCTTTCAGCTCACTTGCCAATTGGGCCGCATCCCCTTCCAAAGCCAAATCGCTGATGATGCTGCGCAGCAACTCGGGGCGATGACCGACCAATTTGAATGCCTCAAACACATCATCCTTATTGAACTGGTTGTTGGGTGCCAGCTTGGCGTTGATGTAAGCCGTGAAGTCATCCGAAAAATTTTGCCCCAGACGTGGGAATTTTGTGATGCGGCAACCAAAAAAAGGCTGCTTTCGGGTGAGCACCAGCCGGGTCAGCTTGTCTTGGTTAGAGCCTGTAAAAACCAGATACAGCCGCTGGCCGACTGAGGTTTGGTTGAGCCTGTCGCGCGCCGCCTTCAAGGCAAACATGGCATTCATGCCTGCCGATGAATTGAGCGCATGCTGTGCCTCATCCACAATCAGCACCACAGGCCGCCCTGCGGCCGTAACAAGCGCATCCAATGCGTCCGTCAGCGAGACATCTTCAGGCAGAGACAACGAGGCCATGCTCAGGCTCAAAGCGCCGAATACATTGACCTTTTCAAGCCCAGCGGATTTGGCCAGCTTGGCGATCGTTCCGGCAAATTTTGACAAAGCTTTGCGGATTTCCCGTGCCATCAAAATGGCAGGCTCGGCACTCTTTTCAGCCCAAAGATCGACATAGACGCTGGTCCAGCCCAGCCCCTCCAGCGCGGGTTGAAGGTCTTCCCGCAAAAACGTACTTTTGCCAGTGCGCCTGGGTGCAGCCAGAAACAAGCCGGAACGTGCGTCCTGGATTCCTGTGCCCTGCAACGCCTCGCAATAGCCACGCACAAGATCAGGTCGATGAAACTTAAAAGGTGCCGACGACATAGGCGTACTCCAGTTATACAAACTTATTTTTTTTAGTATAACTTGTGCAATCTGAAATAAGTTTTCATATCTTCGGGAACAACTGAGGTTCTCGAAGGGCTGGCCTTATTGGCCGGCGCGAACCAAACGCAGATGCAATGGACCTGTCAGCCCAATCTGGCCTATCGAGCCTTCGGCAAAATTGACACTCCAAACACGGGTAGCAGGCGCATCAGCATCCAGCGTCGCCGAGACCAAATTAAGCGAAGCGCTACCTGGGAATACGTTCGGAACAATCGCCGGATTGGTGGTGCATGAGCGTTTAACCAAAGAAGCCAACTCATTGCGGGTAGGCACGCGCCAATCAGAATAGCCCAAACCACTGCCATTGAGGGGATCATTCACCGTTTTGAGCCGATCCACGACCTGGCTGGCAGC
>CAIYYA010000230.1 GCA_903930255.1 uncultured beta proteobacterium
ACAGCGCCACCAGCCAGTGGTTTGTGAATCTGGCCAACAATGCAGCTAACCTGGATGCGCAAAACGGTGGCTTTACTGTGTTTGGTCAGGTGCTTGGCAATGGCATGGCGGTGGTAGATGCCATTGCCAGTCTGCCGGTTTATAACGTCAACTTTGGCGGCACCGTTGGCACTTTGTCCGGCGTTCCTGTGAATCTGGCGGGTGCCAGCAGCATTAGCGCCGCCAACTTGGTGATGGTCAACCGCGCAACGATCTTGCCAGCCGCAACCAGCTTGGGCGCTGGCTGGAATTTGCTGGGCAATGGCTCTGATGTGCCGCTCGATGTGGCGAACGTATTTGCAGACAGCCAGCGTTTTGTGACCATCTGGAAATGGCTCGCCGCACAAAAAAATTGGGCTTTTTATTCGCCGATGCTGGTTGGGCAGGGTGCAAGTGCCTTGCAAGACTATGCCACCAGCAAAGGCTATCAAGTGTTGCGCAGCATTGAAGCGGGTGAGGGCTATTGGGTTAACACCAATCAAGCGGGGAGCATACCCATGCCTTATGGCAATGCGGTGACAGCATCGGCGTTGGGGAGCACGCTGGTCAGTGGCTGGAATTTGGCCACGGTGGGCACGCGCGATTCACCCAAACAGTTTTGCCAGCTGCAGTCAACCACCGTGACCAGTCTTTGGGCTTGGGACAACCCGCAGACAAAATGGTATTTTTATGCGCCGAATCTGGATGCGCAGGGGGCCGCTGTTTTGACCGACTACATTGGTGCCAAAGGCTACCTTGATTTCATCAGCAGTACTAAAAAATTAGGTCCTGAAGTGGGCTTCTGGGTCAACAAATTGTGAAGCAAATGGTTTGTTAAATTGATATTCGTTAAATAAAAAAGGAAATCAACATGATCGCTAAACGCCCCGTTTGGAATCAGCTTGCGTTGTTTGTTTTAGGCATTTTTCTTTCAAACGCCGTGTTGGCGGTTGATGAGCAAGCGAACGCTTTGGCCGAGGTGAATCTGACACGCCAGCAGGTTGGGCTCTCTGCTGTCAGTTTAAATAACAACCTGAACCAAGCGGCTCAGGCACATGCTGACTATTTGCAGACCAACCTGAATGGAATTTCGCATGACGAAACACCAGGTTTGCCCGGTTTTACGGGCGCTGCACCTTCAGCACGACTCACAGCGGCAGGCTATGGTTGGAGCACGATGAATGAGGTGATCAGTGGTGGCGTGGCCTCCGGGCAGGATGCGGTGCGCGGTTTGGTTCAGGCCATTTACCACCGTTTTGGCATTTTGGCGCCTTCGGTGGCTGAAGCCGGAATCGGCATTGGAACCGCCGCTGGCAAGTGGCCTAACGTGGTGATTGATTTTGGCGCTACCGTGAGCAACGCCGTGACTATGCCTGCAGGCTGGCTGGGCACCTATCCGGTGCAAGGGCAAACTGATGTCACGCGCGATTTTTTCTCTGACACTGAAGTACCTGACCCAGTGCCCAATTTAAACCGTGTTGGGTACCCAGTCAGTATTCATGCAGGTGCCAATGACACATTGAGTGTGAGTAGCTTTAGCCTGAAGCCTGTGGGGGGCTCGGTTCTGGATGTGCGTTTGCTGGCTAACCCGGCCGATACTCACGTGCCTGCCAGTGCTGCTGCAATCGTACCAGTGCTTCCGTTAGCTTATGGCACCAGTTACCAGGCTGACTTTAGCGGCACACGCAATGGGCAAACGGTAAGTTTGAGCTGGACTTTCACAACAGTTGCCTATTCAACCCTGCAGATCGATTTGCCTTACCAGCGCGTCGGCACCAGCCAGGTGGCGCAAATCAGGGTCAGCGGTGGCAATGGCGGCAGCTCGATGACCAACAGCAGCTGGCAATACAGCGGCTCAGTGCCACCAGCTCCTAAAATTGTTGAAGTTTCGCCTGGGCTGTTCCAGGTGACCGTCTCTGCAGCAGCAGACGTTACCGTAACCTTTGGCGACCAAGATGGCCAGTCTCAGGTGGCTAAAGTGAGTTTTGTTGACCCAATCAGTGAAACTAGCCAATTCAGCCTGGGCTGGAACCTGGTGGGTAATCCGTTGCAAACACCCATTGTGCTCATAGAGCGCTTTGGTCGTGTTGATGCGCCAATTTCCGGGGTTACCAGCAAAGTTGTGACTGTCTGGAAGTGGTTGCCCACGCTGGCTCAGTGGGCTTTTTATACCCCGACCATGACGGCGGCTGAGCTGGCCAGTTATGTGACTGGAAAGGGTTATGCGGTGCTTGACCGAATCGAAGCTGGTGAAGGGTATTGGGTTAACGCAAACGCGGCCATCAGCCAACCCGCACGCACGGGTGTACCCAGCCCAAGTTTGCCCCATGCGCTGAATGCAGGCTGGTCGTTGCTCAGCGTGGGGGGCGAAGCGCTCACGCCGGCTGCCTTTGACAAAGGACTGAGCGTTGGCGCTTTAAGCGGACAATCTTTGTGTTACCCCAATGAATGCTGGCAGGTTTCAGGTGGTTTGGCGAGCGTGCCGAGCGTCAAAACGCTGTGGACCTGGGACAACGCGGGCGCTAAATGGCGCTTTTATGCACCCAGTCTGGCCTTGCAAGGCAGTGCTGCGTTGAACAGCTACGCCACTGGCAAGGGCTATGTGCCTTATGACCTGAATGAAACACTTTACTTGCACACGGGTGAGGGGTTTTGGGTGAACAAGTGAAGTGTGAGATCACAAGACCGACATTTTAACCAAGGAGCTTTTCATGAAAACCTATATTCGCTGCGCCGCTGTCACCGGCCTTTTGCTGCCTGTGCTGGCAGGAGCTTTTACACCGTTTAGCCTTTCAGCAGGCTGGAACCTGGTGGGCAACAGTGACCCTGCGTCCATTGATGTAGCCGTGCGGCTAAACAAACCACAAATCAGCACAGTCTGGAAATGGAACAAAGTCAGCAGCAAGTGGGCTTTTTACACACCCAGCATGACATCGGCACAGTTGGCTGCCTATGCCTCTGGCAAGGGTTACGATGTGCTCACCAGCATCGATTCAAAAGAAGGTTATTGGGTTAACGCATCTGCAGCGCTCGTCATTTCTGATCCGCTGGACCCTCCGCCAACGATTGGGACTACGGTGACGCTCATGGCGGCCGACTTGGTGCCTGGCTGGAATCTGATGGGTAGCGCAGATAAAAAGACACCCACTCAACTCAACGGCGACATGCTGAGCAGCCTGAATGCGGCCAGCAAAGCCATTAACACGCTGTGGGCGTGGGATGCTGCTTCTTCGGGCTGGCGCTTTTATGCCCCTTCGCTGGAGGCGCAAGGCGGCACCGTGCTCGCCAATTACATCACTGGCAAAAACTACCTGCCGTTTACCAGTGTGCTGGCTTCAACCGATGGGTTTTGGGTGAATATTGGCACGGTGACTGCGCCCGTTGTGAATCCACCCAGCCCGAGTGCCAATTTGCGGACTTTGACGTTTACCAGTGCCAATGATTGGTATTTGAAAGTCTCATCCAGCACAGCTGCTCAAAATACACCAGCCACAGATGGAAGCACCCGTTACCGCTTTATGAATACAGCCAAGGCCGCTGGCGGTGCACCTTACAGTTGGACAACAGGCAGCACGCCCATGCGTGGTGCCGATGTGCATTGGAACGGCACCAGTTGGGCCAATTGCCCGATCAATTTTGAAAACACGTCCAGCGCCAAAGATGCCAGTGGCAACACCACTTATAACTATTGCAACGGGCGCGAAACTGGCTCCAGCGTGGGTAACACTTATAGAACGGTTGACATATCAGCTCGACCGATGATTGATGTGTATAACGAAGCGCTGGCAGGGGGTAACACCAATTTGACGATTACTTCGGCTGCCTCTGTGCTGGGTAGCGCCACTTTTCCAGCCGGTTCAAAGGTGAGTTACAACACGTATGGTAGTAACTATTTGACATCAATTGCTTATTATCCGGGCAGCAGCAATTTGGTTTTACTGTCTGATGCAGGTGTGGCATCCGGCAATAGCACGTCTTGCAACGCCAATCCGTCGCCTGCATCAAGTCCAAATGCCACATTGGAGCAATTGGTCGCTATCAATAAGGGAACACCCTGTGTTTATGGTGTCAATACGGTGACTGGCGCCAATGGAGTAACGTTAACCAGCGGCAGTCGAAATGAGGGATGGAGTAGTACTACGCTGTCCTTAGGAAGCCTTGGAAGTGCACCCACTTATTCCAGTGCAGCCAGTGCAAGCAGTTGGTACACCACCAACACGCGTTTACGGGTAGGCTTTGGCGCTGTCAATGCCGTTACTTTTTATAGCTGCAAGGAGAGTTATGGTGGTAGCACTCGCAACTGCGATGCTATCGGCACGGGGACATATGCCATTCAAGCCTTGGGCGATGGTCGCGTAATGACTTTCAGTGGTTTTCCAGCACAATTTACTGCAATTGATTGGTCACGTGTTTTTGTTGAAAGGGCTGGCCGTGTCTTTTATGGCTACCAAGATAAACCGGTGGTCGGTAGTCCCCAGGCTCGGCTTAACCTGACCGCACTCAACGCGCTCTTTGGCACTCTGGGTTTACCTGCATTCAACCCCGATACGCCTATTGTGCTGTCGTTGGGTTCTTACTCTGGCAGTTACAGTGGCACTTTTATGGGCACTGACAGCGGCACCTTTAGCACAACCATAAACCCCTCTGGCGCCACCACTTGTTCGGGCACCTCCACCCAATCGGGTGCATTTTTGTGCAGCTTTAGCGTCACGCCAACTGGAACTGACGGCACGATCGCCACGGTCAATATGGGCATAACCGGAACCGGAGCCGTATTTACCGGAACGGCCAATTACTATACGGGCGCTGTTACCGGATCCTGGACCAATACTGGGGGAGCTGGAGGCGCATTTGCTGGTAGCCGACAATAGCGATGTATAGCCCAATTCAACTGATCCTAAAAACCGCAGTTGCCTGAACTAAAACCCGGCCAAACCCAGCAATGAAGGGGCTTGCCGGTTTTTTGGCACACTCACCCTATGGGTGAAATTATCAAGTGCGTAAAAACGGTCCTCGCGCAGGCCAGCGAAGAATTTGGAGCGGTGCAAACCATGGGGCGGACGCATACACGTTCGCTGGGATCACGGGGCGCAAGCCACGCCCTGCACACCTACTGGGTGGGCAACCTGCGGCTGGTGCTGGACATGCAGCTGCGAGGCGGCAAAGAGCACAG
The DNA here is from genome assembly GCA_903930255.1 of uncultured beta proteobacterium. GTDB lineage: Bacteria > Pseudomonadota > Gammaproteobacteria > Burkholderiales > Burkholderiaceae_C > Rhodoferax. Next base: position 5,192 of record CAIYYA010000230.1, read on the forward strand.
CTCAGGCCAAGGCAAAGCAGGCTTGGGGCAACTGTTGGAAGAGCTGGGAACGCGTGGACCGGCACTTGTGAGGGGTGTCAGTGGTTATGGCAACCAGAACATCATCGAAATCTGCGAGAAACACAAACGGCGCTACCTGCAGCGCCTGCGCAAGATCGGAGGTGCAGGAGGACGCACAGCTATGGACATGGCCGACTGGCTGCGCACCAGCTGGCGCTATGCGGCCGTATGGGTGGGTGCCACCACGCTCTCAACCCTGCTGCTCAGCAGCTTGACGCACTTTGGTCTGAACGAAACATGGAGCAAACTGGGTGTGGAAATGGCCATGCCGTTTTTAAACTTTATCGTGGCACGGCTCTGGGTGTTCAAAACAAAATCATAGCTGCCAACGCATGTAGCACGGGCGCTGGCAGCTGTTTTGACTAAGGCTGGTATTCAAGT
>CAIYYA010000231.1 GCA_903930255.1 uncultured beta proteobacterium
CGAATTGATGATTGCCGCCTGGGCCACATTGGCCTGGGGCTTGTTGCCCGAGGGCATTCCCAAATCCATCGCCTTTATGCTGGCCACCACCACCTGGGTGGCGACACTGGCCATCAACACCAGCCCGTTCATGCGCTTTGATGGCTACTTTTTGCTCTCGGACTGGCTCGACATGCCAAACCTGCACAACCGCTCTTTTGCCTTGGCGCGCTGGGACTTGCGCGAGCGCCTGTTTGGCTTGGGGCTCGCGCCACCGGAGCATTTCCCACGGCAACGCACGATCGGTTTGATTCTTTTTGCTTATGCCACCTGGATCTACCGTTTGGTGGTCTTTTTAGGCATTGCAGCGCTGGTCTATGCTTTTTTTATCAAAGCGGTCGGTGTGCTGCTGTTCATCGTGGAAATCGGTTGGTTTGTGCTGCTGCCTTTTTGGAACGAGGTCAAGTTGTGGCCGGCCTTGGTCAAGCACGACGGCCAACCCGCCGGGCTGCGCGCGCTGCTGCGCCAACAGCCCCGGGCGCGCCGCAGTGCCTGGTTGGCTGGGCTTCTGCTGCTGCTGTTTGTGCTGCCTTGGCCAACGCGCCAAGCGGCCTCGGGCAGCTTGAAACCAGCCGAGATTTACCCCATTCATGCGCCAGCAGGCGCGCAAGTTGTCACATTGCCCTGGGCAGAGGGGAGCCTGGTGCCTGCCGGGCAGCCTTTGCTAGAGCTCACCTCACCCGAACTGCAGTTGCGCTGGCAGCGTGCACTGGCACGGCTAGTGAGCTTGCGCTGGCAGGTCAGCGCTGCGGGGGTGAATGCCGAGCAACGACAAAACATGCCGGTTCTAGCGCAAGAAGAAAGTAAAGCGCGCGCCGAGCTGGCCAATGTGCAGGCCGAAATGGCGCTGTATGTCCCAACGGCTCCCTTTGCGGGCGTGCTGCGCGACCTTGATCCTGATTTGAAACCGGGTGTGTGGGTAGGCCAACGCGAGCGCTTGGGGGTGTTGGTAAACACGCAACGCTTGCAAGTAGAAACTTATCTGGACGAAGACGCAGTGCACCGCATCCAACTAGGTGACCAGGCGCGCTTTTTTGTCGATGGTCTGGAAGGCCCGGTGCTCAAGCTGGTCGTGAGTGCGATCGACCAGGATGCAGCCCGGGTGCTGCCCAATGGCCAACTCGCGGCTCAGGTGGGTGGCTCCATCATGACCCGCGAGAAGCGGGGCCAACTGGTGCCTGAGCGCGCCATCTACCGCGTCACCTTGCGTGTTGAGGGCGACCCCGGCGCGCTCACGCAGCAAAGTTGGCGCGGTCTTGTGGTGATTCACGGCCAATGGGAGGCCCCCGGGCTGGCGTTTGTGCGCTCTGCCATGGTGTTGATTTGGCGCGAGTTGGGGGTTTAGCAGCCGAGAAATAATAACTTGAACAAATGGCCGCTTGCAGACGAGATGACAGGCAAGGCGCAGAACGCGCTGTGTGCCTGGCCACACAAGGGTTTTGCAACGCGGCATGGCGCTCGTATGCAAGATGGGCTCTCATTTGCTCCACATTTACACATACTTTTCAGGGCATATCCATCGGCTTGCGCTGACTTGTAGGATTTCGGGCAGGATAAGCCAATCATGACAAAACTCAAAAATATCAAACTCTCCATGCTCGACCTGGTTGCCGTTCGCTCAGGTGGCACCGTGGCAGACGCATTGGCAATCTCACTTCAAACAGCTCGCCATGTAGAGACCCTTGGTTTTACACGCTACTGGCTGGCTGAACACCACAATATGGCTGGCATCGCCAGTTCCGCTACGGCCGTACTGGTCGGTCACATCGCAGGCGGCACCCAACGCATACGGGTCGGCTCAGGTGGCATCATGTTGCCCAACCACGCTCCGCTTGTGGTGGCAGAAGCCTTTGGCACATTGGCAGAACTGTATCCAGGTCGCATTGACTTAGGTCTTGGTCGTGCACCAGGAACTGATCGGGCGACCATGCGCGCCTTGCGTCGCGATCGAGCAGAGACTGAACAGGACTTTCCACGTGATGTGGCAGAGTTGCAACGACTTTTGGGACCCGAGCAGCCAGGTCAAGGTATCGTCGCCATGCCAGGACAAAACACCAATGTGCCGATCTGGTTGCTGGGCTCCAGTCTATTTTCTGCACAACTGGCGGCCGAACGTGGGCTACCTTATGCTTTTGCAGCCCACTTTGCGCCACGTCTGTTGCATCAGGCACTTGACCTGTACAAGAACCTGTTTCGCCCATCCAGTGTGCTGGCCAACCCCTATGTCATCGTTGGCGTCCCCCTCATTGCTGCACCGACGGACGACGAAGCCGAATTCCTTGCCAGCAGCACTTACCAGCGCATTTTGGGCATCTTGACAGGAGACCGTCAACGTTTACAAGCACCAGTGTTGCATTTCATGGAACAACTGCATCCCCAAGAGCGTGCCGCCATTGGCGACTTTCTGGCTGCAGCAGTGATCGGTGGACCAGACAAGGTGCACGCTGGTCTGCAGGCGTTAGCACACAGCACCCAAGCTAATGAGTTCATGCTGGTGTGTGATGTCTTCGATCCGGCATTGCGACTGCGTTCACTTGATATCGCCGCAGCGGCATGTGCCGACCAATGACACATCATCATGGAGGTGCATTGGCCGTGATGACCCATGAATTTCTTGGGTCATCAATTTTTACAGGAATTAAGCCCCAAAGTCATGCTTTTGGCCGAAGCAATTGGCTGTACCTTGTATCCACATGAATCGATTCATCGACAACGATATGGGAAGGTCTCGACCCATACGGAATGGATTCGAACGCATTTTGTGCCGGGCTGATGTAGCCCGCTTTTTCCATTGCAATAAATAGCGCAAAAGTGGACATATGGTGCACATCTTTACCGGCAAATCCCAGGGGAACTTCGGTATCTTCGAAGATCACAAAAACAGGCTCTCGTGCACCCGTAAATTCTCTGCGGCGATCAAAGAAGCTTACGGCTGTCATTTCTCCAGCATTTTGAATTTCAACTTTCTCACCAGCTAAACGCCGATTTTTAAGATCAGCGCCTAACTGGGTTTCCTTGATAAAAATTCGGTCCTTGTTTGTTTGAACAAACTTGGAAATTTGAATGGCGTCATCAGGAATGCTGACGATGGCCAACTTCGGCATAGCGCCCATTGCTGTCGGCCACCTTGTTGCTGACGCACCTTAAAATTGCGAGCCGAACGAAACGTTCGACCCGTCAACGTGATTTTCCCAACGCAAACCGTGCGGTGGTTTGAATCGCTTCAACACCAAGGACATACGACATGGGCGCACAGTGGAAAGCAAAAGGTAAAGAGCTCGCGGCCAACGCCCGAGGTCGAGTTTTTGGCAAACTCTCCAAAGACATCATGCTGGCAGCACGCAGCGGCGCTGACCCGACCGCCAACTCACGCCTACGTTTACTGGTTGAGCAGGCACGCAAAGCCTCTATGCCCAAGGACACGCTTGAGCGCGCCATCAAAAAAGGGGCTGGTCTGACTGGTGAAGCAGTGAACTTTGAACACGTCATTTACGAAGGCTTTGCGCCACACCGTGTGCCCTTGATGGTGGAGTGCCTCACTGACAACCTGAACCGCACGGCGCCCGAAATGCGCGTGCTGTTTCGCAAGGGGCAGTTGGGCACATCGGGTTCGGTGTCTTGGGACTTTGACCATGTGGGCATGATCGAAGCCGAGCCAGCCAGCGCTGACGCAGATGCCGAGTTGGCGGCCATTGAAGCTGGGGCGCAAGACTTTGAGCCGGGCGACGAAGCCGGCAGCACGCTGTTTTTGAGCGACCCCGCCGATCTGGATCTGGTGAGCCGTGCGCTACCCGGCTTCGGCTTCACTGTGCTGACGGCCAAGCTCGGCTACAAACCCAAAAACCCGATTGACCCGAGCAGTTTGACTGCTGAACAACTCGACGAAGTGGAAGCATTTCTGGCGGCGATTGACGACAACGACGACGTGCAAAACATCTTTGCAGGCTTGGCGTGATGATTTTGCCGGATCCGCTTTGAGCGAGATGCCTGCATGACTTTCGCTTCAGTCCGCGCAGAAACTGCGGTGCCTTGGCAACAAGATGCCCGCATCATCGCCTTGGTGGGTCTGGCGCACGCCGCTTCGCACTTCGGGCATTTGCTGCTGCCGTTGATGTTTCCGGTGTTCATGCACGAATTTGCACTGAGTTTCTCGCAGGTTGGCCTGCTGATGAGCACTTTTTTTGTAGTCTCAGGCCTGGGGCAGGCCTCAGCCGGATTTGTGGTTGACAAAGTGGGCGCGCGTCCCATGTTGTTTTTGGCTTTGGGTCTGTTTGTCTGCGCCTGCCTGGCGGCGTCGATGGTGACAAGCTATGTCGCCTTGTTTGCCGTCGCTGCGCTGGCCGGTTTGGCCAATGCCACTTTTCACCCGGTCGATTTCACCATTCTGAACCAGCGGGTATCTGCCGCACGCTTGGGCCATGCCTTCAGCGCGCATGGACTCACGGGCAATTTGGGCTGGGCGGCTGCACCGGTGTTTATTGCCAGCCTCAGCGCTCTTTACAACTGGCGGGTGGCCTACTTGGCAGCAGCGGCCATGTACTTGGCCATTTTGCTGCTGATGCTGCTGCAGCGTGACAAGTTACTTACGCATGCGGCAACACATCACCCCGATAGCCCGGCTGCGCACAGCATGGCCTTCATGAAACTGCCCGTGGTGTGGTGGTGTTTTGCATTCTTTTTGCTCTCGACCATGACACTTGCGGTGGTGCAGAGTTTTTCGGTTTCGATTCTGAAGGCCATGCATGGCATCAGCTTTGAGGCGGCCACGCTAACGCTGACCGCCTACATGCTGTGCGGCGCATTGGGCATGCTGGTGGGCGGTTTTTTGGTAAACAAATCCCGTCACAGTGACCGTGTTGTGGCCATGTCGATGACTGCCGCTGCGATTTTGCTGGCGCTGTGTGGCACCGGCTGGTTTGGTGCAACGCTCACCATGCTGGTGCTGGCGGCCACCGGCTTTGCGGTGGGTGTGGGAGGACCATCACGCGACATGATGATCAAAAAAGCCACGCCGAAGGGCGCCACTGGGCGGGTTTATGGGCTGGTTTATTCTGGGTTGGACACGGGTTTTGCCATATCACCCATCGTATTTGGAGCGCTCATGGATCGTGGCTGGTATGGCGCCACACTCATGGGTGCCTCAGTGGTGCTGCTGCTCAGCGTGGTGGCGGCACTGGGCGTGGGAGCCCGTACGGAACTTGATACATCATCGGGTCGGGATCAATAATGAAATTTCATGAATCCAGGACACGACAGCAGGCATGACCAAACTTTTCTCTAATCAGCTGATGCTTAGTCTATTTTTCGAATTTTGGTGTTAGTGGAATCCACGACATACAGGGTTTTGCCATCGGTCGTCATTCCGTTGGGATTGTAAAAAGAGGCTGCAGAACCCGTTCCGTCCGCTGCACCTATTGACCCCGTTCCCGCAATGGTGCTCACCTCACCCGTGGCAATGACGATCTTGCGGATCTTGTGATTGCCAGTATCTCCCACATAAACGTTGGTGCCGTCTGTCGCAACACCAGCAGGTTTGAAAAACTTTGCCGCACTGCCTGCTCCGTCATCGGAACCCGAGGTGGCTGAACCCGCCAGCGTTGTTACCGCACGCGTACTGATCACAATTTTGCGAATTCTGTTGCTCAAACTATCTGCAACATACAGGTTAGTCCCATCTGTGGTGATGCCGGCGGGATAGGTGAATGTTGCTGCTGTGCCAACGGCGTCCACTGCACCCGCACTCCCTGACCCCGCAAAGGTGGTAACCACACCGGTGTCAATCACAATTTTGCGGATTTTGAAACTACTACTGTCCACCACGTACAGGTTTGTTCCATCGGTGGTAATCCCAATGGGGCGCGAAAACTGTGCTGCAGTGCCGGTACCATCCAGTGTTCCAATCGTGCTTCCCGCCAAGGTGCTGACGACGCCAGTGGCGATAACGATTTTGCGAACCCTGTTATTGCCATTCTCCGTGACATACAGATTGGTGCCATCGGTCGCAATTCCGCCGGGTTGCCAGAATGTAGCCGCGGTACCCGTTCCATCAAGCGCACCCGCAGTGCCCGATCCCGCGAAAGAGGTCACCACTCCGGTGGCGATTTCAATCTTGCGGATTTTGTTGTTTGACGTATCAGCGACATAAAGATGAGTGCCGTTGGTAGTGATCGCGGTAGGGTTAAAAAACCATGCTGCCGTGCCTGTGCCATCCATAGGTCCGACAAAAGGAGTCGCCCCACCAGCAAACGATGTCACGACAGTCGACAAGTTGAGCGCAGCGCCTTGAATTGATCCGCCCATTTGGGTGCCTGACGAAGCTGTGCCGGCATAGTTGACCCAGAACCCCAGCCCCTTGCCCAGTGTCAGGCTCCCGAAATCCTTGTACCCCTTGCTGAAAATATAGCTTGCCAAGGTACTGTTTGCAGACAATGAAGGGGCGTAAAAATGCCAGGCGCTGGTTGCGTTGTCCCACGCCCAGAGGGTCGTGATGTTACGGATGCTGGTGGTGAAGCTGGCTGGCGCGACATCATCGCCCGTGGCGACAAGATTCCAGCCGGGTAGAAGGTTGGCGGCGACAAGGGTGAATCCGGTTCCGCTTTGGGTTACAAGGGAAACCGGGGTCAATGCATTCACCCAGAATCCCTCACCTTGGTTGATCGTTGTCAGAACGCTATAACCTTTTGTCGCGGCATAGCTCGCCAGTGTCCCTGCAGCGTCGAGTGACGGTGCATAGAACGCCCATTTGGAGCCCGCCGCATCCCATTTCCAGATCGTCTGAATACCGGTTTGAGATCCAAACGCGGCCTTCACATCAAGCGGGGTCGTCAATCCGTTGCCCGCAAGGCTCCAACCGGCAGAAAAGGACAAGGGATAAGAAATCGTCGCGCCTACACCTGGTGCGGCAGTCATGACGATTACAGCGCCTAGCGAGGCGGTCATCCGTTGGCGTATCAGCATCGTCACTTTGCAAAATGAAGTTTTCAAAGTCATATATTCGGCTGCCCTAAAAGAATAGGAAATTCAATCGCGTAAGTTCGAGTATTGCATGCCTTGGGCGCGCCATAACTTCGGTAAAACCCTGACCATGAACCCCGAAGGGTAGTTCTGGCTTGACTGCATCGACGATCTTAAATGGCTTTGTCGTCATGACCCTAAAACGCTGAAAATGCCGATGCAATTCTTTATTATTTTCAACACACAAATTTTGTGTTCTTTAAAAAATGCCTCGCTGGTTGGCTAAGGCAAATCAGGATGCCGGCCGGGGCACTTCGCGGGGCTTGCCCTGCTCATCCAGCGCTACATAAGTAAGCAAAGCCTCGGTCACCTTGGTGTAGTTGCCCTGCCGTCGAAAGGTTTCAGCATAGACCTCGATCTTCACCGTGATGGAGGTGCGCCCAATGCGCACCAGCTTGCCAAAAAACGACAGAATGTCGCCCACGCGCACCGGTTGCTTGAAGATGAATTCGTTCACAGCCACTGTCGCCATGCGTCCGCCGGTGTATTGCGCGGCAATCACTGCGCCAGCCAAGTCCACTTGCGCCATCACCCAGCCACCAAAAATGTCGCCATTGGCGTTGCAATCGCCCGGCATCGGGATCACCTTGAGCACCAGTGTTTCATCGGTGGGCAGTTGCACGGCGTTGCTATCGGGCTTTGCAGACATGGTCACAATCCAGGGTAGTTATATATATAGTGTTTAGTGATTATCCCCATGCGCAGCAATTCTTCTTCCCGCCACAGTAGTAGCCCTTCAGAAACCGCCACTGAGCGCTCCGATTGGGCAACCTTGCAACGCCTTTTCCCCTATCTGTGGGAATACAAATGGCGCGTGATGGCGGCACTGACTTTCATGGTGGGCGCCAAGCTGGCCAATGTGAGCGTGCCCTTGCTGCTCAAAGAGCTGGTGGACAGCATGAACCCCAAGGGTGGCCTGGACGCACAAGCTTTGCTGGTTGTGCCCTTGGGCTTGCTGGTAGCCTACGGGCTACTGCGCCTGTCCACCACGGTGTTTGCCGAGTTGCGTGAGCTGATTTTTGCCAAAGCCACCGAAGGCGCGTCGCGCTCGATCAGTCTGCAGGTGTTTCGCCATTTGCACGCTTTGAGCCTGCGCTTTCATCTGGAGCGCCAAACCGGCGGTATGACGCGCGACATCGAGCGCGGCACGCGGGCTGTGCATTCGCTTATCAGCTATTCGCTCTATAGCATCTTCCCCACGCTGATCGAGGTGACACTGGTGCTAAGCATTCTGGCGGTCAAGTTCGACATGTGGTTTGCCTGGATAACCATCATTGCGCTGATTTTTTACATCAGTTTCACCATCATGGTGACCGAATGGCGCAACCAGTTCAGGCGCCAGATGAACGAGCTGGATTCGACCGCGCACAGCCGTGCGATTGATTCACTGCTGAACTACGAAACCGTCAAATACTTCAACAACGAAGAGTTCGAGGCGCAGCGCTACGACCGCAGCCTGGAGCGCTACCGCAAAGCAGCACTCAAAAGCCAGACCACCCTGAGCATTCTCAACACCGGCCAGCAGCTCATCATTGCCGCTGGGCTGGTGGCCATGCTGTGGCGCGCCACGCAAGGCGTGATCGATGGGCGCATGACGCTGGGCGACCTGGTGATGGTTAACGCGTTCATGATCCAGCTCTATATTCCACTGGGCTTTTTGGGGGTGCTCTACCGCGAGATTAAGCAGGGACTGACCGACATCGAAAAAATGTTCACCCTGATGGAGCGCGAACGCGAGGTGGCCGACGCACCCGGTGCCACTGCGCTCCAAATTGACCAGGCACAGGTCACCTTTACCAACGTCGGGTTTGCCTATGATCCGGCTCGACCTATTCTGCACAACATCAGCTTCACCATTCCGGCTGGCAAAACGGTGGCCGTGGTCGGGCCATCGGGCTCGGGCAAGTCAACGCTGGCGCGTTTGTTGTTTCGTTTTTACGATGTGCAACAAGGACAGATTGCCATTGCAGGACAAGACATCCGGCAGGTCACCCAAACCAGTGTGCGTCAGGCCATCGGCATCGTTCCACAAGACACGGTGCTGTTCAATGACACGGTCGAATACAACATTGCCTATGGCCAGCCCGGCGCAACACGCGAGCAAGTCATCGAGGCGGCGCAGTCGGCGCATATTCACAACTTCATCAGCAGCACGCCCAAGGGCTACGACACCATGGTGGGCGAGCGCGGCTTAAAGCTCTCTGGGGGTGAAAAGCAGCGTGTTGCAATAGCGCGCACCCTGCTGAAGAATCCGCCCATTCTGATTTTTGATGAGGCCACGTCGGCGCTCGACAGTGCCAACGAACGCGCTATTCAGGCTGAGTTGCAAAGCGTGGCACAAAACAAAACCACACTGGTGATCGCGCACCGTTTATCCACCGTGGTGGATGCCCATGAAATCCTGGTGATGGAGGCGGGTCACATCCTCGAGCGTGGCACCCACGCAGAGCTGTTGGCGTCTGCAGGTCGCTACGCGCAGATGTGGGCGCTGCAACAAAGTGCCGAATAGTTAGTGCGCCAACACTTTTGGCCTCTGATGCAAGCTAGGCAAGCGTCACTCACTATCAAATTTGCAATAATCTGGGCGGACTGCAGTGCCAACGGGGTGCGCCACAGTTTGTCCTGTAAAGTAGCACCTTGGTTAGTTCATCTTGGCTTTTGTCACCCTGTTTTAGGAGATTTACCATGCGTCATTTGCTACTTTCAACCCTGCTGCTACTGGGTCTTTGCGCACCCGCTCAGGCCGGCTTGTTTGACAAGCTCACCGGCGGAGAAAAGCCCAAGCGCGTTGAACTAAACGAGAGCAGCGATAAAGCACTGGTTTTCAAAGAGGCGTTTTCGCCTGACAGCCCGTTTGCACCCGCCGTGAAGCCTGCAGAACTCACACAGCGCAAGGTCGCCATAGCCGCATTTCAGGTTGAATTTGTCACGCAGCATATTGCATCAGCGGGCAAAAAAGGCGGACTGGGCGGGGGTGGTCTTGAGAAAATTTTCACCCTCAAAGGAACCAGTCCCGAGCAAATGCTCGCCATGACGGAAAAACTGAACCAGCAGTTGAAAGATTTGTTAGTGCAGCGCGGCTACGAAATCGTGCCAACCGAAGCGCTGCTGAATAGCTCGTTCAAGAGCGAGCTGACCAATGCAGACGGCACACCACTGCACAAAGACGAAAAAGATGGCGTGTTGGGCTCGGCCAGGTCGATGGGGCTGATTGGCCGCAACTCGGGTGATTCACATGGCAGCAGCGTGATCGTCACCGCACAGGGCACGGCACCGGGCGTGTTCGAAGCCAAGTTTGGCATGCCACCCGCCATGAAACTCGCCGACGAACTGGGCATTGCGGTGATTCAAGCCCGCTTGCAAGTCAGCTTTATGCAAATTGACACGTCCAACGAAGCCCTGTTTTCTGGCGCCGAGGCCGAAGGCAAGCCTCGCAATATGCTGGCCATGCACAAGTCGAATCTGAGTGTGTTCTGGCCGACTTCAAAAATGGCCACCTTTACGCTGAATAAGTCATTGCTGCTGCCGGGCAGTGTTGCTGAAAAGGTGACTGAAATCGCCATGACCGATGGTGAAAAAGCAGGCGCAGGGGCCAAAATTGCCCTCAGCGCACTTGGCGGGTTTTTTGGCTCTGGCGGTGGTATGGGCGGCCTGGCACAAGCGGCGGGTGATGTCGGAGGCACAGTCGGGTCGATCGGCGGCTCGGGCAAATTTGACGTGACGGTGGGTGCCGACTATCCAACCAAGGTGCTGCAAGACCTTGGGCTGGCAGTGGGCTTGTATGTCGAGGCAATGCCTAAGCCAAACTAGGGAAACGCAGATTTATTCGAAGAATTTGCCAACCGAGTCAGAGGTCCAAAGTTATAGACATGTAGTCAATAACGTACAGCCCACATGACAAGTAAAGCCCCAATTTAGATCAGTTTTGCCCTTGCCGAATATGCGTGCAAAAGAAAGACAACGCGCAGGGAAGCCTTCCTGGACTTGAAGTTGCGGATCGGCGAATGCAGGGACTGATTCGTAAATGGCTCAAAGCGGGGGTGGTGGAGGACGGGTGCAGGGTAGCGGCGACAAAGGGCGCGCCCCAAGGTGCGGTGATATCGCCATTGCTGGCGAACATCTATCTGCTTTACGCCATCGATCAATGGACGCAGCAATGGCGTCGTCGATATGCACAAGGAAATGTGATTGTCGTGCGCTACGCTGATGACAGTGTCTTCGGATTCAAGCCGTCATGACGACCGACTTGGCACTTTGAATCAGCAGCGTTCGCAGATAGACCTCGTCGTGCTTGGTAATTGCCGCCAAGATTGTTTTTGCCTCCACTAGAGTTCTGTCGTGGTGTCATTCCAAACCAAGCACCAAACTGGGAACAGCTTTTGAACTGCTTGAAGTTGCCTACGGTGGTCACCACCGCAGAGGCCGTGTCAGGCCCCACTCCCATGAGATGCAGGAGGCAATCTGTGAAGGTGTCTCTTAAATTTTTGCGACTAAATTTAACTGCATTTAAAATTAGTCGCGACTATCAGGCATTTATTTATAAAATAGTCGCATGAGACGCTATTTGGATGAACGAGTTAGTCAAGACCTGAAACGCAAGATGGTGCTGCTGACCGGGCCGCGTCAGGTCGGCAAAACCACCCTAAGCCAGCAGCTCATGGCGGCCCTGCCCGGCAGTCAGTATCTGAATTTTGATGTGCTGGCTCAGCGCGCAGTTATACAGTCGCAAAGCTGGCGCCAAAGTGCCCCTTTGCTGGTGTTCGATGAAATTCACAAAATGCCCGATTGGAAGAGCTGGCTCAAAGGGGTGGTTGACGGCCGGGCTGCGGGGCAACAAATATTGGTGACAGGCAGCGCCCGCATGGAAACTTTTCGCCAAGGGGGCGACTCGCTGGCCGGGCGGTTTTTTCAACTGCGACTGCACCCGTTTTCGGTGCGCGAATGGTCGGAGCAAGCACAGGTTCCGCCTGCCGTATCTCTTGGCCATTTGCTTGATCGGGGCGGCTTTCCTGAGCCCGTGCTGGCACCCGACAACACACAGGCGCAGCGCTGGCGTCAGCCCTACTACGAAGGCCTTGTGCGTGAAGATATTTTGGAGTTTTCGCGCCTGCAAGAAGTCAACGCCATGCGCTTGTTTGCGCAACTGCTGCGCTCCAGGGTGGGCTCGGTGTTGTCGCTGGCTTCAATCTCACGTGACCTGAATGTGGCCCCGGCCACCTTGGCCAAGTACCTCGACATATTGGAGGCGCTGTTCATCGTCTTTGTGGTGCGGCCCTGGGGGCGCAACATTGCCCGAGCCACACTCAAAGCGCCCAAGGTGTATTTTTATGACACCGGTTTGGTGCAGGGCGACGACGGCGTGCGCTTTGAAAATCTGGTGGCAGCGCATTTGTTAAAAAACGTACAGTGGCAGCAAGACACGCGCGGCGCAGCGGTGGGCTTGCACTACATCCGCACCAAAGACGAGGCTGAAGTTGATTTTTGCCTGAGCGCGGGCGACACCTTGACACATCTGGTGGAGTGCAAGCTGTCAGATACCAAACCACACCGGGCCTTGGCACGCTTTGCTGAGCAGTGGCCACAGGCGCAAGCCGTGCAACTTCTATGCGAATGCCGCGCCGAGGCAGACATTGGCCGCATCCAGGTGCGTGATGCAGCACCCTGGCTGGCCGCCCTTGATGTATGAGAAATAGAGCCTTGACGCTTACGGATCAAGCGTAAGCTGCTATCAAAATAGTATTTTTGGCCTGCGCTTGAATGGTGGCACCAGTCCCCCATCCCTGCTTTCCCCCAAAGATGAAAGGCGCAAATTCATTTTGTGTGCTTGAATTCTTCTCATGATTTGCAAAGACTGGTAAAAATCAGCGCGCTCCGCTGCGGCGAATTTCACGCAGCATGAACAGATAGAGCCCTTCCAGCTTCTCGCGCGCCCACGGGGTTTTGCGCAAAAACTTCAAGCAGGACGACACGCTGGGCTCCAGCGTGAAGCAGCGCACCGGTATGCGTTCAGCCAAACCCGCCCAGCCGTAATGGCTTTGCAGTGCGATCACCATGGCTTCGAGCGTAACGCCGTGCAGCGGGTTGCGTGGCTGCTCAGCGCGTGGTTTGGCGGCCTCGGAAGGCTCCGTTTGAATCGTTAAAGGGGTGGTGGTTGGCGTAGGCATAGGGGCGATTTTGGCAGCATGTTGAGCTGGCGCTGCGGCCGTGCCTTGCAGACCGCTAAAATCAGCGCCTTCCAAGGAGCGTTGCAGCAGGCTACACGGCTTGTCAGGCTTGGAGATTCGCAACGACGCTCACCTGACCAAATTTTTGCCCACAGGTGAGTTGCATGTCTGAAATTGTTGTCCCCCCCATGAAGTTGTCGGGTCTTGAGCCTTTGACGATTGGTGCGCCCGCTGCGGCCGATACCAATGCGCCCTTGCAATCACCCATCGCTTCTTTCGTCAACGTGGGTGAGCGCACCAACGTGACGGGCTCCAAAGCTTTTGCCCGGATGATTCTGAACGGCGAATTTGACCAGGCGCTCAGCGTGGCACGTCAGCAGGTGGAAAACGGTGCGCAAATCATCGACATCAACATGGACGAGGCCATGCTCGACAGCCAGGCCGCGATGGTGCGCTTTCTTAATTTGATAGCGTCGGAGCCAGACATATCGCGCGTGCCGGTGATGATCGATTCGAGCTAATGGAGCGTCATCGAAGCGGGCCTGCGTTGCGTGCAAGGCAAGGCCGTGGTGAACTCGATCAGCATGAAAGAAGGGGTGGATAACTTCAAACAGCAAGCCAAATTGCTGCGCCGCTACGGTGCCGCCGCCGTGGTGATGGCGTTTGACGAGTTGGGCCAGGCTGATACCTATCAGCGCAAGATCGACATTTGCCAGCGTGCTTATCGCATTCTGGTCGATGAAGTTGGTTTTCCGGCCGAAGACATCATTTTTGATCCGAACATTTTTGCCATTGCCACCGGCATTGAAGAGCACAACAACTACGCGGTGGATTTCATCGAAGCCACGCGCTGGATCAAGCAAAACCTGCCCGGTGCCAAGGTCAGCGGTGGGGTCAGCAATGTGAGCTTTTCGTTCCGTGGCAACGACCCGGTGCGCGAAGCCATTCATACGGTGTTTCTCTACCATGCCATTGCGGCGGGCATGGACATGGGCATCGTCAACGCCGGGATGGTGGGGGTTTATGACGATCTGGAGGCCGAACTGCGCACTCGGGTGGAAGACGTGGTGCTGAACCGCCGCGCTGACGCAGGCGAGCGCTTGGTCGACATCGCCGACAGTGCCAAAAGTGGCGCCAAGGACGAGAGCCTGCGCTGGGCTTGGCGCGGTACATCAGAGCAGCCGGTTAGCGTGGCGCAGCGCCTCTCGCACGCCATGGTGCATGGCATCACTGATTTCATCACGCAAGACACCGAAGAAGCCTACCAGGCGATCGTGGCCAAGGGTGGTCGGCCTCTGCATGTGATCGAAGGCCCGCTGATGGCCGGCATGAGCGTCGTGGGCGACCTGTTTGGTCAGGGCAAGATGTTTTTGCCCCAGGTAGTGAAAAGCGCGCGTGTCATGAAGCAAGCCGTGGCGCACCTGATTCCCTATATTGAAGAAGAAAAACGCCTTGACCAAGCGGCCGGGCGCGACGTGGCCACCAAAGGCAAAATCATCATGGCCACGGTCAAGGGCGACGTGCACGACATCGGCAAAAACATTGTCACCGTGGTGCTGCAATGCAATAACTTTGATGTAGTGAACATGGGCGTGAGGGTGCCCTGCCATGAAATCCTGGCGCGCGCCAAGGCAGAAGGCGCCGACATCATTGGCCTGTCGGGGCTGATCACGCCGAGTCTGGAAGAAATGCAGTACGTGGCTGCTGAAATGCAAAAGGACGACTACTTTCGCCTGCGTCAAATGCCCCTGCTGATTGGCGGTGCCACCACCAGCCGGGTGCATACCGCGGTGAAAATTTCACCCCATTACGATGGCCCCGTGGTGTATGTGCCCGATGCTTCGCGCAGCGTGGGGGTGGCGCAGAGTTTGCTGGGCAATGGTGCTGCAGCGTTTGTGGCAGAGCTCAGCACCGACTACGCGCGTGTGCGCCAGCAGCACGCCAATAAAAAAGTCACGCCGCTGTGGTCACTAGCCAAAGCTCGGGGCAACAAAACCCCGGTCGATTGGGCCAGCTACCAGCCCACCCAGCCCAAATTCATTGGCCGGCGCATCTTTAAAAATTTTGACCTGAGCGAATTGGCTTCCTACATCGACTGGAGCCCCTTCTTTCAAACCTGGGATTTGGCAGGGCCTTTTCCGGCCATTCTGGACGATGCCATCGTCGGCGTGGAGGCGCAGAAAGTCTATGCCGACGGCCAAGCCATGTTGAAAAAGATCATCGACGGTCGCTGGTTCACTGCCAATGGCGTGCTGGGCTTGTACCCAGCCAACACCGTGAATGACGATGACATCGCCCTCTACACCGACGAAACCCGCAGCACCGTGGCCATGACCTGGTACGGCCTGCGCCAGCAAGCGGCCAAAGAAGAGATCGACGGCATGCTCCGTCCGAGTCGCTGTTTGGCTGATTTTGTGGCACCCAAAGATTCCACAAAAACCATAGCTGCTCACGCATATACAGCGGGCTCTAGCGGCATAAATGTCATACAAAAACAAGACTATGTCGGGGTCTTTGCCGTCACAGCCGGCATTGGCATTGAAAAGAAAGAAGCGCAGTTTTTGGCCGCCCACGACGACTACAGCGCCATCATGCTCAAAGCCTTGGCCGACCGCTTGGCAGAGGCCTTTGCCGAATGCCTGCATCAAAAGGTGCGCACCGATTTATGGGGCTATGCCGCTACCGAGTCATGCTCAACTGGCGAGTTGATTAACGAGAAATACCAAGGCATACGCCCGGCTCCCGGCTATCCGGCGTGCCCCGACCACAGCGTGAAAAAAGACGTGTTTGCACTTTTGCAATGTGCCGACATCGGCATGAGCCTGACCGAGAGTCTGGCCATGAACCCAGCGGCCAGCGTCAGCGGTTTTTACCTTGGACACCCGGATGCCACCTATTTCAATGTCGGCAAAATTGGCGCTGATCAGTTGAAAGATTTAGCGGCCAGGCGTGACATGCGCGAGAGCGATGTGCAGCGCCTCTTGGCACCCAATTTGTAAGCATCCAAATTTCATTTCCCTTGTGACTAAAGCGCCGGTTGCAGCAGGCGCTGCACCAGAGGATGCTGCACTTTTTTTTCGGTACCAATCGCATAAAAGTGCTCACTGACGCCTTCGCACGGGCCCAGGCGCTGCACGGCGTAATGCGCCAACAGATTGTCGTGGACCCACTCAGCCGCCGGAAACACCCCCATGCCGCTGGCACCAAAGGTCTTCAGCAGAGCGCCGTCCTCAAACTCACCAACGATGCGGGGCCTGATGGCACGATGCTCAAACCACTGGTCTAGTCTGTCGCGCACGGCCGTGTGCACAGTGGGCAACAGCACAGGAACATTGCCCAGACTTTGCGGAAAGTCTTGGCGCGCAGCTTGCACCAAAGCTGGCGAGCCATACCAGCCAAGGGCGGACGAGCCCATGGCGTGGTTGTAGAGCTTGATGTTGGGGTTGGCAGGCGCTGGCCGATCAGACAACACCACATCCAGCCGATGCAGTGCCAGGTCACCCAGCAGGTCGTCTAATTCACCTTCATGGCAGAGCAGACGCAAATTGGGCTCGGTGATTGCTGGTAGCAACAGCCGGTGCACCACCAGTTTGGGTAGGCTGTCGCAAATGCCAACGGCCAGGCGCAAAGTTGGCGAGCTCGCTGCGTCGCGCACCCGAGCCGGCAGGTTTTCACCCAGTTGAAAAATCAGGTCAGCCTGCTGCATGGCGGCCAGCCCGGCCTCGGTGAGAACCAGCCCCCGCCCGGCAGGTTTCAGCAGTGCAAAACCCAAGGAGCGCTCCAACTCGCGCACCTGCGCGCTCACAGTTTGAACCGCCATGTCGAGCTTGTTAGCCGCCCGCGAGATGCCACCTTCTTTGGCCACCACCCAAAAGTAGTAAAGATGCTTGTAATTGAATGAGGTGCTCATGGTCAGTTTTTCTAGGATTGTGGATAAGAAATTATCTGCTTTTTAGGAATCAACTTGGCCACTATTCTCAGGTCTTCATTCACCAACCGGAGAAACCCACCATGCAGATCATTTTTGAATCCCGCGATACCGATGGCACTCAGATGCGCGATTTTTCTGTGCAGCGCGTGCGCTTTGCCTTGCGCCGCTTGGCGAACTTTGTGCCGCACGCCAAAGTGCAATTCACCGATGTCAACGGCCCCAGGGGTGGCGTTGACAAGCGCTGCCAAGTCGAGCTAAAAACAGACACCGCACGCACCGTAGTCATCGCGTCACTGGCGCGTGACTGGCGCACCGCGCTGGATCGGTCGTTGAGTCGCGCCACGCGGGTATTAACGCGTAACCTGCAGCGCACTCAAAAACCCGTGCGCGACCGCACAGCAAAGCTTGCACTCGCAAGCTAATCCATCCATTAACCTGAGAAAAATCACCATGCACAACACACATGCAGCAGAGCCATTGAGCAACCCGGCGCACTATCGAGCACTGGCAAAGCCGAACGTTGACGCCCATTCAGACCCAGTCAAGAGGGTCTTGCGCAACACCTACGCGCTGCTCGCTATGACCCTGCTCTTCAGCGCCGGGGTGGCGCTTGCCACGCTCACACTGCAACTGCCAGCACCTGGCTTGATCATCACCTTGGCGGGTTACTTTGGGCTACTGTACGCCGTGCACAAGCTGCAAAACAGTGCCTGGGCTTTGCCGGCCGTCTTTGCACTGACTGGCTTCATGGGCTACACGCTGGGGCCGCTACTAACGCAAGCGCTGGCTTTGCCCGGCGGCGCACAAACCGTCACACTGGCATTGGCCGCCACCGGTGCCACCTTTCTGGCGCTCTCCAGCTATGTGCTGCTGACCCGGCGTGACTTCAGCTTCATAGGTGGCTTTTTGTTTGTTGGCATGCTGATTGCGCTTTTTGCCGGCGTTGCAGCGATGTTTTTGCAAATCCCGGCGCTGGGGCTGGCCGTGTCCGCCATCGTGGCCTTGTTATCGGCGGGATTGATCTTGTTCGAGACCAGTCGCATCGTGAATGGCGGCGAGTCCAACTACGTGATGGCGACAGTGAGTTTGTATGTATCGGTCTTCAATTTGTTTACCAGTTTGCTGAGCCTGTTTGGTTTCGCAGGTTCTCCTGAATGAGCTTGTTGCGCCTGACTTGGCCATTGGCGCACTGGTTTGGGCGTTCGTTAGGCCGTGTTTCATGCGACAAAATTTGCAGAAAAAATTGGGTGAGTTACTGACTCATCCAAATTTCGTCATAGGTTTCACCGCTGAGGGTGAAATCTGCCAGCTTTTTCAGAAGTGCAGATGAAGCAACATCCGCAGATATTTTCTTACGAAACAACTCGAGGTTGGTCGCATCTTCATGGCGCGACACCATGGCTACTTCGCCTACCGGGCCGCCGAATCGGCCATGAAGTTCAATTTTGATCCCGTGCGTCGCTTCGATATAGTCCACGCGAGCCTTCAGCAAGTCCATGGCCTCAACAAAATAGCCGTTGCGCATGCGTACCCGGCGGACAAAAGTGATCATTGGATTCTCCTTAATGGTGTTCAACAAGGTGCGCTCAGGCACCAAGGTATTTGTGGCAGATTTCAGGCGAAGCTTTTAATACGGCAGAGTTACCACGCCACACCACTTGTCCTTTTTCGATGACAAAGTGGTAGTCGGCCAACGCCAGCAAGGGCACGATGTTTTTGTCAATAACCAGTATCGCCATACCCTCTTTGCGCAACTCCGACAGTGCCGCCCAAATTTCCTGGCGCACCAGCGGGGACAGGCCTTCTGTGGCTTCATCCAAAATCAGCAAGTCCGGATTGGTCATCAGCGCGCGCGAAATTGCCAGCATTTGCTGTTCGCCGCCGGATAACTGGTTACCAAAGTTGGAGGCTCGCTCTTTGAGACGTGGAAACATCCGGTAGACCCGCGCCAAATCCCACGGCGAGGGTTTTTTGCGCCGATCTGCAGCGGTCGCAATCAGATTCTCGCGCACTGATAAATTTGGAAATATCTGGCGCCCTTCAGGTACCAGTCCGACACCCGCTTGCGCGATGCGGTACGAGGCTAAGCCACCAATCGGTGCACCGCGAAAACTGACCTTTCCGCTCCACGGCTTGGCCAGTCCCATGATGTTCTTGATGGTGGTGGTTTTACCCATGCCGTTGCGGCCCAGCAAGGACACACACTGCCCCTGCTCAATTCCCAGGCTTAGCCCAAACAGCACTTGACTGCGGCCATAGCCAGCTACCAAATCTTCAACTTGCAACAATTTGCTCATGTCGCGACCTCTTCGTCGCCCAGATAGGCCTCACGCACCTGCGGATTCGATTTGACGGCGGTGGGGTCGCCGCAATAAATCACCTTACCGTAACACAGCACACTGATGCGATCGGCCAAACTGAATACCGCGTCCATGTCATGCTCTATCAGCAAAATGCCGTATTTGCCTTTGAGTTTCATCAGCAGTTGGACCATCATCGCGGACTCGCCGTGGCCCATGCCCGCCATCGGCTCATCCAGCAACAACACCTTGGGTTCCATCGCGAGCGCCATGGCAATTTCAAGCTGACGTTGTTGGCCGTAGGACAACTCCATGGCATATTTGTCACGACTTTTGGATAGACCCAGTAGATCGATCAAAGCGTCGGCTCGGCTCGTCAACTCCACGCACTCCACCGCTGGAGTCCAAAATTGGTAGGCGTGACCGCGACATCCCTGCACCGCCAGAATGACGTTTTCAAGTACCGTGAATTGTTGGATGACCGATGTAATTTGGTATGAGCGCCCAATACCCGCTTGGGCTATTCGAGCTACACCCAAACCGATCAGGGTTTTTCCCAGCAGCCGAATATCGCCACTGTCACTGATTACTTCGCCAACAATTTGACTAATTAGAGTCGTTTTTCCAGCACCATTGGGGCCTATGATGGCGTGTAATTCGCCAGGCATGATGTCCAGATCAACGTGATCCGTTACCGTCAAACCACCATAGCGTTTGACCAGGCCGCGAATGGAAAGCAAAGCTTGCATAACTCAGTGCCCTCCCTTGCTGTTGGGGCCGTCGCTTAACAGACCCCACAGACCGTCCTTCAGAAACAGTACGATCAAAATAATGACCGGCCCCATAATAATCATCCAGTGCTCAGTCATGGCCTTCAAACCTTCTTCCAGCAGCAAGAACACAGCAGCCCCAATGACCGGCCCTACCAGCGTTCCGGCACCACCTAGAAGCACCATGACAATCAGTTCACCTGATACGGTCCAAGCCATGTAGGCAGGGGAAGCAAAAGCAGTTAAATTAGCCAAAAAATACCCGGCCAGCGCGCACAACTCAGCCGAAAGGACGTACCCAACCAGACGATAACCGAGCGGTGCAGTACCGACAGCACGCACACGGCGCTCGTTAAAGCGCGTGGCGCGCAGTACCAGTCCAAAGCGGGAATTGATGACGCGTCGGAAAACCACGAGTGAGAGCGCCAGAGCGACCATCATCGACAAATACAGCGCTGTCTTGTTGGCAGTAAGTGCGCCAAAGCCACTTAACTGCGCAATCGTCATGCCTTCGTCACCACCGTATTGCTTTAGTCCGACAAAGACAAAGAACAACATTTGTGCAAACGCCAGGGTGATCATGATGAAGGCGATGCCCTGCGTACGCAGAGAAATGAACCCCACCGGAATGGCTACCAACGCTGTGACGGCACCCACCGCAAGCAGATGCACAAGTCCGTTCTCGACACCATGGCGTGACAAAATCGCCATGGTGTATGCCCCCAGTCCGATATACATGGCATGGCCCAGGCTGACCATGCCGCCGTAGCCGAGCGCGAAGTTAAGGCCCACGGCAGCCATGGCAAACACCAGCACACGCCCAAATAGTGTCAAGGCATAGGTGTCACCGGCTAGCGCCGAATACACGGGAACCAATAAAAACAAAATCGCCAGTACAACAGTGATGCCGAAGCGCAACTTGGATTTGTAGTGAGCAAAACCGCTGAACCGGCGCGTTGCTTGAATATGAGTAGTCATTGAGGCACTTTTCAACGATTTTTAACAGGGAAAAGACCATCGGGCTTGACCGTAAGAATAACGGCCATCAACACGTAGACGCAAAGCGATGAGAGTGCCGGACCGAGCGTATTGGCGGTTTCTGCATCAAACGATTGGCGCAGCACAAAGGGCATCACGGTGCGCCCCAAGGTGTCAACCATGCCAACGATCAGCGCTCCCAAAAAGGCACCACGAATGGAGCCGATGCCGCCAATCACAATCACCACCAGCGTGGTAATTAGTATCGAGTCCCCCATGCCAGGTTGCACCGACAGAATCGGTCCGACCATGCCGCCCGCCAAACCCGCCAGGCCAGCGCCCAATGCAAATATAAAGGTATTGAGCCAGCCGATGTTGACACCCAGAGCCGACACCATGGCGCGGTTGCTGGCACCAGCCCGAATCAGCATGCCAATCCGTGTACGTTCAATCAGCAGGTATAGACCTAATGCCACAGCCAGTCCGACACCGATGATGAGCACGCGGTACAAAGGATAGTTCAGACCGAACAGGGTGATGGAGTTGCTCAGTGATTCAGGTAATTCCATAAATACCGGTGCAGCTCCCCAAATCATGCGTGCCGCCTCATTGGAAAACAGCACCACACCAAACGTGGCGAGCACCTGATCCAGATGGTCGCGTTGGTGAAGGATGAAAAATCCGAAACGATCCAGCAACGCACCTAGCACAAATGTACCGCCAAATGCGGCCGCAATGGCGAGCAAAAAAGAGTTGCTGGTGTTGTAAGCGGTGGCTCCAAAATAAGCCCCAAACATATAGAGTGAACCATGTGCCAAATTGATAAAGCTCATGATCCCAAAAACCAGCGTCAGGCCTGCCGCCATCAGGAACAGCAGGACACCGAACTGGAAGCCGTTCAGCGCTTGGATAAAAAGTAGTTCGGGGCTCATACCAGTTTCGACTTACTTACATTCGGCTGCGTAGGCGTCCTGATGCGCTTTCAGCACTGTAGCGATAGTCTTAAGGGACACGCGACCGCCCGCATCTTTGGCAACTTCAAATGCATAGAAGTCTTGAATCGGGAAACCATTGGCACCAAACTTGTAGTTGCCACGCAGGCTAGCGTAATCTGCTGCACGCAGTGCATCGCGCAAAGCTTTTTTGTCTGCGACGTTGCCTTTTGTTTTCTTCAGTGCGCTATCAATCAGCAAGGCAGATTCATAAGACTGTGCCGCGTATTGCGAGGGAATCCGGCCATAGGCTTTCTCGTACGCTGCGGTAAAAGATTTGCTGGTCGCATTCTGGAAGTCCGGGCCCCAAAATGTGGCAGCGTAGACACCTAGCGCTGTATCTTTAAGTGCTGGCAAGGTTGAGCCATCGACGGTGGAAACGGTCAACAACGGGATCTTGCCCAACAGACCTGCTTGCTTGTACTGCTTGATGAAGTTCACGCCCATGCCACCGGGGAAAAAGGCATACACCGCATCTGGCGCTGTCGATTGCAACTGGGCCAGTTCAGCGGAATAGTCTGGTTGGTTGAGTTGGGTGAAAACCTCGCCTGCAATAGTGCCTTTGTAGATGCGATGGAAACCGGCAATCTGGTCACGCCCAGACTGGTAGTTGGGAGCCATCAAGTACATCTTTTTGAAACCCTTGTCCACGGCGAACTTGGCCATCGCTTCGGCTTGGTTGTCGTTTTGCCAGGAGGTGAAGAAAAACCCCTTGCTGCACTGCTTACCGGCCAACGGAGCTGGTCCAGCGTTGGAGCCAATAAAGGTCATATCCGCATCAGCCAACGGCTTGGCAATCGCCATCATGACGTTGGAGAAGGTCACGCCGGTGACCATGTCCACCTTTTCTTTCTCAAGAAATTTCTGTACCGCCTGGACACCTACGTCGGGTTTCAACTGGTCGTCCTCCTTGATCAGATGGATGGTTTGCCCGCCCAGCTTGCCGCCACGTTCCGTTAGCGCGAGGTTAAAGCCGTCCAGCATGTCCTGGCCTAGCGCGGCACCATTACCCGACAGGGTAGCGAGGAAACCGATCTTGATGTCGGCCATAGCCGCGCCTGAAGCACTGGCAAGCACCCATGCGGTGGCGATAGCGGTGGAAATTGCTTTGGGTCTAAATGTCATGTCTGTCTCCTGTAAATAAAAAAATAAACGCTAAATAAAGCGCAGACTGGTGCTGCCAAGTCCCTGCATGCGCAAGTGAATGGCATCTCCACTAGCCACCGAGATGGCCTCGGTGATGCCGCCGGAAAGAATCATCGAACCCGCAGGAATTTCTTCCCCGTATTGCCCCAGGTGGTTGGCCAACATGGCAATTGCAATGGCCGGATGCCCGAGAACGGCAGCCCCTGCGCCGAGCGAAACAATTTGCCCGTTTTTTTCCATCACCACACCGAGCGTGCGCAAGTCCAAGCCATCGAGCGAACGCGCCACACTGCCCAGCACAAAGCGTGACGACGAGCAGTTGTCAGCAACGACACTCTTTAAATCGAACTTGAAATCGCGATAGCGCGAGTCGATCACCTCAATGCCGGCCATGACAAAGTCGGTAGCTGCCAGCACATCGGCGATGTGACAGCCCGGGCCTTTGAGAACAGCCTTGGTAACAAACACAATCTCCGGCTCTACCTTGGGGTGGATCAGTTCGGAAATTTTGCATTGTGCGCCATCAGCCAGCGCAAATGTATCGGAGAGAAACCCATAGATCGGTGTGGTTACACCCATCTGCTTCATCTTGGCCCACGAGGTCAAGCCGGCTTTCAAACCGATGATGCGGTTGCCACGCGCCAGCTTGCGGCGTTTGATTTCGTTTTGAATCCGGTATGCATCTTCCCAATCCATGTCCGGATGGTCGTCTGTGATTTTTGGGGTGTCCTGTGCGTTGAGCTCGCAGTTTTCAAGGTGCTCGGCCAGTTTTTCAATAGTGGTTTGATCAAGTTTCATGCGTGTTTCTTTCAGGCTGTTTTCAACAGACCACGTTCGCGCGCCATGGTCATGGCGGTGTCTTCGATCATGTCCTCCTGACCGCCGACCATGCCACGCCGGCCCAGTTCAATCAGAATTTCGCGCGCCGAAATGCCGTACTTTTTCTCGGCGCGCTTGGCAAACAGCAAAAAGCTGGAATAGACACCGGCGTAACCGAGCGTCAGCGCATCTCGGTCGATGCGGATTTGGTGATCCATGAGTGGCACCACAATGTCTTCGGCCACGTCCATGATCTTGAACAGATCCACGCCGGTATCGATTCCCATGCGGTTGCATACTGCGATAAAGACTTCCATCGGCGTGTTGCCGGCGCCTGCGCCCAGTCCTGCCGCCGCCGCATCAATGCGGTTGGCACCGACTTGCACGGCAGCGATAGAGTTGGCGATGCCCATGGCGAGGTTGTGGTGGCCGTGAAAGCCGAGTTCAGTTTCTGGTTTCAGTGCGGCCCGCACGGCGCCGAGTTTGAGCGTCACATCATCGGGCAGCATGTAGCCGGCAGAATCAGTCACGTAGATGCAGTTGGCACCATAGCTTTCCATCAGCTTTGCCTGACGCACCAGTCCTTCGGCGGAGTTCATGTGAGCCATCATCAGGAAGCCGACGGTGTCCATGTCCAGTTTGCGGGCGAAACTGATGTGCTGCTCGGACACGTCGGCTTCAGTGCAGTGGGTTGCCACACGAATGGTATGTACGCCCAGTTCTTTGGCCATTTTTAGATGATCCACGGTGCCAATGCCGGGCAGCAACAGCGCTGAAACCTTGGCCTGTTTCATCAGCGGAATAACGGTCGATAAATAGTCCTCGTCGCTGTGCGCCGGGAAGCCGTAGTTCACGGACGAGCCACCTAAACCATCGCCATGGGTTACTTCAATCAGTGGCACTCCGGCAGCATCCAGCCCGGTTGCGACCGCCTTCATTTGATCCAGCGTCATCAGGTGTCGCTTGGGGTGCATGCCGTCACGCAAGGTCATATCGTGAACAGTGACTTTTTTACCTTGGAGTGTCATGTCGGTTTCCTTAAGGGATGCAGAAATTGTTGATGTCCAGTTTTTGGCGGTGCTGGCGGGATGCAGTGCGAGGCACCCTGAGCGCCGTGTGGCGAGCCACACAAGCGAAGGGTAACGAAGCAATGCGCCCGCAAGTGCCGTCGAAAATGGGATGTTGGCATTTTCTGCATCCCTAAGCCACAGCGGTGGGTTGCAGGCTTAAACGCCCGGCGATGATTTCTTCGGCAAACATCTCAGCCGTGCGGGCAGCAGCAGCGGTCATGATGTCCAGGTTGCCAGAGTACTTGGGCAAGAAATCACCCAGACCTTCAACTTCCAGAAAGATGGAAACGCGCTTGCCGTCAAATACCGGACCATTCACCAGTCGATAGCCCGGTACATACTTTTGAACCTCCTTGATCATGGCGTGTACCGAGGCCGTAATTTTTGCCTGATTGGGCTCGTCTTCGGTCAAGCAGTGCACGGTGTCACGCATGATCAGTGGCGGCTCGGCCGGGTTGATGATGATGATCGCCTTGCCTTTTTTTGCCCCCCCCACGCGCTCAATAGCGCTGGATGTCGTGCGGGTGAATTCGTCAATGTTCTTGCGTGTTCCAGGCCCGGCGGATTTAGAAGAAATGGCCGCAACGATTTCGCCATAAGCAACCGGTTGCACTTGCGAAATGGCTGCGATCATGGGAATCGTTGCCTGCCCGCCGCAGGTCACCATGTTCACATTCATTTCGCCTTGACCAACGTGCTGCTTAAGATTGACCGGTGGTACACAGAAAGGGCCGATCGCCGCAGGTGTGAGGTCAATCATCAATACACCCAGAGCGTTGAGCTTGCGCGAATTTTCTGCATGCACATAGGCAGAAGTGGCATCAAACGCAATCTGAATGCCATCAGCGCCAATGTGCGGCAACAAACCGTCAATGCCTTGATCGGTGGTTTTGAGACCCATGGCACGGGCGCGTTGGAGCCCTTCCGATGTCGGGTCTACGCCCACCATCCAGACCGGCTCCAGCA
>CAIYYA010000232.1 GCA_903930255.1 uncultured beta proteobacterium
GCCGTGGGGCGCCAGCCAAAGGCGTCTTTGTCCAGGTCCACCCGAATGACTTTGTAAGGTGCAAGGTAGCCGTCTTCAATGCCTTGCTTGAGGCTGTAGGTGTAGATAGGGTCACCAAAGTAATCGCTGTTCGATATCTCTTTGGTTTCTTTGGGCGTTGCGGTCAGGCCAACCTGGGTGGCGCTGCTGAAATACGTCAGGATTTCGCGCCAAGCGGAGTCTTCGTCGGCGCTGCCCCGGTGGCATTCGTCCACCACAATCAGGTCAAAGAAATCGGGGCTGAACTGTTTGTAGATGTTCTGCGCCTCTTCAGTACCGCTCACGGCCTGGTAGAGCGACAGATAAATCTCGTAGCTCTTGTCCACCAGCTTGGTGGTTTTGTTGACGGCCAAGTCCACTTCTTCCACTTCGATCTGGCCTTGCGCGTTGATACGTTCAATGCCCTTCGCGTTGGGTGACAGTTTGGCCATGGCACCCTTGAAGGGGCGAAAGTCGTTGACCATGGTTTGGTCAATCAGGATGTTGCGGTCAGCCAGAAACCGGATGCGCTTTTGCCCGCTGGGCTTGTCGGCGCGCCACGGCGACTTCCACAGCCGGTGGATGATCTGGAAGGCGGTGTAGGTTTTGCCGGTGCCGGTGGCCATAACCAGCAGCACGCGGTTTTGGCCATTGGCAATGGCTTCTACCGTGCGGTTAATGGCGCCCAGCTGGTAATAGCGCGGGGTTTTGGCGGTGGTGGCCAGGGCGTAGTCAAACCCGGCCACGCTTTGCACCTTGGGCGTCCAACCCTTCCACGCGCAGTAGCGCGCCCACAGTTCTTGCGGTGAAGGAAATTGGTCGAGGGCAAGGTTTTGTTCCAACACGCCGGCGGTCAGCGTAGCGTCGCGGAACACAAAGCCCTCACCATTGCTGGCAAAGCTGAAGGGCACGCCCAGCAGCTCGGCGTAGTTAATCGCCTGCTGCATACCCGCTTGGACCGAGAGGCGAGATTTTTTGGCCTCCACCACAGCCAGCGGGATGTTGGGCTTGTGAAACAACACATAGTCGGCAAATAGCACCGTGGCTGTGTCGCGCTTGGCGGTTTTGCCACGCACCATCACGCGCCCGGCGCGCAAGGGGTATTGAGCAAAAATCTGGTCAAACCCGTTCCAACCCGATTGCTCCATGGCAGGGCGCACGAACTTGTCGCAGATATCACTTTCGGAAAGTTTCTTCTTGTTCAAGCAAGTCCCTGGTTGAGGTGAGGCAAGGCACCGATGGTAATTTTATTTTATTGATCGACATCGATGATGTATCAATATCTGTTCGGGCTCAGGAGGAGCGATTCGATCGGGTTGGATCAAGATGTGTCTGCTTCGCCGGCTCGCTCTACAATCCGCGCCCAATTGCTTGCGTTCACCCCTGCTGGAGACACCATGACAAAAACAACGGCCAATGCCGAGGACAAACGCGCCGAGTTGCGCCGTGCTGCGCTCGACTACCACCAATTTCCGACACCTGGCAAGGTCTCGATTGCGCCCACCAAGCAGCTCGTAAACCAACACGATCTGGCACTGGCCTATTCACCAGGAGTGGCGATTCCGTGCGAAGAAATCGTTAAAGACCCCAACAACGCCTTCAAGTACACCAGCCGGGGCAACCTGGTTGCGGTGATCACCAACGGCACGGCGGTGCTGGGCCTGGGCGACATCGGCCCGCTAGCGGCCAAGCCGGTGATGGAGGGCAAGGGCGTGCTGTTCAAGAAGTTTGCTGGCATCGACGTGTTTGACCTCGAAATCAACGAAAAACACGACCTCGACAAGCTGGTGGACATCATTGCATCGCTAGAGCCCACTTTTGGCGGCATCAACCTCGAAGACATCAAGGCGCCCGACTGCTTTTATGTCGAGCGCAAGCTGCGTGAGCGCATGAAGATTCCGGTGTTTCACGACGACCAGCACGGCACCGCCATTTGCGTTGGCGCGGCCATCATGAATGGCCTGAAGATCGCCAACAAAGACCCCACGCAAATCAAACTCGTGACCTCGGGCGCCGGCGCGGCAGCTTTAGCTTGCCTGGGCTTGCTGGTGAAGCTGGGCATACCGCGCGAAAATATTTTTGTGACCGACTTGGCCGGTGTGGTGTACGAAGGCCGGGTTGAGCTAATGGATGAGGACAAAGCGTTTTTCGCCCAAAAAACCGCTGCCCGCACGCTGCGCGAGGTGATTGCTGGTGCCGATGTGTTTTTGGGCTTGTCAGCCGGTGGTGTGCTCAAACCCGACATGGTGGCCAGCATGGCGGCACGGCCGTTGGTGTTTGCGCTGGCCAACCCCACGCCTGAGATCATGCCCGAAGAAGTGAAGGCAGTGCGCGACGACGCCATCATCGCCACCGGGCGCTCGGACTACCCCAACCAGGTCAACAACGTCCTGTGTTTTCCGTATATTTTTCGCGGTGCGCTCGACGCCGGGGCTTCGACCATCACCCTCGAGATGGAGATTGCCGCTGTGCACGCGATTGCCGAGCTGGCGCAAGCCGAACAAAGCGAAGTGGTGGCTGCTGCCTATGTGGGTGAGCAGCTGGCTTTTGGCCCTGAATACCTGATTCCCAAGCCATTTGACCCGCGCTTGATGATGAAAATAGCCCCCGCGGTGGCGCAGGCCGCAGCCGACAGCGGCGTGGCGTTGCGCCCTGTGACCGACATGGACGCCTACCGTGAAAAGCTGCAAAGCTTTGTCTATGCCTCAGGCACCACCATGAAACCGATTTTTGCGGCAGCTAAAAAAGCGCTGAAAAAACGGGTGGTGTATTCCGAAGGCGAAGAAGAGCGCATTTTGCGCGCCGCGCAGATTGTGGTGGACGAAGGCCTGGCGCACCCCACCATGATCGGTCGCCCGGCGGTGATTGCCGAGCGCATCGAAAGCTTTGGTCTGCGCCTGCGCGAAGGTGTTGATTACCAGGTGGTTAACGTGGAACTCGATGAGCGCTACCGCGATTTTTGGCAGACTTATCACAACATGACCGAGCGCAAGGGTGTGACCCTGCAAATGGCCAAGATCGAAATGCGCCGCCGGCTCTCACTGATTGGCGCGATGCTGCTGCACAAAGGCTATGTGGATGGGCTGATTTGCGGCACCTGGGGCAGCACCGCGATGCACCTGACTTACATGGATCAAGTGATTGGCAAACGCGCCGGGGTCAACACCTACGCCTGCATGAACGGCCTGATGTTGCCCGGTCGTCAGGTGTTTTTGGTCGATACGCATATTAATTACGACCCCACGGCCGAGCAACTGTGCGAAATCACCATCATGGCGGCACAAGAGATGAAGCGCTTTGGCTTCAAACCCAAGGTGGCGCTGCTGAGCCACTCGAACTTTGGTAGCAGCAACCAGCCCAGTGCGATCAAAATGCGCGCAGCCTTGCAACTCTTGCGCAGCCAAGCGCCCTGGCTCGACGTCGATGGCGAAATGCACGGCGATGTGGCGCTCGACAGCGCTGCACGCGCGGCGCTCATGCCCAATAGCACGCTGCTGGGTGATGCCAATTTGCTGGTGCTGCCCAACATCGATGCCGCCAACATTGCCTACAACCTTCTCAAAACTGCAGCCGGTGGCAATATCGCGATTGGCCCGGTGCTGCTGGGTGCAGCAAAACCGGTGCATATCCTGACGCCCAGCACCACGGTGCGGCGCATTGTCAACATGACCGCTCTGACCGTGGCCGATGCCAATGCCACGCGCAGTTAGTCACGGCTAAAGGCCATGTCAACAGTAGCCACCCCTCATCATGAAACCGTTAGCCCTGAGCCTGTCGAAGGGTGTGGCTCGACTCTTTAAACTCAAAGTATGCCCATCACCTCCACAGCACTCGGTCTTTGGATAGACCTGTCCTCGCTGGTGCAGCGCTGCGACAGCAGCACTTATGCGCGCGGTCTTGAGCTTTATCGCACCCAGCGCGTGCTCAACCTGAGCCTGGAACAACTGCGCGGCTACTGGTTGCTACTGGGCGACGTGCAGGGTTCGCAGCGTCACCCCTACGAAGTCACGATCGAAATCAAACGCAGTAAAACCGGCGAGTTGCTCGAGTGGGACAGCGACTGCACTTGCCCGGTGGGTTACCAATGCAAACACGGTGTAGCGCTGATGATCAAGGCGGCTTATCAGGGTTATCAGTTGCTGAGTCAACCGGCCGTCACCACACCAGTGGCCAAGCCAGCCACCCCTGAACAGCTGCAAACCCAGCGCCAAACACTGGAGGCTCGGGTGCATGAGATCGCTCGCCTCGAGGCCGAAGCGCAGGTGATACGCTGGCTCAAAGACCTGGAAAACAGCAACCTGGCACGCGAAAACCCGATAGCACTGCGCAGCCCGCAAGTGCAGCGCAACGAGCAGTTTTTATACCTGCTGTCAATTGCCGGAGCAAAAACCACCAACCCATGCTTGACGCTTGAAGTGGTGGTTTCATACCCCAAGGTCACCGGCGGTTGGGCCAAAGCCAAAACGCTCAAATTTCACCCGGAAAAAGGCCAGCCGGTGTTTGACCTGGCTAGTGAAGCAGACCATGATGTGCTGCAATTGATGCGCGCCCTGCCCAGTTCGAGCAGCGCTTATTACTACAGCTACAGCAGCAAATCCAAAGTCACGATCGAGGGCAAATACGGCATTGAGGCTTTGAAAAAAGCCGCTAGCACCGGGCGTTTGTTCGTTGACGACCTGAAAAGCCAACCCGACATTGCCGCACTCTGGGGACCAGAGCAAGCACTTAGCTGGAGCTGGAACGAGGTCAGCAACCTGAATTCAAGCGCCGACTTGTGGGCTTTGCGCGCCAAGATCTCCGAGGCAGGTCACCACTTATGCCTGAACAATCCGCCCTTCTACCTTAACACCCAGAGCGGTGTTTTTGGCCTTGTGAATACACAAGGCTTGAGCATGGGGCAGGTTACGGTGCTGCTCAAAGCGCCGCCGATGCGCGCCGATGCACTAAAAAAACACCAGCCTGCACTGATTCAACAGCTCGGAGCCGTGCCGCTGCCACCGGTATTGGAGCCAATTGAAACCCTCAGTGGTCTAACGCCGCAAGCCCATTTGCTGCTGCGCCAAGTGCCCGCCAGCGATGTTCCGACGGATGGACTGATTCAAATTACGCTCACATTCGACTACGCTGGTCAGCGTGGCTGGTGGGGTGGCCAAGGCAGCTCGGTGCTGATCGAAACCTCTGCTAAACGGCTGCTGCTGCAGCGCGACCCACAGGCTGAATTAGAGGCCATCATGCGTCTGCGCGACTTCGGTTTGGGCAGCAATGGGCGCGACCTTTTTAGTATTCCGGGCGACCAATCGCAGCAACTTTGGTTGCAGTGGGCCGACACCGACTATGCCGCGCTGCGCGAAGCTGGCTTTGTGTTGACGCTCGGCCCCGAGCTGCAAGACTGGCTGCAGTATGCCGACACGCTCGACGTGAAACTGCAAGCACAAGGTGACGACGAAGCCACCTCGCCCTGGTTTGATCTGTCTCTGGGCATGGAGATCAACGGCGAGCGCCACAACATTTTGCCCTGGTTGCCACAGCTAATCAACGCAGCGGCAAGCCACCCACGCGACGCCGAAACCGGTTTGCCAGACTTGCCTGAGTTTGTCTTTTTAAACAACCCGGCAGGTGGCTTTATCCGCCTGCCCACCGAGGGCTTGAAACCCTGGATGGGTGCGCTGCTGGAGCTGGTGGGCGACCGCAGCCACGATTTTTCTAAAGACAGCCTGAAGTTGTCGCGCTTTGACGCACTGCGCACCACTTCGGCGCTGGGCCAGGGTGCCGTGTGGGAAGGTGCTGCACATCTGCGCGAAATGGTGCAACGCCTGAGCGGGCGCACCGAGCTGCCCGAGGCAGCACTGCCCAAAAGCGTTAACGCCACGCTGCGCCCCTACCAACAGCAAGGCGTTAACTGGCTGCAGTTTTTGCGCGAATACAGTCTGGCCGGCATTTTGGCAGACGACATGGGCCTGGGCAAAACGCTGCAAGCGCTGGCCCACATTCAGATCGAAAAAGACGCGGGCCGCCTGACCCATCCGGCGCTCATCATTGCGCCGGTCAGCCTGATGGGCAACTGGAAGCGTGAGGCCGAGCGCTTTTGCCCCAACTTGCGTTGCCTGGTACACCACGGCCTGGACCGCCACGAGGCCGCCGACACCATGATGGAACACGACATCGTCATCGCACCCTATTCGCTGTTGCATCGCGACCGCGAACGTTGGCTGCAGGCTACCTGGCACCTGGTGGTGCTGGACGAAGCGCAAAACATCAAAAACGCCAACACCCACGCCGCCGAAGTGGCCAGTGAGCTCAAAACCCGGCACCGCCTGTGCCTCTCAGGCACGCCGATGGAAAACAACCTGGGTGAAATCTGGAGCCTGTTCCACTTTTTGATGCCAGGCTTTCTGGGCAGCCAAAAGCGCTTTTCCGAGCTGTTTCGCAAACCCATCGAAAAGCAGGGCGACCCCGATGCCATGTTCCAACTACGTGCCCGCGTTACGCCCTTCATGCTGCGCCGCACCAAGGCACTGGTGGCCGACGAGCTGCCACCCAAGGTGGAGACCATCATGCGCGTGGAGCTGTCGGGCAAGCAAGCCGACTTGTACGAAACCATTCGCTTAGGGATGGAAAAAACCGTGCGCGAAGCACTCGACTCCAAAGGTCTGGCCAAGTCACAAATCACCATTCTGGACGCGCTCTTAAAGCTGCGCCAGGTCTGCTGCGACCCGCATCTGGTCAAGCTGACCGCTGCCAAAAAAGTGACCGCTTCAGCCAAGCTTGAGCAATTGATGGAGATGTTGCCTGAGATGCTGGCCGAGGGGCGGCGCATTTTGCTGTTCTCGCAGTTCACCACCATGCTCAGCCTGATCGAAGACGAGCTGGTCAAACGCAAGATCAAATGGGTCAAGCTGACCGGCCAGAGCCAAAAGCGTGATGAGCTCATTGAGCAATTCACCAGCGGCGCGGTGCCGCTGTTTTTGATCAGCCTGAAAGCCGGTGGCGTCGGCCTGAACCTGCCGCAAGCCGACACCGTGATTCACTACGATCCGTGGTGGAACCCGGCGGTAGAAAACCAGGCCACCGACCGCGCCCACCGCATCGGCCAGACCAAAAGCGTCTGGGTGGTGAAGCTGGTGGCACAAGGCACGATTGAGGAGCGCATCCTGGCCCTGCAAGACCGCAAGGCCGCACTGGCCGAGAGCATGTACAGCGGGTCTGTGGGGCGCAAACAGCCGCTGTTTAGTGAAAGCGATTTGCAGGAGTTGCTCAAACCGCTCTCTAAATGAGAGTAGCTTGCGCTTGATGGACGGGCGCTGGAGGGGTAAATGGCTTATGTGTTGTTTGACCGCCAAACCCACCCAGTCAAGCCGTAACAAGCGCAAATGCGGCCACAGGCACTGAGCGATTCACGGCCACCGACTTGCGCAGCGTTTTGATGCGCTCTATTTCATGCAGGGTTTGGGCAGAAAAATACGACTCGCCACAACTCGGGCACGACCACATGGGTATCGACTCCACCACCATCTGCGCGTAAAACCTGTGCTACTTCAGTGCTAGCATAGCGCCATGAATTCAACCGCCATCGAACAATCTGTACTTGGCTTGCCCAAAGCGGAGCGAGCGCACTTGGTGCATTTGCTGCTCGATAGCCTGGACGCGCCATCGGAAACTGATATTCAAGAGCTCTGGCTCTGCGAGGCACGCCGTCGCGCTGATGAGATTGATGCAGGCAAAATCAATCTGGTGAGTGGTGAACAACTTGAGCGGGCAAGTGCTGGCGCAGCCGCTTGGGCTCCGACTCATCAAGCAGCAGGCGCATCAGCAAACAGCCGGGATTTTGCAGTCTCCAACACGGCAATCACAGATTCACGCGTGACTGATGGAAAATCCGCAAGGAACTCGTCCACTGTTGAGCTGCCCTCCAGGTAGTCAAACAGGTTTTGCACTGGAACGCGGGTGGGTATAAAACACAAAGCACCACTCATGATTTCTGGGTTTCGCCCGATAAGGTT
The DNA here is from genome assembly GCA_903930255.1 of uncultured beta proteobacterium. Classification (GTDB taxonomy): domain Bacteria; phylum Pseudomonadota; class Gammaproteobacteria; order Burkholderiales; family Burkholderiaceae_C; genus Rhodoferax. Next base: position 8,019 of record CAIYYA010000232.1, read on the forward strand.
GGCTTGCATTTTGGTCACCAATGAGCTTGTGGCGGGATTGACATCGACCCATTTCATTTTAGGATGCAGATTCGAGCGTGCCATGAAAAGCCCGGTGAATAAGTCAGAATAGCAGCGCAAAACATCAAAAACGCCAACACCCACGCCGCCGAAGTGGCCAGTGAGCTGAAAACCCGCCATCGCCTGTGCCTCTCAGGCACGCCGATGGAAAACAACCTGGGTGAAATCTGGAGCCTGTTCCACTTTTTGATGCCGGGCTTTTTGGGTAGCCAAAAGCGCTTTTCCGAGCTGTTTCGCCCAGCGCTCTGGCTTGCACGCAAGTACATCGCAACCTTTCCACATCGGTCTCTCAATCGGCGTCACAAGCTACTCGTCGCCATGGCAGCTTCGGCTTTGGCGTCCTTATTCTTGGGGTCATATGCAGACATTCGTTCATTGCCCGCAGCGTGGCTTTTTGCGTACTTGTCCGCCGCCAGCTTTCTCTCAGGTTTCTTCACCCCATCGGCTGAACTAGCTCAAGGGAACGTCAACCAGCTTGGCGGGTCGTAACTCGTGATTTGTGTAAGCAGCGAAAGCTGTCGGACGGAGCATCATCCCAGTACAGGCGGCTTTACAGCCTCAGCTATAGTTTGCTGCAACGAACTCAACCATAGGATTTTCACTATGCGTATTACCGGCCAATGCCATTGCGGGGCAATCTCGTTTACAGCAGTCGTCGATCCGAAAAGGGTTATCGCCTGTCACTGCACAGACTGTCAGGCTTTTTCGGGTGCTCCATTTCGTGCAGTCCTCCCCGTACCTGCCGAAGACGTTTCACTCGTCGGCAATCCCAAGCAATATGTCAAGGTAGCTGCAAGCGGCAATCGCCGGGCACAGGCATTCTGTGCTGAATGTGGCACTCAACTGTACGCAACTGAGCCAGACATGCCGAAGACGCTGAACATCAGGCTAGGTTGCGTCAACGAAAGGGCACAATTGCCTCCAACCGTTCAGATTTGGGGCAACTCAGAAGTCCCATGGCTGCACTCACTTTCCTCAATTCCGATGCATTCGGCTGGAATGTCCAGTCCACTAATGCACAGCAGGGTGGCAAACCACTACGAACACTGTACGCCTTTGATCCACGTCGATCAGCGATTTTGCTGATTGGCGGTGATAAAACTGGAGACGATCGCTGGTACGACGGCCACATTCCTGTAGCAGACCAACTCTACGACCAACATATTGAGCAACTCCGAAAGGAAGGACTGATCGATGACCAATAAATTTAGTGAATTACGCGCTCGCATGACACCGGCGGCCCAGGCACGCTCTGACGTTCAAACTTCAAGGTCGGCTTCGGAGAAAGTAGGCTGGCTCCAGTAGGCTGCTAGCTGTCACTCGGATTTCCAGACTGCGGTCATTCAACTATGTATAAACTGCCTGCTGCGGACCCGAGCGGTGGGTGGTGTGCCGGGCGAAGGTTAGAAGCCGTTGCCGACCCGATTGGCTCGCACACTTTCTAAATAATCTATTGCCGGCTACATTTCATTGATTACTTAAAGAGACTTCGCCACGTAGCTACTCAACTTTCCAGCATTGTTTATGTCTCCAAGGAAAACTTGGATCGCCGTGATGAAACTTTTTGGATTGGGCGTTTACCGAATTTTACGAATTGTGTTGTTAGTGTCTGTCACATACAGGCTACTGCCGTCGGTGGTTATCCCAAAAGGCGAGGCGAAAGTAGCAGTCGTTCCTGCACCGTCAATCGCACTATTAGCCCCCACCGTATTTGCTATACCCGTCAAGCTGCTTACAACGCCCGTGCCGATCACGATCTTGCGGATCTTGTGGTTAGATAAATCCGAAACATACAGGCTGCTACCATCTGTAGTAATACCTGTAGGGCTATTGAATGTAGCTGAAAGTTTATCGCCGTCAGCCGCGCCAGCCGCACCTGCGGTATTCGTCGCGCCGGTGAAACTGCTGACCACACCCGTCGCAATCACGATTTTGCGGATTTTATTGTTATATCTGTCCGCTACATATATGTTGCTGCCGTCGGTAGTGATACCTTGCGGAGCGATAAACGTAGCAGTTGCGCCTGCACCGTCCGTTGCGCCCTGTATACCTGCGGTATTTGCAATACCCGTCAAGCTGCTCACCATGCCTGTCGTAATGACAATCTTGCGGATTTTGTCGTTGAACGTATCCGCCACATACAGGCTGTTGCCGTCGGTGGTGATTCCTAGTGGACTGGAAAACGTCGCCATTGCGCTCGCACCATCCACCGCACCCCGAACGCCTGCGGTATTCGCAACCCCTGTCATGCTGCTCACCACACCAGTTGCAATAACGATCTTGCGGATTTTGTAGTTACCATAGTCTCCCACATACAAATTGATGCCGTCGGTAGTAATGCAGGTAGGCCAGTTGAACGTGGCAACCGAACCTGCACCGTCGGCTGCGCCCGATTCGCCAGTTCCCGCCAGAGTGGTAACCTCGCCAGAGGCGATCATAATCTTGCGGATTTTGTTATCACTAGAATCCGCCACATACAGATTGATGCCATCGCTGACAACATCGCTGGGGTGGCTAAAACTGGCTGTTGCACCTACACCATCTGACCCAGATACATTTCCTGCTAGCGTAGACACCGCCGCATCGGCAAGCGCGACCGAGCGGATGGTTTTGTTAGATATTTCTGACAAATACAAATTATTTCCACCAATGGTGATGCCGGCAGGCCAAGCGAACGTAGCCGCTGCGCCTGCACCATTCATTGCTCCCTGTTCACCCGCCGTATTTGCCATACCCGTTAAGCTGCTGACCACCCCCGTGGCGATCACGATTTTGCGAACTTTGTTGTTGCCCGCGTCCGTCACATACAGGTTTACGCCGTCCGTAGTGATTCCCTGAGGGAGGCAAAACGTGGCCGAAGTGGCGACACCATCAGCAGCGCCTTGTACGCTAGCCGTATTTGGCACCCCAGTAAAGCTGCTGACTACACCCGTGGCGATCACAATCTTTCGAATTTTGTTGTTACCGTAATCCGTCACATACAAATTAACACCATCTGTCGCAATGTCGCTAGGAGAAGAAAATGTGGCGAATAAGCCTGGGCCATCCGCTGCAACAGGCGGACTTCCGCCACCTCCTACACTCAGCAGCATGACTCCCGAAGTCGATACTCCCGCCAAAGTACTGACCGCGCCAGTTGCAATCACAACCTTGCGAATTTGGCCTGCGCCTGCATCCACCACATATAGATTCGTGCCGTCAGTGGTGATGCCTGCCGGGTAGTTGAACGAGGCCGTCGAGCCTGTCAAGCTGCTCACCGTGCCAGTAGCAATCTCGATCTTGCGGATTTTGCGATTCCTCGAATCAGTCACGTACAGATAAGCGCCGTCAGTGGTGATCCCACTCGGGTTGAAGAACGTGGCTAACGCACCTGCACCGTCCGTGGCTCCCTCCATCCCGGTTCCCGCCAACGTCGTGACGACACCCGTAGCGATAACGATCTTGCGGATCTTATTGCTATTGTTGTCTGCCACATACAGATTGGTGCCGTCGGAGGCAATTCCAGTAGGTCGTTCGAATCTCGCCGTCGCACCCGTACCATCCGCGCCCGGCATAGCCCCCGCCAAAATACTAACCGTAGGTATCAGGTTCAACGCAATTCCTTGAACCGCCCCACCCATCTGGCGGCTGGTGGCCTGCTGGGTGTTGCCAACGTCCCCGCCACCGCCGCACCCAGCAAGAGTAAAAGTTAGGATAGCAACGACGAAGATTGACAGTTTTGCGATTTGGGCTAGTAGTTGTTTGCGTTGCATAAGGCGATTTTTCTCAGCTCAGATGAACAGGAGTCTGCGCAGTTTTTATTTGACTAATAGCTCCATGCCTAGATGGTCAGTTGGGGCTGGTTAGTGACCATATGCAGTGTTGCTTGACCCTTGCTTGTATTTGGCGCGACATATCTCCCAGCGCAACCCGTTGAAGGAGCCAATGCAAATACCAGTCCAACCAAACAAAGCACTCCCGTGAAGGTCTCCGCATTGAAAAAAATAATGGACACGGGGGGATTCTATTTGGAAGTACTCCCAGAAAAGTACCAAACTGGGTGCAACCACTGGATGGCCGCTAACGCTGCATTGGAGTCGCTGGCTGGACAGTCAAACCGCCACCACTTTACATAACCCCCGAGGTGTTCAACTAATGCGCGTTGACATCGTAGCTCCTACCGGCGGCAATCCGGCTGGCAGATCAGCCACTCGAATCTCCGCAATGTGTCTAAACCCGAACTAACCGATGCCGCACTCAACAGTGCCATCTTTGGTGCCAATAGCAGTTCGAAAACGTCACCTCAGAGCTATAAAGTTCATAGCCATCTGCGCTTGTTCAGCAAGCGCCAAAGGCCGATTTGTATCCTGAAAATTGAGTGGTAACAGGCCGCGAATCCAAAACCTGAACGATCAGACTATTGATCCGGCCCGATGATGTTTTAAATTCCGTTCGGGCTGAGCCTGTCGAAGCCCTTCGACAAGCTCAGGGCGAACGGTTCAAACTTAATTGGGCCGTATCAATAGCCAGCCACAGATCACGTTTTTGCCTGCGTCTCCCGCTCAATGCGTTTGAGCAGCTTTTTAATATCGTAATCGGCCGCCGCGTTGGCTTGACGCTTGAAGGCCCAGAGTTCTGCCATGATGGCATCCGGAGCCTTGGGGACGTAAGCGGGCACGGGCACGGTTTTGTTGCGAACCTTGGTAGCGGTCATAACATCAATCCTTCCAAAATTTCTTCAGGGGTTGCCAGCAACGGCGCTTTGTAGCCCCAGCGTTCAATGCTTTGCACGAGCCGGTATTTGGCTTGCGGCCCCACCATGTGGGCAAAGTTCCAGGTGGCAATGTAGTCGGCTTGCGTCAAGGTGGCTTGGGTGGGCGATGTGCGAGGCATCTTCCGGCTCTGACCGTGGCATCAAGCCTTCAAGCATCAGACGTTCACTCAAAGAAGCAATTTCTTCGTGCAACGGCACGCAAATAAGCGTTGCAAACAGAGTCAGGCGGTTTTTGCGTTTGAACTTTTGCGCGATGCAGCATAGCTGATCACGGAGCTTTCGACGTAAATCCGGGGTTTCATGATTTCATTTTAGGATGCAGATACGAGCGTGCCATAAAAAGCCCGGTTAATAAGCTGCAATAACTGCGCAAATTATCAAAAACGCCAACACCCACGCCGCCGAAGTGGCCAGCGAACTCATTGAGCATTTCACCAGCGGCGCGGTGCCGCTGTTTTTGATCAGCCTGAAAGCCGGCGGCGTCGGCCTGAACCTGTCGCAAGCAGCCGCTGTTCAGTGAAAGTGATTTGTAGGAGTTGCTCAAGCCGCTATCGGCTTGATAGTGGCTTGCGCTTGCTGGACGGGCGCTGGAGGGGGAAAAGGATTTGATATCAAATTCGTTGCTTGATGCCGGCTTGCTTGATGCCGGCTTGCTTGAGTATTTCATTAGCCAAGTGGCGTGACATGATGGTCACTGCAACCGGGAATGTGTGGCCATTGATCGGGCTATGCCATAACTCGTGGCTACCTTTGCCATGGCGCACGAAGGTGCAACCGTGAGCCAACAAGATGCCCCGTAACGCCGGGTAAAAGCCGCTGCCCATGCACTACATCGCGATGCGCGAAGCTGCATCCTCAAGATGGCGAAACTGAATGCGACTGGTACCATCAAAAGGAATCCCATTGGCCAAAGCAATCTCAGGTGCAATCTCCCAAAAACGCTCTGTAAGTGCCTCGTAGCTGGTCGCTTCCGTCATCGTGTGAAGCGCATCGCAGGATGCCACCCACATGCCGGATTGGGCATCAAAGATAACGTTCGCAATGAACGGTGTGGACCGCTTGAAATTGGGGTGAATGACGTTGCTCATGATTCAAGTTTACACAATTTGTGGTTTGGTGCGCGCAGTCTGATCGAAGACGAACTGGTCAAACGCAAGTTCAAATGGGTCAAGTTGACCGGCCAGAGCCAAAAGCGTCTGGGTGGTGAAACTGGTGGCGCAGGGCACGATAGAAGAGCGCATTCTGGCTCTGCAAGAGAGCAAAGCCGCTCTCAAACTAATAGTGGCTTGCGCTTGCTGGACGGGCGCTGGATGGGTAAATGGCTTATGCGTTGTTTGACCGCCAAAACCACCCAGTTAAGCCGTTGCCGGCGCAAAATCGGCCACCGGCACTGAGCGATTCACGGCAATGCGTTTGCCGCTGTAGTCCGATTCAACTTGGCTTCAGCACAACGGAGATCGTCATGAAAGCCGTCACTTCACGTCCAATAGCATTAAAAATTCACCCATCCATCAGCGACCGCGTCAAACGACTGGCCAACGCCCGGCAGCGCACACCTCACTGGGTGATGCGTGAAGCCATCACCCAATATGTTGAGCGTGAAGAAAAGCGAGAGGGGTTTCGTCAGGATGCCATCCGGGCCTGGTCGGACTATCGGGAAACGGGTCTGCATGTGACGGGCAAAGGGGCCATCGCGTGGCTACAGACCTGGGGCGACGACCACGAAAAGCCAGCTCCGGTATGCCACGCATAGACCCTGCGTCTTCGGCGCTGCAAGGTGTGCGGGTGCTGCCACCATCGGGGTCATCCAAATACTTGCAACGCATCCAAAAATTGGACGGCCCGTAGAAGAAATGGATATTGAGTACCGCGAACTGGTCATCGATTTTGGTGACAGTGGCTACATTGCGTTGTACCGCTATGTTGGTGATGCGGTGACGGTTTTGTCTTTTCAACACCAAAAAGAAGCTGGCTATTTGAGCGATTGATATCGATTCATTTGTTCGCGCTGAGGCTGACGATGTTACAAATATTTTTTTTGCTTAAATCAGGCTGTAACGCTTTGTGGGTAAGCGTAAGCTGCTATCAATTACAGAAACCGAAGAATGCCAGACTCACACGGCAGACATCTCAAATGCGGCCACTGGCACAGAGCGGTTGGGTGCCTCGATTTGTCGGGGCAAATAGTTGATGCGACGGGCGTAATATGAAGTAAACCAATGGGTCGGCGGCAAACCAAAGTCTCGTTCGTGTAGTAACATATCTACATCATTCAAGCATACGAGGTGTCGCGATGACCATTACAACATTCTCAAGCCGCGAGTTCAATCAAGGGGCGAGCGAGGCAAAGAGGGCGACAAATAACGGGCCGGTATTCATCACAGATCGAGGCCGACCGGCTCATGTGCTGATGCGCTTCGAGGACTATCAGCAGCTCACAAGGCAGCGGCGCAACATAGCCGATGCACTGGCTATGCCTGGTATGGTTGACATCGAGTTTGAACCACCGCGCGTGACCATTGAAGCCCGACCTGCTGATTTCTCATGATGTTTGTTCTTGATACCAACGTGGTGTCCGAATTGCGCAAGGTGCGACTTGGTAAGGCCGATTTGAGCGTTGCGGCATGGGCACAAAGCGTTGATGCCGCCGACCTCTTTGTGTCGGCCATCACTATCATGGAACTGGAACTTGGCATCTTGTCGCTTGAGCGAAAGGATGCGACCCAAGGAGCCATGCTGCGCGCGTGGCTAGAGCAACAGGTATTGCCCGAGTTTTCCGGGCGCACGCTGCCAATTGACACCGCCGTGGCACAACGCTGCGCCCGGTTACATGGTCCCGATAGGCGCGGTGAGCGCGATGCACTCATCGCGGCAACTGCACTTGTGCATGGCATGACGGTGGTCACTCGCAACGTCGCTGATTTCAAACCCACCGGAGTGACCATCATCAATCCGTGGGAGGCCCCACCCTCAAGTACACCTGGCAGCTCATGAAGGTTGTTTTACAGCAGCTGCTGCTTTTGCTTGTTCCGACTGCCGACTTTGCCGAGCAAAAGTTTCAGGACCATCGATCTTTCACCGCTATCGTCGGGTTAATTCTGGCGATTCTCTTGCCATCGCTCTGGATTTGGGACTACATCACCGACCCGGTGGGCGCAGCGAACACCATTGGCCTTCGCTTGTTGTACCTACTCATGTTGCTTATGACGGTGGGGTTCGTCTATGGCAAAAGCCAGCGTCGCTTGCTGCTCATTTTGAGTATGTTTGGCGCATTCGCCGCAGAGGCCCTGTTTTTGGCGATCTTGAACCGTCTTGATGGCGGCATGGTTTACGGGCTGGCAGGATTCTTGTACGGCATGTTTTTGGCGTTGCTGTCGCTTCAGTGTTTTTCATTGCTGGTCAACATCAGCTACACCCTGGCGGGTGCAGCGATACCGCATGTGCTGGCTGTGTTGGGATTTGCACCGGGCTTTCCGCATCAGCAATATGCGGCGCTGATGTGGCCCATTGCTATTTTGACGCTCCTGACCCAGGTGGCGATGGCACACCACTACCTCATGCGCTATGAGCTCCAGCGCAAACTGGAGCGGCTGTCAATCACCGACCCTTTGACCGGGGCAAAAAACCGTCGATTTTTCATGGCCTTGCTGGCTGACGAAAAGCTCAAAGCGCAGCGCATGTCACAAAAATTGGCCTTACTCATGCTTGACATTGATCATTTCAAGCGGGTAAACGACACCTACGGTCATCCCAGTGGAGACAGGGTCATATGCCAAGTGACGGACATCTGCCGCCAAATGTCGCGTGAGATCGATGTGGTGGCACGACTTGGCGGAGAGGAGTTCGCCGTGTTTCTGCCGGGGAGTGATGCTGAGCAAGCGGTAGCGGTTGCCGAACGGATCCGAAGCCGGGTCGAGGCGACTGCGGTGCAAAGCATGAACGATCAAGCCATTCACTTCACCGTAAGCCTGGGCGTGGCAGAGCTCAGGCCCACCGATGTCACCGAAGTGGACTGGCTTGGTCGAGCCGATGCCGCGCTGTATGCAGCCAAGAACAGTGGGCGCAACAAGGTGATGACGCAATCACAATGAAATGGCTCGACTGTAATACCTGGGGCAGGTGCTTGTGTCGAGTGAGCCGACATAAAGCGGGCACGGTTACTTTTTTTGGGCGAGCCTTGGTAACGGTCATAGCATCAATCCTTCCAAAATTTCTTCAGGGTTTGCCTGCTCAGAGCCCGAGCTGGATGCCTGGCTGATGCGCCGTGCCTACGCCAATCAGCTCAGTGGCGCCAGCCGCACCTTTGTGGTGGTTGACGCGCAGCAAGCTGTTATGGGCTACTACGCCTTGGCGGCTGGGGCGGTGTCGCATCAGGTCGCCACTCCTTCGGTGCGCCGCAATATGCCAGACCTCGTGCCGGTGATGGTGCTGGCCAGGCTGGCCGTTGACCAGCGCACCCAAGGCCTCAAGCTGGGCGCATCGCTGTTGCAAGATGCTGTGAAACGGTGTGCGCTGGTGTCGCAACAGGCGGGCATCCGGGCGCTGCTGGTGCATGCCCTGCATGACCGAGCCAAACAATTTTATGAACACTATGGCTTTCAGGTTTCGCCAATTCACCCGTTAACCTTGCTGCTGCGACTGCAACAAAGTTGAAAGTTTTTTGGCCGCTGGCACTTATGTGGCTTGCATAACGCGCTATGAATATTGATTAGTAAGATGGCAACGGCGGTAGAAAACCAGGCGACCGACAGCAAAGCTGCGCTGGCTCAGAGCATGTACAGCGGCTCAGTCGGCCCTTATGGAGAGATGTACATAAAGGCGTTACCGGTAGTTGCCGTTTGTGATCTGCCTGCTCCAAACCGGACGTTGGCTATTGCATATCCCCGACGCGCGGGCCACCGTTGTGGGATGACTGCGATGCGCATGTCGGCGAGGGTGTTGCGGCCGAGCCCGACTGGGATGGGGCAGCGCAAGCGGCACCCCCGACTACGAGGTCGATCAGCGCTCAACTGGTGACCGGGCAACACGGTGACTCAGCCTCGCTGCCGGGTAGCTATGCGCCCGGCATACCCGGCGCACCGCTAATCCCTCTTGTGAACAGCGCATTTTGGCGGTGGATCGGCCAGGCACGGCCTTACTGCGGGCGCAGCGAGGGTTTCTACGAGGGTTGAGTGCTCTTCCAAGGGACGATACTTGGCCTCATGGGGTTGAAATGCTTAACCGTACCCCTATAAGGACAAGAATTTTTTTCAAATAAATGCACCGGGTCAGCCGGATCGTTTATTTTTCTATGGGAGTGTTTTAAATGACAATTTCTTTTAAGCGTAGTGCCTACCTCTTGTCTGTTCGCGTGGGTGCTTTGGCGCTGGCCTGTGCGTCTGTCGTGCCTGCGCAATCCGCCAACGTGTCTGCAATAGTTGGCTGGAATTTGCTGGGCTATAGCGATGCTACTGAAGTCAATGTTAATGACTCCTTTGGCAACGCCAACGATGTTACAACCGTTTGGAAATGGAATGCGCCCAACAGTACCTGGGCTTTTTATTCCCCCGCTCTGAGTGATGGTGGGCAGGCTTACGCCGCAAGCAAAGGTTATACCTTTCTTACTACCATTAAAAGTGGAGAGGGGTTTTGGGTCAATGCCAAGGCCGCGTTCAGCGCCTCCTTGCCGATCAACCCTATGGTAGGTACTTGGACTGTTGGTGCAGCTTCTGATGTTTTCTTTACATTTACCCCTGATAGCCGCTACATGATGACCCAAGCCACGACTCTTGCCGAAGGAGGCCTCACAGTTCAGCAACTTCAGGTTTGGCCTGGTTTGGAATATGGCACCTAAACGAGGAATTCGACGAGCGGCGCCTTGGTGTTTGCTTGTCCGACCGTTGATACCAACGGGACAGCGGGAATATCGGGAATTGCCCCCGGTGGATACACGAGCTATAAGGGTAACCCGATCGGTAGTGCTTGTCCTTCAGCATCTATAAGCTTCACAACAACGATTGTCGGCGACACGATGACGTTGAATCAAAGTGGCAGCACGTTCACACTCAATCGGGTAAAGTAAGAGGGCGTGTTTCAATGCAGACCACCTTTGGGTAATACAGCCGCAAAAAATGATTGACACCCTGTTGGAGGCAGAACAGGCATGCAAGGCTGCGCGCGAGGCAAACAACGAAGAGACTGCGCTACTTCATGCAGCGCGACGGGGTAGCTCTGAACATGGTGCTGCGCATCTTCCTGCGGGTCATGGCGCAAAGCCTGCAGACTCACAGCTCCGGTGACTCCCCGGAAGCGGGTACTCGCAGGTGTCAGCTGCCTTTCGGGTCTACGATTCGCTCTATACCAGCCGCTCAGCCTACCCCTGCGGCCTCACCACAGGCCCAACCACACCCTCCAGGTTTTGCTCAATCGCCTTGCGGTATTCCGACACATAGAACTCGACCGCCTTTGCCTGATCATCGGCATCACCGTTGTTCGATAGAAAGTTGAAAGCGTTGTACCGGCCAGCAGCAAACAGTATGGCAGCGCTGACTTCACCATCCTGGCCATCTTCGGCTAGTTGATTAGCAAGGTCGATAAACTTGTCAACTAGCGTGAGGAATTCGGGTGGGTATGCCATAGAGGTCTTTCGTTTATTGGGAAGGCGCTCCGTGGACTATACCGACCAAATTGCTTAGGGTTATACCCCAAACATATTCTGCCGCTGCGGTCATTAATTTCCAATGTCCAACCGGTTTGGGTAAAGCCGGGTACTCACGCGGGTTTGGAAAACAAGGAACTTCCCTTGTTAGAGTCAACCTCGGAACCGCAAGTCTCCTCGAAGATTTCATGATCCAAGCGGGGTGTTATACAACTGAACCTTCCCGCTGCACCGTGAATCGAAGGGGTAGGCACCCTAAAAAAACGGATTTTCATGAATATAGCGATCCGCCCTGTCCGTAATCGTGGATGATATGGATACTATGTTCTCCCCCAAAAAACCTTTATCTCACGCCGCGCTCAAGCCCTACTCCGAGAAGGTCACGACGGCAGCTCTGGCCGTAGCGCAGATTCACAATGGTGACCATGTATTCCTGGGCACCGGCTGCGCTGCGCCCTGCACGCTGTTGCGTGAACTGGAGACCATGCCAGGGCCTCCTGCTGACTTGGAGTTGATCCACTTCCTTCTGGTCAAGGCGTTTGCTACCGACGCGCATGGCCAGAGTCTGACGCGCTTTCATCATCGCACCTTTTTCGTGGGTGCCGACCTGCGCATGGCCATTGGTGAAGGACGTGTCGAATACGTTCCTATATCGATTGCGCGTGTGCCGGAAATGATAGCCCGAGGTCGTATTCGGGTCGATGTGGCGATGATTCAGGTGTCGCTGCCAGACGCCTTTGGCTATGTCAGTCTGGGCGTGTCAGTGGATATCATTCCGGCCGCACTTGCCGCAGCGCGGTTGGTGATTGCCGAAGTCAACCCTCATATGCCGCGTACCATGGGTGACACCACCTTGCACATCAGCCGCATCCACCACCTCGTGCCGGTTAACACTGCCGTGACCGAACTGAACCGCGAGCCGGCGCAGGAAGACAACGTGCAGCGCATCGCGCGCTACATAGCGCGCATCATTGACGATGGTTCTACCCTGCAGGTGGGTCTGGGGTATGTTCCTCACGAGGCATTGCAGTACCTGACTGACCGCAAAGACTTGGGTCTGCACTGTGATGTCATTACCGACGCCATACTGCCGTTGCTGGAGCAAGGTTGCATTACAGGGGCCTGCAAAACCACCCATCCGTTCAAGATTGTGACCAGCATGGCGCTGGGCTCGCAGCGCCTTTATGACCTGATCAACCTCAACCCCTTGTTCGACTTTCAGCCCATGGATGCTGTGTGCGACCCAGTGACCATTGCCGCCCAGCACAAGATGGTGTCGATCGCGCAGGCCTATTCAATCGATCTCACTGGACAGGTCTGCGTGGACCAGTTCGATGGCAAGTTTTATAGCGGAATGGGCGCGCAGGGTGAGTTTTTACACGGTGCCTCACGCTCGGCGGGCGGCAAGCCCATCATCTGTATGACATCGACCTCGGCAGACGGGAAAACCTCGCGTATCCGCGCCAGCCTGGCGGCAGGTGAAGTGTCTACCATTGCCCGCACCGATGTGCACTATGTGGTTACCGAGCACGGCATTGCTTATCTGTTTGGCAAATCCATCCGTGAGCGCGCCACGGCCCTGATTGAATTGGCCCATCCGCAATTTCGACCGGAACTGTTTGCCCAGGCTCAAGCCATGGGATACCTGCCCGCAACGCAAACGCTGCAAAACATGCGTGCCTACCCGGTGGAAGATGAACTGACAGTCACACTCAAGGACGGCAGCCAGGTGATGCTGCGCCCCGCCTTGTCCAGCGACGCACAAGGCGTTCGCAACCTGTTCCACCACCTCAGTAAAGCAGATGTTTACACCCGTTTCTTCCACCATGTGCGGGGCTTGTCGGATGCTGAGGTGCAACGTTTGTGCAATGTGAACTACGAAACCGAGGTTGCCTTTGTGGCAATCGACGGTCCTCGCGAAGACGCCAATATCGTCGGGCAGGCGTGCTATTTTGTTAACCCGTCTGACAATCTGGCCGACACCGCCTATATGGTGCACCCTGATTGGCAAGGGCACGGACTAGGATCGGCGTTGCAAAAGTGTATTGCGCAACATGCTGCCAGACACGGAGTGCGTGGTTTTGTGGCTGACGTACTGCCCGGCAACACCCGCATGCTGCGCCTGGCCCAGAAAAGCCCGCATGCGGTTCGCGCAGAACGCACCGGCGACTGTGTGCACGTGACACAGCTGTTCTGAATCTTTCTCGAACAAGCGTCCTCGGTAACGGGGGGGGAAACCTGCCTTTTTTTGGCGTTGCCACCGTTCTCCACATTGCACAACCGTGAAAACCGAATTGATCGCATTGGATTCAAAGCGATGACTACTTTGATTAAGGTGCATCGCCTTGTACATAAATGGGCACCACCACCCTGAATGTTGAGCCTTTACCCACGGTGGATTGCACTTCAATGGTTCCCTGGTGGCGCTGAACAATGCCCCAGGACAGTGACAGCCCAAGTCCAGTGCCCTTGCCCAACGCCTTGGTGGTGAAGAAAGGGTCGAAGATGCGGGTGATGTTTTCCGGGGGTATGCCGATTCCGGTGTCAATTACCTCCACCCAGACGTGTTTGTCATCGCATCCGGTGCGAACTCGAATGACACCCTTGCCCTCGATGGCATGTGCGGCGTTAACCAGCAAGTTCATGAAGACCTGATTCAACTGCGAAGAAATACAGTGCACTTGGGGCAGCGAGCCGTATTCGCGCTCTATTGTGGCCTTGTACTTAATTTCATTCCAGACGATGTTGATTGTGCTTTCCAAGCCCTGGTGGATATCGATCCACGCCCAATCAGCTAATCCCACGCGGGCGAAGTCTTTCAGATCACGCACAATAGTATTAACACGCTCAATGCCGTCGCGTGACTCCTTGATGAGCTGGCGCAGGTCATCGACCATGAAGGCGTGGTCCGAGCTTGCTTTCAGCGCATTCACAGCGTCGAATGCCCGTTGCACACTGGGCTCCAGAGTGTGCTGAGCGTCGTTGTACGCGGCGTCAATGACGAGCAGCGATTCCACGTAGCTGCCAAGCGTACCCAAGTTGGAGTTGATAAAACTAATCGGGTTGTTGATCTCGTGGGCTACACCAGCTGCGAGCTGGCCCAATCCGGCCATTTTTTCAGATTGAAGCAGCTGGATTTGCGCGTCTTCAAGCTTCTTGTTAAGCGCTGACATTTCTTGCAGACGGGTGGCCAGCTCGACAGTCCGTGTGGCGACGGTTGCCTCTAGCGTGTCACGCTGCTGTTCCAGTAATTTGGATACCAACTTGCGTTCGGTGAAGTAGGTGGCTAACGGCAGGCCGACGGCTGCCAGCGTCATGGTATAGAAAAAATAATTTGAGAGGTGCGTTTTGGCAATGTCATTGGAAAAAAATCCCAACCCCATTGCGGCGCCCACCAGCCCCTGTATCGCAACCATGGCCAGCACAAGAACGGTTCCGTGCGACCCCAACCTCACAGCGGTCCAGGTGATGAAAAGGTAGAGCCAATAGCCCCGTGCAATCTGGCCCAGAGTGTCGTGCATCCAATCCAGAAAGACGACTTGTCCAACCAGAAAGGTGACACCAAGAATCAGGATAGCCTCCAGCGCTTGCTCGGGCTTCGCCCAGTCTTTGGGAACCTTGCGCCAAATCAGCACCAGTGGCGTGACTACGATCGTGACGAGGGTATGCCCACTCCAGCGCTGAAAAAATGTGTCTTTGCCGAGTACCAAAGTGGGGGATGCCATCGTTATGATTTCGATGGCCAGCGCCACAACAAAGCCAAAAACAATTGCCAGCGCGAAGATGCGGATGGTGTCGCCGAGCGACTTTAAATCCGGGTCCAGTTCCGTCGAGCGTTTTAACAGCCAAACACTCACAACAAGGGTAGCAACGTGCCGCACGGCGGAAATCAGCGCCAGGCTGAAGGGTTCACCAACGGATGCAAAGCCCAGGAGAACGCCAACGAACATGGCGGGTAAAAGCCGAAAACCTTCCAGCGCCAGCACAGCGAGCGC
>CAIYYA010000233.1 GCA_903930255.1 uncultured beta proteobacterium
GCCGGTGCTCGAAGGGCTGTATATGGAATCAGCCCCGGTGGGTCCGGCCATTTACCAGCTGCAAAGTGAAGTCTCGCGCCACCCGTCGTCGCCTCTGGCACGTTTCCCCAGCGGCAGCCTCGACCCCGATTTGGCCGCTAAACACATGAATTTTTTGTATGCCAATGAGGTTTTGATTCGCAACAGCGAGACGTATCAGGCCATGTCTGCCAATACCTTGTTCAGCCAAGTGGCCAACGCCGAGCCGTTTTACGTCTTTAAACTGAACAACTTCAACAGCCATCTGGTTGATCTGGTCGATGTGGCCAAAACACCGCTGCACTGGCTGCCACAAAAAGGCTGGATGGAAGCCAGTTTCCAATGGTTTCGATCGCGCCAAAAGTTCGACAGCGAGCTGCCTGTTTTTTATGATGGCGCTGCAACTGTGCTGGCGGCTCCCGCTGCGAGCGCGCAAATAGTCAACCTGACCATGACGCGCCACAGCATCAGCTGGCGAACCAATGCGCTAGGTGCCGCCCACCTGGTGCGCATGGCCTGGCACCCGCGCTGGAAGCTAGCCACCAAAGGCTCGCTGTTTATGGCCGGCCCAGGTTTTATGCTGGTGGTGCCCGACGAGGCCGATGTGCGGCTGGAATATGGTCACACCACGTTGGGGATAGGCGGCATGCTGGCAAGCGTGTTGGCAATGCTGATTTTGCTGGTGCTGCTGTGGCGTGACTGGCGTGGCTACCCCAGCACCGCGCCAACGGCCAGCGCAAGTAGTCACAGCGCTGAAATGGCTTGGCCACGCCATTGGCTGGCAGCCTTATGGCCGTTGCTGTTGCTGGCTGCTGGCCTGTGGTTTCATTTGAACAACCCCGAGCGACTGTATGGCAATGCGTGGGAGCTGATGCGTGCCAACCAGCATCTTGACGCGGCGGCCGGATTTGACCGTGCTTTTGCAGCACGCAAAAGCGATGCAAAAAAAGAAGAGGCCTTGTTTTGGTCAGCCAAGGCTTTTGAGTTGGCCGGCAAACACGACATGGCCTTACAGCGCTACAGTTTGCTCAGCGCGAACTACCACGGCTATTGGCTGGCTGAGTCGCTTTATACCCAAGCACAGCTTGAAAAAGCGGCTGGCATGTTTCAGCAAACCGCCAAAACAGCGCAGCGCCTGCTGCAAGAGTTTCCAAACGACCGCTGGGCACAACGCTGGCGGCAAGAAATAAAACCATGAACGTCAAACTCATCAAACAATTTTTGCAATATGGCACAGTGGGGGTTTGTGCTTTGGCTGTGGACGTCGGCATTTTTACCCTAGTGCGCGCAATGGGAATGGATCTGGTTCCAGCCAATGTATTGGCTCGCTTTGCCGGAGCCGTAACCGCCTATACCGGCAATTTTTTGTGGACCTTTGAGCAGCCCAAAAACATGGCAGATTGGCTGCGCACCAGTTGGCGTTATGCAGCGGTGTGGGTGGGTGCCACCGCCCTCTCAACCCTGCTGCTGAGCGCCCTGACCCACTTTGGTCTGAATGAAACGTGGAGCAAATTGGGCGTGGAGATGGCCATGCCGTTTTTCAACTTTATCGTGGCACGGCTCTGGGTGTTCAAAACAAAATCATAGCTGCCAACGCATGTAGCACGGGCGCTGGCAGCTGTTTTGACTAAGGCTGGTATTCAAGTCCCAGCTGGTTTCCATTGGCATCACGGCTGTTGAGCCAAACACTTTTACCAGCAATCGTGCCTGAATAGTTAGGCAAGGTCAGGGTGGCTGATGTGCTACTCCCCGCCAAACTGTGACCCACGTTATTGAATAAATTGCCGCCCTGGTTTTGCCAGGCATTCAGTTCAAGCCAATCGGACTGGATTCCTGCTGGCAACGTCCAGTTAACCGTCACGCTGGTGCCGGGCGCCCATGTGCCTGCCACACTGGTGATGCTGGGGAACGGTGCCGCAGCCAAGGCTGCACCCGACAAGGGTGAAGTTGGCAACACAGTGGCATAGGTATAGGTTGGCACCGTACCACCGGCTGTGGTGTAGCCTTTGAATGTGTATTTGGCACCGGCTGTAACCTGGGTGATGTCCACACAGTTGGTAGTAGCTTGGTTGTTACCACAGGTGTTGAGCCAAATATTGCCTTGCGCTGCCGAATACACCAAAGCACCTGTTGCTGGCAACACGCCTGGCCCAGAAACTTCAACTGCTGACACCACTCCTGCGGTCATGCCATTGTCAAGATTGAGATTGAGTTGATTGCGAAAACTGACTTGCGGACTGCTAGTGGCATTTTGTATTTGCTTGACCGCTTGCAGATGAACGCTGAAACCGAACATGCGCTGATCACCCGCCAGAAGCCAGTTGCCAGCGCCATTTTTAATCGCCAACCAGGCGCTGCCCGGACCACCACCAAAAGTGAACCACTGGTGCGTGGCATCGTTGGCCGCCGCACCGGCATCGGTAGGTAGTACCAGCGCAATATTCACAAATTTGACGCCGATACCAGGCCCATTGCCACTGAGCATTTGTTGCAGAAAAGCCGTTTTGTTAGAGCCGCCCGACAGCAAAGAAGCATCCAGCAAGTTGCCCAGCGTTGGATCATTGGCAGCGGGCACCGCTGTGGCAAACAGGTTTTCAAACGTCTTCAAAGTGGCTGAAATACCCGCTAAAGCTTCCGGGTTCACAACCTGAACCGGTGCTGCAGGCAGTGTGGCACCAAAAGGCACTTTGGCATTGACCCAAAAACCATCACCCGGTTTGATAGTGGTCAAAAACGCATAGCCTTTGGTTGCAGCATAGGCCTGCCCACCATCAGCAAGCGCCGGCGAATAAAAAGCCCAGCCGGATGTGGCTGCGTTCCACTTCCACACCGTCAGCACATTGCCGGCATTGCCAAAGGCATCGGCCACCACCACGTCTTGTGCGTCGCTGTAACCCAACAGGTTCCAGCCC
>CAIYYA010000234.1 GCA_903930255.1 uncultured beta proteobacterium
GCTACAGTGCTTTGATAGCGCACTCGAAAGCGCATGAAGGCTTTTCGAGTATGCAGTTCGGCTAACCCAATTGCCGGTGTGTGTCTTCGGACTAAGCCGCTCCACAATGTCTTCTACCTATGTCAAGACCTGCATCGAATCCCGTCCTGGCAATGCCATGGTTTTGACAAGGTTTTCAGCTATAGTAATAAATGTTACCCCTCTGTGAGAGTTGTTGGGGTTTGTGAACAACCGAAAACATTTTCGATATCGACAATTGCGTAACCCAACTGATCGTCACGCATTTATACCCATTGACTCGCGCCCATCGTCGTTAAGTAAGTAAACTTTCAAAGGAAGCTTGATGAGACAAAACTGCATTAAAAATATGTTGATTCATTTTGTGTGGGTGATTTTTTTAGGCTTAACCTACGCTTCTGCTGCGACCGCACAAGTGGCTTGGACCGGTCTGCCTGGAAATGCGACCGACATTACTGTAGGGGTGAATGGGTCTGTGTGGGTGGTAGGTAGCGCACCTGAGGCTGGTGGTTTCGGGATTTACAAATGGACTGGAAATACCTGGGCCAAAGTACCTGGTGGACTGATTCATGTTGCAGTGGATGCTAAGGGCAGCCTTTGGGGTACCAACAGCCTAGGAACCATTTACTTCTCAGCCAATGGCGCTGGCACTGACTGGAGAGCGTTACCTGGCAATGCTAAGGACATCACAGTCGGCGCGAATGGTTCTGTGTGGGTGGTAGGTAGCGCACCTGAGGCTGGTGGTTTCGGGATTTACAAATGGACTGGAAATACCTGGGCCAAAGTACCTGGTGGACTTGTCCGTGTTGCGGTGAACGCCAAGGGGAGCCTTTGGGGCGTCAATAGCAACGGAACAATTTATTACTCTGCCAATGGTGCAGGTTCAGATTGGCGAGCGTTGCCTGGTGCCGCGACTGATATTGGTGTCGGCGCTGATGGTTCGGTGTGGGTGATTGGAACTGGACCTGAGGCGGGCGGGTTTGGGATATTCAAATGGAACGGTAGCAACTGGGGCAAAGTTCCTGGTGGAGCAAAAAGTATCGCGGTGGACGCTAGAGGGCGGCCTTTTGTTGTCAATAGTGCAGGCACTATCTATGCAGGAAATGGTGCTCAAAATGAAGTTATTCCTCCAGCTCAAGTTGCTGATAACAGAGCGTCGGTGGGTACGCCACAACCCGAGGCTCTTGGCAGCGTTGACCCAGTGGTCGCCATTGGCAATAAAGTCCCCAGTGTCAAACCGTTTATCGACCAGTACCGCGGTGTGTTTTTGGTTGATGAGGCAGAAGGCCGCTCATCGGATGACCGCACCCAGCTCTTCAAGATCAAGGGCAAGCTGGACTGGGCGCGTGGTGTGGGTGCGCTCAATCAACCTTCGGGCAACCGCCTGAACAACCCCTTCAAGGATATGGCCGCAGGTTTTGCCAATCCGGCGATGGCACGCAATCAGAACGCCAGCTTTGGTGATCCCAGTGCGGCTCTGCGTGTAATGACTAGAAATGTGGCTGCCCTGGCGCAAAAACTGGGAGCGCCCAATCCAGTACCTCTGGAAATTACCCTGTTCGACAAGAACAACGAGCTGGACTTTGAAGTGGCTTATCAGGTGGCTGACGGCTGGCGCATGACCGGCGAAATTGTCCCTGCTGCACGTACCCAGGCCGCATTGCGAGCGCTCACCCTCAAGCTCCACGCCAAGATGAACAAGATCACTCAGGCGCGCAGCTTTAGCGCCGAGGCAGAAGGTCGCCTGTTTGCCAAGCCCACTTTCCGCGACCCATGGATCGGTGTCACACCCGTGGTGGAGATTGACAACGAGGGCTCGATCACCTTTGGTGGCGATTTCACCGGCGCTTGCGCCAGTGATCCCAACCCGGATACCAAGCCTGAAGATTGCAAAGATCAATGGGATGTGATGCGCCTGGGACAGATACGCTCCAATGGCGGCGTTCTCAAGCTGACGGTTCAAGGTGGTGCTGTGACTGGTGTCGAAGCCGCCATCAAGGATGGACGACTTGGCTCCAGCAACGTTTTGGTGGACGGCGCCATTCTGGCGGATGCCGACATGACGCCGGGTGTGGGATTGGTGCTCAAAACCCGCGGCACTCCGGGATTGAAAGACACTTTGTCTTTCTACCGGGCGCTGGGTGGCCAGGTTGAACCCTTCAAGAGTCTGTTTGCCGGCATCGACAAGTTGCCCAACCCAAATATCCCGGTTAGCCAGGACTCGGAAATCGTCATCACTCCGAGCGGACTCACCGTAGGGCATATTGATATTGCCGACCCCACCATCCGGGTGAAGATCAATGCTGCAGCGCCAGGCGTCAATGTGCGCATCAACTCGGACCTCAAAGGCGACGTGGACAAGATACTGCGAGGCGATGCCAGTGGCCTACCTAATGGCTATATGCAGGCTGATACCAACTTCGACTCGATCAACAAAGCGGTCAAAGATGGCGCCGGCTCAGTTCCGGGTATTGGTGTAGTGGTCAGCAAGGCCATGGAAGCGTTCACTTTTAACGGGGTTTCGGCGCGCATCGATGTGCAGAACTTCAACCGTTCAGGCAACGCCAGCGCCAACTTTACCCTGGTGGGCCAAAAACAGTCGGTCGCCGTTCCGCTTGATGCTGTATTCGACCCCAGTCGTCTACCCTCTTTGGTGCTGAACGCCATCAGTGGGCTAGTCACTGCAATGCCGCAGTGGCTCAAGGACGGCATTGGAAAATTGCCCGGTGGTCAGCAAATCGTGGACGGTCTCCAGTTTGTAGGCGGACAAGTGAAAGGTTTCGCGGAGAAGGCCGTCGACAAAGTAAAAAATGAACCCCAGAAGTTTTATTGTCTGTGGCTGTGTTAACGACTTAACGACGAATAGGAAATTTCATGAAAAAAATGATGCTTGCTTCGCTTCTTGCGGCAACGGCAGTTAGCGCCGCAGCTGAATGGGTAAAGGTTCATGCTGTTGCCAATGTCATGACGGCTTATACCGACCTTGCCTTGTTCAAACGCAACGGTGATATTGTCAGCATGGTCATGCTGTACAGCCTTGATACGCCGCAAACAACGAAGGCCGGTGTGACATTTTCTTCCAACCGAGTGGAGATGGATTTGGACTGTAAAAACAGTAAGAAGCACGGCAAGACCATTGCCTTTTTTACTTCCAAAATGGCGCAGGGCGTTCCGGTACAGTCAGCGACCCTGCCAGTCGACTGGATGCCAGTGGGTGCCAATGACCCTTCCCTTCCCGAACTCGCCTACGGCTGCAAACTTCATCCATAATTTCAGTTGAGCCTGAAACGTCCAAGGGCGGCACCTGTCACGGTAATGTCTTCATCCAAAGCATCCCAACGCAGCGCTGAGTCCTGCAAGCGCAGGGTCACTTCTGCTAACTGCGCATCCGTCGCCGCTGCAAGGCGGTGAAACCGGGCAGCCGGGAAACCAATCTGCCGTCCATCGGTTAATTCCATAAAGATGGTACGGTTCGCTACCCACGCCCGTGTAGCAATAAATTCAAATTCATTGGGATTGAATCTCCAGCGCAATGGCCGGGACTTTGACAGGGCCGCCAGCAAACATTGGCTAACGAGTGTTTGTCGCGCAAACTGGGTAAGAGCCCCAAGGGGCGGGGAATATAAGCGCCAAGATTTAAACCGAGACTAGCCCCAATGACACTCAAATGAGTTCAAATCAGTGCCAGTTAACTGTTATAAAAGTCCGGTTAATCTCACTGGCGATTTCGCTTAAAGCTACTGCCCGAATTTTGTCAAAGTCCACATTGCCGCTGGGCTGACCAAAGTTTGCAACTGCATCATTGGGCATACTGTAGGCTGGGTAGCTCATAAGCCGAAAGTGGATGCATGGACACTTTATTCGAGAAAACCCATTAGCCCCGTTCGGCCTGAGCTTGATCATTGGGCTTGCCAGGTTTCGACAAGCTCAGCCCGAATGGTGGATTTTCTAATTACCAATCCCGATTTATGACAACTCAAGGGAACACCCACAACTTTTAGACTGGAATGAAAAGCCATGAATCAGCACCCCCTTGAACAGGCGCGTGATGCAGATATACGTCTGAGCAAGACAGCCATGCACCGTGCAGCATCTCGGACGAGGGAAAATATCATCCAAACGGGCACCAGGTTGGTGATCTGTCGTGATGGGATTATCCAAACCTCAAGCGCCCGTCTGCATTGCGTCAACAGCTTTTAATTTAATAGCAATTTAACACCCATTTCATGACCGACGATCTTCTTTTCGATTCCCCCACCCCAGTTCAACCCGAAGGCGACGATTCGCTGAACCTGGCCAGTTACGCCCAACGCGCCTATCTTGAATATGCCCTGAGTGTTGTCAAAGGTCGCGCCCTGCCCGACGTATGTGATGGTCAAAAACCGGTGCAGCGGCGCATTTTGTATTCGATGAGTCGCATGGGTTTGGGTTTTGGCGGAGCCAATGGCAATGTGGGTGCCAAACCGGTCAAGTGCGCGCGTGTGGTGGGTGACGTGCTCGGGCGTTTTCACCCACATGGTGACCAGGCCGCTTACGACGCGCTGGTGCGCATGGCACAAGATTTCAGCCAGCGCTACCCGTTGATCGACGGACAAGGCAACTTTGGCAGCCGCGACGGTGATGGCGCAGCAGCGATGCGCTACACCGAAGCCCGCTTGGCCAAAATTACCAGTTTGCTGCTCGATGAAATTGACGAGGGCACGGTCGATTTCACAGCCAATTACGACGGCAGCACCGAGGAGCCGCGCCAACTCCCGGCACGCTTACCCTTCAACCTGCTCAACGGGGCTAGTGGCATTGCGGTTGGCTTGGCCACTGAAATCCCTAGCCACAACTTGCGCGAAGTGGCGGATGCCTGTGTTGCCCTGATCAAAACACCCACGTTGAGCGACGATGAGTTGTTTGCCCTTGTGCCAGGGCCAGACTACCCTGGTGGCGGGCAAATTATCAGCAGCGCAGCCGAAATTGCGGATGCCTACCGCAGCGGACGCGGCTCACTCAAATGCCGCGCGCGCTGGAAGATCGAAGACCTGGCGCGTGGCCAATGGCAACTGGTTATGACCGAACTCCCTCCCGGTGTGAGCACCCAACGTGTGCTCGAAGAAATTGAAGAACTGAGCAATCCCAAAATCAGGGCGGGCAAAAAAGCCCTGTCGTTAGAACAAACCCAACTCAAAGCGACGCTGCTCTCGGTGCTCGATTGCGTGCGCGACGAATCCAGCAAAGATGCTGCTGTGCGCCTAGTGTGTGAACCCAAAACCAGCAAAGTTGGCCAACAGGAACTCATCAACACACTGCTCGCCCACACCAGCTTAGAGAGCAGCAGCCCTATCAACCTGACCATGATTGGACTGGATGGTCGGCCCACGCAGAAGTCGCTGCGCCAGATGTTCACCGAGTGGATCGCTTTCAGACAAAGCACGATCGAACGCCGCACACAACACCGCTTGCGCAAAGTGCTCGAGCGCATCCACATCCTGGAAGGCCGCGCGCTGGTGCTGCTCAACATTGACGAGGTGATTGCCATCATCCGTCAGTCAGACGACCCCAAGCAGGCGCTGATTGCCCGCTTTAAGTTGTCAGAGCGCCAAGCTGAAGATATTCTGGATATCCGCCTGCGCCAATTGGCCCGACTCGAAGCGATAAAAATCGAACAAGAGCTCGCCAGTCTGCGCAGCGATCAGCAAAAACTGGAAGACATTTTGGGCAACCCGGCGACACTGCGCCGCTTGATGGTCAAAGAGATTGAGTCTGATGCCAAAATTTTTTCCGATGCACGCCGCACCCTGATTCAGGCAGAGAAAAAAGTGGTGCTTGAGGTGAAAGTGGTGGATGAACCCGTCACTGTGGTGGTCAGCCAAAAAGGCTGGGTGCGCGCGCAAAAAGGCTGGGCCAAAGATGGCAGTGCAACCCCCACCGAATACACCTTCAAGGCGGGTGATGCGCTGTATGCGACTTTTGAATGTCGCACGGTCGATACCCTGCTCGTTTTTGGCAACAATGGCCGGGTTTATTCAGTGCCCGTTTCCCTGCTGCCCGGTGGCCGCGGCGATGGCCAGCCCATTACCAGCTTGATCGAACTTGAAGCAGGCACACAGCTGCTTTATTACTATGCCGGCCCTGCCAGCGCTGTTTTGCTGCTGACCAGCAGTGCAGGCTACGGCTTTTTGGCATCTGTAGAACACATGGTGTCCAAATTCAAGGCTGGCAAGGCTTTTGTCACGATCAACCCAGGCGAAACTTTGTGCCA
>CAIYYA010000235.1 GCA_903930255.1 uncultured beta proteobacterium
GAGGTCAACATATTTGATGAGCAAGACAATTTGGTTGGAAACTATCTCATTGATTACGGTACTTGGTCTGCACTGTTGCCTTATTCGTCAAAAGAATAGAGATGTCGATTTGAAGAGAGCATTTCTCATATCCACTCACCCACCAATTTCTTCGATTATTCGGCGAAAGAGCTTGACTTGGTCTTTGGAAGGCACAGTGTCTGAGGGTACTGTAGAACGAAGGTGAGCTGATTTTTTGCCTTTGCGCAGTTCAGACTTGCCGTTGCCGAGCCAAGGGCGGGTTTTTGGAGAAATAGCGCTCGATGGAACGCATCAGGGCGTTAGCCAGTTGCTCCAGATACTCGTCGCTATTGAGTTTTATTTCTTCATCGGGGTTGCTAATGAAGGCTGCCTCAACCAGCACACTCGGAATATCCGGTGCTTTGAGCACAGCAAAGCTGGCCTGTTCAACCTGGTCTTTGTGTAATTTACCAACGCGTTTGATCTCGCTGAGCATGGCATTGCCGAGTTGCAAACTGTCTTTGATTTGCGCCGTTGTGCTCATGTCGAGCAGGGCATGTTTGACTTGGGCGTCTTTGGCTTTGACATTGAGTCCGCCAATCAGGTCGGCTTTGTTCTCTTTGGCGGCCATCCAGCGTGCAGTGGTGCTGGACGCACCCCCTTGGCTGAGGGCAAACACGCTGGCGCCCTGTGGCCGTGGTGTGAAAAATGCATCGGCATGCAAACTAATGAACAGGTCAGCCTGCACGCGACGAGCCTTGTCCACGCGCACATGCAAGGGCACAAAAAAATCGGCATCACGCGTTAAAAAAGCACGCATGGGGTTGCCGTTCACCACGGCTGCATTGATACGCTCGCGCAGCAGATGCGCCAAACGCAGTACCACATCTTTTTCTCGCGTACCAGCCGGACCAATCGCGCCAGGGTCTTCCCCACCGTGGCCAGCATCCAGTGCCACAATGATCAGACGGTCGGTTGTGGGCGCAGAATTTTCTTGATTTTTTTGGCCTGTAGCGCCCGTCTGATATGCATGAGGTGCTACTAAATCGGGAGCTTTTTGGCTCGGATCAAACTTCTTGCTCGAAGCTAATGAGGCATTTTTTTTGGCAATTAACTCACCCAGGGGATCGGTGGGTATTTGTGCAGTCTCCTGGTCTTTCAGGCGTTCGGCTATCAAGGCTTCAAGTGGGTCGATGACTTGGGTTGGGTAAAGATCAAACACCAGTCGATGCTGGTAGGCCGCCACTGGGGGCAAGCTGAACACCTGCGGGACTATCGCCTGTTTCAAATCGATCACCAGTCGCACCACTTTGGGGCCAAACTGACCGACCCGAATGCCGTCGATGGTTGGGTCGGTTGGCCCCACTTTGGCGACCAGCTCCTTCAAGGCCGGGTTGAGTGTGATGCCCTCGATGTCAACCGCCAGACGCGGCGGGTTGGGGACAAAATTTTGACTAAAGCGCAATAAGGTGTCGGACTCGATGGTGACCCGCGAGTAGTCGGGCGCAGGCCAAACCCGCACCGCCACGATGCCTGCACCGCGCGCCAATTGGTGGGCACCCAGCACCAGAATTAGCGTGGTTTGTTGAATGAAGCTGCGTCGCTTCATGTGCTTGCGTTCAACAGCTCTAGGCCACCAAGTGTCTGACCCAACAGATTAACCTGGCGTTCATCTTGCTCATTGACACCGATGTTTATAACCAGGTCTGCCAGAGGCAAGCAGGGTGCTGCTTTATCGGGCCACTCGGCAAGTTTGAGTCCGGGACTGGCAAAAATATCCCGAAAACCCGCTTCAACCCATTCACGTGGATCGTTGAAACGGTAAAAATCAAAATGCCAAATGTTCAACCCGGGCACCTCGTAAGGTTCAAGCACCGCGTAGGTGGGGCTTTTGATGCGGCCTTGCACGCCCAGTGCCCGTAACAAATGGCGCACCAGTGTGGTTTTGCCAGCGCCGAGATCGCCACGCAATTCAATGAAAGCCAACCGTATGGCCGGTTGATGGGCTAAAAGCTGGGCAAAGGCCTGCGTGTCAGCCTCGGTTGACCAGCAGAGAGTTTTGCAAATGGGTGATTGAACCGTTTCAGTTGTCATGGCAGAGAAGAAAAAACCCCAATGAAATCAATGCATTGGGGTTTGACTTTAGCCGACTTTGGCGGCACTTGCAAAATTTACATGTGTGAGATCATGACTTGACCGAAGCCTGAGCAGCTGACCTGAGTGGCGCCATCCATTAGGCGGGCAAAGTCATAGGTGACCTTCTTGCTCTTGATGGAGCGCTCCATTGAGCTGATGATGATGTCTGCTGCTTCAAGCCAGCCCATGTGGCGCAGCATCATTTCAGCCGAGAGAATTTCCGAGCCAGGGTTAACATAGTCTTTGCCGGCATATTTAGGCGCTGTGCCGTGAGTGGCTTCAAAGCAAGCCACCGAATCCGACAAGTTGGCGCCGGGCGCAATGCCAATGCCACCCACTTGCGCTGCCAACGCGTCCGAAACATAGTCGCCATTCAAATTCAAAGTGGCGATCACACTGTATTCGGCCGGACGCAACAAGATTTGCTGCAAGAAGGCGTCGGCAATGCTGTCTTTAATGGTGATTTCTTTGCCCGTCTTGGGGTTGGTGAGCTTGCACCAGGGGCCGCCATCGATCAATTCTGCGCAAAATTCTTTTTGTGCCAAACCATAGGCCCAGTCTCGAAAGCCACCTTCGGTGAACTTCATGATGTTGCCTTTGTGGACGATTGTCACGCTCGGTTTGTCGTTGTCGATAGCGTATTGAATGGCTTTACGCACCAGACGTTCCGTACCCTCGCGCGACACGGGTTTGATCCCGATGCCTGACGTGTTGGGGAAGCGAATCTTGGTTACGCCCATTTCTTCTTGCAGGAATTTGATGATCTTTTGCGCCTTGGGCGACTCGGCTTCAAACTCAATACCGGCATAAATGTCTTCGGAATTTTCGCGAAAAATCACCATGTTGGTCTTGTGCGGCTCTTTCACCGGGCTGGGAACGCCTTCGAAATACTGAATCGGTCGCAGGCACACATAGAGATCGAGTTCTTGGCGCAGTGCCACGTTAAGTGAGCGAATGCCGCCACCCACCGGGGTTGTCAGCGGCCCTTTGATCGACACCACATATTCGCGCAGGGCGGCCAGTGTTTCTTCGGGTAGCCAAACATCGGGGCCATAAATTTTGGTCGACTTTTCGCCAGCATAAACCTCCATCCAATGGATTTTCTTTGTGCCGCCGTAGGCTTTTGCAACGGCAGCATCCACCACCTTGATCATCACAGGGGTAATGTCAAAGCCGGTTCCATCGCCTTCGATGAAGGGAATGATGGGTTCGTCAGGCACGTTAAGTGACATGTCTGCGTTAACTGTAATTTTGTGTCCTGAGGCAGGCACCTTGATATGCTGATACATGGTAATTAGTCTCCGTTGGTTGATCAAAGATCGTGTTTCGATCCGAGTTGCAAAAACTGAATGATCCAGATTGACACGTTAAACTTTTTCATTCTAGTTCTAATAATTTCCGCAACGTTGTCAACCAAGCATCTACTTCCGCGTTAAAGCTCAACCTTCTGAAGGTTTGAAGGTTTTTTGCAATAACGTTATCTCAAGGAATTCCAAGATGAACAAACTTCTCGCTGCTCTGATCTCCGGTCTCTTCGCTGTTGGCGCTTTCGCTGCAGACGCTGCTCCTGCTGCCAAGGCTGCTCCTGCTGCTGCACCTGCCGCTGCTGCTCCTGCTGCCAAAGCTTCTGCTCCTGCTGCTAAAGCTGATGCCAAAGCCGAAAAGAAGGCTGATGCTAAAGCAGAAAAGAAAGCTGATGCTAAAGCCGACAAAAAGGCTGACAAAAAGCCAGCCAAGAAAGCTTCTGCAGCTTAATCGTCAAACCAATTGGTTTGCTCAAGAGCCCGCTTTCGCGGGCTTTTTTTTTGGGTGCGCCCGGCAGGGCGCACTTACTCGGAGGTGAAAGTCCTCTACTCGCCCGGCAAGGGGAAGAGTTAGCCAGAGGCAAGGGTTTCGCGGGAGTTAAAAATGCTCGCCTTCGGGCTCGATGCCCAGCGTGCATGGAAGTCCAGCGTCAACGGGCGCGGCCCTTGGTGGAATGCCGGCGCCAAGCATATGATTGCGGCTTTACCGCCAAAGTTCTTCACTCAACTCGGGCTGGTCTCGTTGGTGGCAACCCACCAGCATATCCAGCGTTCTACTTGAACCGCCGTATGCGGAACCGCACGTACGGTGGTGTGAGAGGGCTGAGGGGGTAACTCCTTACCCTACTCGATCCCATGAATGTGCCAGTTATGAGAAATCGTGAAAATCTGACCATGACAAAATTTGTAAAAGCTTTTATTTTGAGTGCTGTTTGCTACAGCGGTTTAGGCTTGGCTCAAACAAGTCCGCAGCTGGATTTGCCGCGCATGAGTCTCACAGCGGGCATGCATATGGTTCATGTGCAAGTGGCAAAAACATTTGAACAGCGTGCAACGGGTTTGATGTTTCGCCAGGAAATGCCATCGGCAGAGGGCATGTTGTTCATTTTTGAAGAGCCTCGTGAGCAGTGCTTCTGGATGAAAAACACACTCTTGCCCCTGACGGCAGCCTTTTTGGCCGATGATGGCACGATCGTCAACCTGGCTGACATGAAGCCGCAAAGCACGGCTTCACACTGTTCTGCCAAACCTGTGCGTTTTGTGTTGGAAATGAATCAGGGCTGGTTTGCCAAAAAAGGCATACAGGCCGGCTTTAAGCTCACCGGTGCCGCGTTTAAGTAAGTTTGGGTTTGAGCAAACCCGCAGACAAGGCTGTGCCCAGCACAATGATGGCACCGCAAAACAACATCCACGGTGTGACCGACTCATTTAAAAATATCACACCGTAAATTACTGCAAAAACCGGAATGATGAAGGTAACAGTCAAGGAGCTCGCTGCGCCAACCTTTTCAATCAATCGGAAATACAGCACATAGGCAACGCCAGTGCACAAAACTCCCACTACCAGCAAAGCCAGCCAGGCTTTGAGATGGGGTGTTTGAGTGGGCCAGAACCAAATGGCGGGCAGAGCCAAACCCAGCGTTGCTCCGATCTGACTGCCTGTTGCAATGACCAATGATGGAACACCTGCCAAATAGCGCTTGGTAAAACTGGCAGATATGCCATAGCACAAACAAGCCAGCATGCAGGCCAAAATAGCCCAACCAGTGACCTGACCCGATGCATCGGGTTTGAAGCTGGCCTTTCCCCATGCCAGCATGGCAACGCCAACAAAACCAATACACAGGCCCATGATTTTCATGCCATGCGGTCGGTCTTTCAGCCATAGCCAGGCAACCAAAGCGCCAAACAGTGGCACGGTGGCATTGATCAAAGACGACAAACCCGTGCTGATAGACAGCAATGCATAGGCATAAAGCGCAAAAGGAATGCCGGAGTTCAGCATGCCCAGAAAGAAGATTTTTTTCCATTGTTTTGTCAGTGTGCGACCCAATCCGCGTGCTAATAACAAAGGCAGCAAAAAAAAAGCGGCAATGGCAACGCGCACACCGGCTGCAGGTAAGGCACCAAATTCAGAGGCACCCATCAATGTGAATAAAAAGGAGGCTCCCCATATGGCTCCCAGCAAAATGAACTCGAACAGCCAGGCTGGTCTACTGGGCTGCGAAGCGAAGGCTGAATTAATTTTGGAGTTCATTGTGAAATTGGATGGTGGCGCTTATGGCGCATGCGTAAGCTGATATCAAAAAAATAGCAACTTCAAAGTGCCGCAAGTGGCTTTTCGTCCTACTGAGAAGATCGGCATTATCGTTGCAGTGGCTTGTGCCACCTACAATTCGCGTCCCCAAGCGTCAACCCAAGTTTCAGGACCATTTCATGCAATTGACCCCTTCAATTTTTAAAGCTTACGATATTCGAGGCGTCGTCCCGGCAACGCTGGATGCCCAGCTAGCCCAGGGCTTGGGTCGCGCGTTTGGAACATTGGCGCGCAGGGATGGGCTATTGACGGTGGCGGTCGGTCGCGACGGGCGCATGAGCGGCCCGGTTTTGAGTGTCGCCCTGATGCAGGGCTTGGCCGATGCTGGCATTGAAGTGCTGGATATTGGCATGGCCACCACTCCCATGCTTTACTTTGCGGCGCACACGCTGTGTGCCAGCGGTATCATGCTCACCGGGAGCCACAACCCGAAAGACTACAACGGCTTCAAGATGGTGTTGGGCGGTCGGGCCATTTATGGCGATGACATTCAGGCACTGCGCCGCATGATGGAGAGCGAAAGTTGGCAACTGCTTAGCGGTGGTTCGATACGACAGGTTGATGTGCTGGCAGCGTATCAGGCACGCATCGTGAGCGATATCAAGCTGGCACGGCCGATGAAAATCGTGGTGGATTCGGGTAACGGCATTGCCGGTGCCTCGGCTCCAGGCATTTTGCGTGCCATTGGTTGCGAAGTGACCGAGCTTTATAGCGATGTTGATGGTGATTTTCCGAACCACCATCCCGATCCGAGCAAGCCTGAAAACCTGCGTGATTTGATCGCAGCATTGCAAGCCAGCGACGCTGAAATTGGCCTGGCGTTTGACGGTGATGGCGACCGTTTGGGCATTGTCACCAAAGACGGCAACAACATTTATCCGGACCGGCAAATGATGCTTTTTGCCCAAGACGTGTTGCAGCGCGTCCCAGGGGGCACCATCTTGTTTGATGTGAAATGCTCACAGCGACTGGCTCCGGCTATTACCGCTGCTGGTGGTCAGCCGTTGATGTTCAAGACCGGACACTCATTGATCAAAGCCAAGATGAAAGAAATCAACTCGCCGCTGGGTGGCGAGATGAGCGGGCATATCTTTTTTAAGGAGCGCTGGTTCGGTTTTGACGATGGCACCTATGCGGGCTGCCGTTTGCTCGAAATCCTGAGTCAGTCCAGTGATGCGAATGCCGTTTTGAATGCGCTGCCGGGCAGTTTTTCAACACCAGAACTCAACGTCAAGTGTGCTGAGGGTGAGCCTCACGCGCTGGTCGAGCAACTGCTTGCCCTGGCACGGTTTGCCCCCCCTGCTGTGCTCAACACGATTGATGGCTTGCGTGTCGATTGGCCCGATGGTTTTGGGCTGATTCGTGCCTCCAACACCACACCTGTGTTGGTGCTGCGCTTTGAAGGACACACGCCAGAAGCCTTGCAAAGAATTCAAGCGGACATGCTGGCACTGCTGCGTTCTCTAAAGCCCGATGCCGAATTTGGCGAGGCTGCGCATTGAGAATTCTGATCGTCAAGCTGTCCTCGCTTGGCGACGTGGTGCACGCCATGGCCGCACTGCAAGACCTGCGCCGCGCCTTGCCAGACGCCCAGATAGACTGGGTGGTGGAGCGTGGTTTTGCACCGTTGGTGCGTCGTTGTCAAGGTGTCAACCGGGTGATTTCGTGTGATTTGCGGCACTGGCGTAAAGCGCCGTTTAGTCGTAACACGCGTCAAGCCTGGTGTCTTTTTAAGGCTGACTTGCAGCAAGAGTCTTACGACGCAGTGCTTGATTTGCAAGGCTTGAGCAAATCGGCTTGGGTGGCTTGGTTAGCTCGGCTGAGTGGGCAGGGGCAGCGTATTGCTATGGCGAATCAGACCGAAGGTTCGAGCTATGAAGCCCCTACGCGCTGGCTAGCGCAGCTTGCACTGACGCTGCCACGGCACATTCATGCCGTTGATCGCGCCCGGCAGATGTGCGCGATGGCGCTGCATTACACGCCCAATTTCGAATTGTCTTTTGGGCTTTCAGGGCACGCTGACATTGCATCAGTAGCTACTGAAAATAGAGCAACGTTGGAAGCTCCGCCAGCTCGGGTTGCGTTGGTGCATGGCACATCGCGTGCAGACAAAGAGTGGCCATTAGCACAATGGCGCGCACTTGCCAGCCAACTCAACGAAGCGGGTTTCGCTGTGCTGCTACCGCATGGCAATGATGCTGAAGAGCGCACCGCCCACGCTATCGCCGATGGCCTGCTGCAAGCGCAGGTGCTACCACGTTTGGGCTTGGATGCGCTCACCGATGTGCTGGCCAGTTGCGTGGGTGTCATCGGTGTTGACAGCGGCGTGAGTCACATTGCCGTGGCGCTTGATTTGCCCCACGTGCAGATTTATAACTTCGACACGGCCTGGCGAACTGGCCCGCAAACCCCCAGGCAGTGCAGTGTGTTTGCACAGCCAACGCCAGCTGTCGAAGCCGTCTGGCAGGCTTGGCTTTCGGTGTCTCAGAAGGTTTATCGCGCATGATGCTGAGGTTGTATTCATGGCTGATGTTTGTGCTGCAGCCACTGCTGCGACTCAAATTGTGGCAGCGTGCCAAGCGTGAACCTGGCTATGCCTTGGCAGTGCCTGAGCGTTTTGCTTATTACGATGCGCGCGTGCACGCGCTGTGCCAGCCCGATCATGCTGGGGTAAAGCCGGGTTTCGTTTGGTTGCATGTGGTTTCCTTGGGTGAAACGCGTGCGTCAGCGGTGCTCATCGAAAGCTTGCGGCAGCAGTGGCCGGCCATGCGTTTGTTACTCACGCATGGCACAGCCACCGGACGTGCCCAGGGTGCTACGCTGTTGCGTGTGGGCGATGTGCAAGTGTGGCTGCCGTGGGATGGCGTGGCACCGGTGCAGCGTTTTTTGCAGCAATTCCATCCGCGCATCGGTTTACTTTTTGAAACTGAAGTTTGGCCCAATCTGGTGGATCAATGCGCCAAAGCCGCTGTGCCACTGTGTTTAGTGAACGCCCGTTTTAGCGAAAAATCAATGCGCAAGGCACTGCGTTGGCAGGCGTTGGCTAAACCCGCTTATTCGCAGCTGGCTGCGGTGTGGGCACAAAGTCAGGCCGATGCCCAGCGTTTGGGTAGCTTGGGCGCCCCTGTGCGTGGCATTTTTGGCAACATCAAGTTTGACAATGCACCTGATGCAAACCAACTGGTGCAAGCCCGTCAATGGCGCCAGACTTGCCCCAAGCCCGTGCTGATGTTCGCCAGCTCACGCGAAGGTGAAGAGCAGATGTGGCTCGATATTTATATGAAAAAAAGGGCTCTAGCGCTTGCTAAGCCTGCACAGATAGCTATAAAAAACGAAGCTGAAGCCGTGCAATGGTTGATTGTTCCAAGGCATCCACAGCGTTTTGATGCAGTGGCTCAAATGTTGCAAGCACAGGGTCTGGTGGTGTCACGGCGCAGCAGTTGGCGCGAGCAGCCTGAGCCAGCCGATGTTTGGCTGGGTGATACATTGGGTGACATGGCCTTGTATTTTGGCTTGGCCGATGCCGCCTTGTTGGGCGGCAGTTTTGCGCCTTTGGGGGGGCAAAACCTGATCGAAGCGGCCGCTTGTGGCTGCCCGGTTTTGATGGGGCCGCACACCTTTAATTTCAGTGAAGCCGCGCAGTTGGCGCAACATGCTGGTGCCGCGTTTGCGCTGGACGATATGGCGCAGGCATGGGATCGGGCGCTGACATTGGTGCAAAACCCACAGGATTTAGCGTTGGCACGTCAAGCCGCATCGAAGCTGAGCGAAACGCACCGTGGCGCAGCGCAGCGCACAGTGCAGGCACTTGCCTGCTTGCCAGCGATGGCTGGAGCGTGAAGGATCAGGGGCTGAGCAAACTGCTAACAGCTTGCATATCCGCAGCGCCCAAAGTGCCATTGGCTTGGCGCAGTTTCAAGCCGCCAAGCAGCACGTCGTAGCGCGCTTTGGCCAAGCGAATTTTGGTGTCAAACAGCAGACTTTGTGCATTCAGTACGTCCACGTTAATGCGCACCCCTACTTGGTAGCCCAGCTTGGTGGCATCCAAAGCACTTTGGCTTGACGCTTGAGCCGCTTCCAGAGCCTTGACTTGACCCAAACCCGATTGCACACCAAAGAAGGCGGTGCGAGTGGCCTGTGCAACTGCGCGTTTGGCAGCCTCGACATTAGCGCGTGCCTGCTCTTCAAGTGAAATGGTTTCCTTGATGCGGTTTTGTGTTGCGTAACCATTAAAAAGTGGCAAGTTAAACACCAGTCCGACACTGGCAACGTTGGTGCGGTAGTCGAGCAGCGTGCTGGTCGAGCCGTTGTTTTGTGTTACCGAATAGCTTCCTGTCAAATCCAGCGTGGGTTTGTTGCCCGATTGGGCTTTTTCGATCTCGAGCTTGGCGACTTCGAGCGCAGTTTGCGCTTGCTGGATATTTGGGTGTGTGGACTCAGACTGCGTGACCCAATGGTTGACATCGTTGGGCGTAATCGCTGAGATGCTGATACTGCCCGACAAAGGCTTGGGGCTGGCACCGGTTTTGCCGGTGAGCTGATCAAGCGCAATTTTCTTCACACGCAAATCGTTTTCTGCGGCAATTTCTTGCGCCAGCACCAGATCGAAGCGCGCTTGTGCCTCACGGGTGTCGGTGATGGTGGCTGTGCCGACCTCAAAGTTGCGCTTGGCCGATGCCAACTGCTCCGCAACAGCGGTTTTTTGTGCTTGCACAAACCCCAGGCTATCGTGCGCTGCCAGCACATCAAAATAGGTTTGGCTAACTTGCACGATCAAGCTCTGCTCGGCCACGTTGAGCAAGGCTTTTGCCGCATCCAGCGACTTTTGACCTTGCTCTGCACTGGCTTTGTTAAACGGGCGAAAGAGTGGCATAGAGGCGCTCAAGCTGGCATTTTGGTTGCCGTAAGAACGCTCGGCAGTCGCCAGATCGCTGGCAATGTTGATCCGATTGGCACCCATCGCCAGATTTACTGTGGGCAATTCGAGTGCCTTGGACTGCTCGGCTTTGGATAAATTGGCTTCATAAAGCAATTTGGCTGATTGAAAGCTCGCATCGAAGTCTCGCGCTGACTTGTAGAGGTCGGCCAAGCTTTGCGCTTGTGCGGAGAGACCGAAGCTTGCGCACAGTGTGAAAACTGCGCTGAGTCGATGCAAATTTTTCATGATGGATTTTGAAGTGCCGGGTAGTGATGTGTAAAAAGCTCAAACCTTAGTAACGCGGCACGCTGGGATCGAGCTCGCTAGACCAGGCGTTAATGCCGCCCGCTATGTTGGCGACATGGTGAAAACCTCGGGCTTTAAGAAAGTTGGCAACTTGCATGCTGCGTCCACCGTGGTGGCACAAACAGGCAATTGGCTGGCGCGGATCAAGCTCCGTCAAGCGCGGTGGAATGACCCCCATGGGTATGGTGATGAGCTCGAACCCAACCGCTTGCACGCAGGCACGCTGCAATTCTGAGTGTTCTCGAACATCAAGAACCACGGGTGAACCATGCGGCTTAACCGTGTCAAGCCAGGCAGACAGCTGAGAGGGGCGGACTTGGGTAACCATGAAATCAGAATTTGAAGCTGGAGGTTTTTGGAAAGTTGAGCAAGGGCTCAGCACAGAAGTCCCACAGCTCGTCGGTTTTGAAATTGGCATCGCCCGTGCGCGTGATGCGCAGCGTGTGCATGCTCGGCTCGTCGCCCACAATGGCAACTAGACGTCCACCCAGTTTGAGCTGCGCCAGCAGGTTGGCAGGCACTTCGCTAACCGAACCACCGAGCAAAATCACATCAAATGGACCATCAGCGGGAGCACCCTGCGCACCGTCGGCCTGACGTACTTCGGCGTTGTAGACGCAGGCTTTTTGCAGGTTGTCGCGCGCCATCTCGACCAACTCGCCAACCAGTTCTAGGCTCAGCACGCGCTGCGCCAAGCTAGCCAGAATCGCGGTCATATAGCCTGAGCCGGTGCCGATCTCAAGCACTTTTTCACCCGTCTGCACGCCAGCGTCTTGCAGCAAACGCGCCTGAACCTTGGGTGAAAGCATGTGCTGGCCGCCGGGCAAGCTGATTTCCAGGTCGGCAAAAGCCATTGCCTTGAAGGCTGGTGGCACAAAATCTTCACGTCGGATAAGACTCAGCAAAGCCAGCACATGCGGGCTTGACACCTGCCAAGGACGTACTTGTTGCTCGATCATGTAATAGCGCGCTTGCTCAAAGTCTTGCAGGTTCATTTTTTACTCCAGGGGGTATATTAGCGAAAGAGTGAAGATTTTAACTGGGTGACTGTCATTGACCTGAATTTGCTGCGGGTTTAGTTGCGCCAAAAAGGCGCAGCAACCACTGCGCCAAGTCATCCATGTAGCAATACACCACGGGCACCACCACCAGCGTCAGCAGCGACGAGGTAATCACGCCGCCAATCACCGCCTGGCCCATGGGCGCACGCATTTCAGAGCCTTCAGACAAGGCAAAGGCCAATGGCACCATGCCAAAAATCATCGCCAGGGTGGTCATCAGAATGGGGCGCAAACGCACGCGGGCGGCCATCAACAGCGCTTCTTGCCGTGGCAAACCGGGCTGCGTGTTACCTTGATCATCGACCCAAGGCGCGCGCGATCGAATCGCAAAGTCCACCAGCAAAATGGCGTTTTTGGTCACCAGCCCCATCAGCATGACCACACCGATGACCGAAAACATCGACAGGGTCGAATTGAACATCATCAGCGCCAACACCACGCCGATCAAGGTTAGCGGAAGCGATGTCATCAGCGCCAGGGGTTGCAGAAAGCTCTTGAACTGGCTGGCCAGAATCATATAAATGAAGACGATAGCCAGCACCAGAGCCGAGAGCGCGTAGGCAAACGCTTCGCCCATGTCTTTGGTGGAGCCGCTGAATTTGTAGCTGTAACCGGGCGGCATAGCAATGCTGTCCATAGCCAGTTTGATGTCGTTTGAAATTTCGCCAGCCGAGCGCCCCGAGACATTGCCGCTCAGCGCCACTTCACGTGTCAGGTCGCGCCTGTTGATCTGGTTGGAGCCAGTGGATTCGCGCACTTGCGCTACTTGACCAAGGCGTACGATGCGTGCACTGCCGTCGGCGTTTTGGCCGACCACAAAGGGCAGGGCGTTCAGGTCTTCGCTTTGGTTACGTGACTGGGGTGCCAGGCGCACATTCACGTCATAGGTTTGGTCGTCCGGGGCACGCCAGTTGCCCACGGTTTGCCCTGCCACAAGGGTGCGCAGACTGGCGCCAATTTGTGCCACGCTCAGTCCCAGGTCCGAGGCGACCTCGCGTTTCACGGCCACATCGAGTGTCGGTTTGTTGGGTTTGAGGGTTGAGTCGACGTCCACCAAACCTGGCACGTCACGAATTTTCTCCAATGCCAGTGTCGTCAAGCGTGAAAGCTCGCCCAAATCGGGACCTTGTATCGAGAACGAAATCTGTTTTTGCCCACCCACGGGGTCGAGCAGGCCTACGTGGGTGACAGTGATGCCGGGAACCTCCCGCAAACGCTGGCGCAACAGCACCGACATGTCATCGACACTGCGCGTGCGTTGATTACGGTCAACCAGGCGGATATAAATGCTGGCGTAAATTTTGCCTTGAGCGGTGCCGGTGTTGATGGTGCTCAGGGTGTAGCGCACCTCAGGAAACGAGCGGATGATGCCCTCCACCTGGCGTGCTCGGGTTTCGGTGAGCTCCAGCGATGATCCCACCGGGGTGTTGAAACTCAGGCTGGTTTCAGAAAAATCAGACTTCGGAACAAACTCGGTGCCCAGCAGCGGCACCATAAAAATGCTGCTGACAAAGATCACAAATGCCAGCGCCAGCGTGCTCAGCCGGTGTGCCAGTGCCCAGCGCAAAATGCTCTGATAAATGCGCACCAGCGCATCGGTGGCTTGGTCAAACAAACGTGTGATGCGGCCAATGGTGCGGTCATAAAAGCTAACCGGTGCATGGTGCTTGCCATGGGCTTCGATGCTGGGGTCGTGCCAGATCGAAGACAGCATGGGGTCGAGCGTGAAGCTAACAAACATCGAAATCAGCACCGCCGCTACGATGGTGATACCAAATTCGTGGAAAAACTTGCCAATGATGCCGCCCATAAAGCCAATCGGCAAAAACACCGCCACGATCGACAGCGTGGTGGCAAACACGGCCAGACCAATTTCGCGTGTGCCATCCATGGCGGCCGTAAAGGAATCTTTGCCCATTTGCACATGGCGCACGATGTTTTCGCGCACCACGATGGCATCGTCAATCAGCAAACCCACACACAGACTCAGCGCCATCATGGTGATCATGTTGATGGTGAAGCCAAACAATTGCATGAACAAAAACGTGCCGATCAGCGCAATCGGCAGCGTCAGTCCGGTGATGACGGTGGAACGCCAGGAGTTCAAAAACAAAAACACAATCAAAATCGTCAACAGCGCACCTTCAAACAGGGTTTGTCGCACATTCGCCACCGACACGCGGATTTGCCGCGAGCCGTCGGTGATGGACTCCAGCTTGACCCCAGGGGGCAATTGCTTTTGCAAGTCAGTCAGCATTTTGTTGAGCCCATCCACCACGGCAATGGTGTTTTCATCTTGCGACTTTTGCACATTGAGCAGCAGCGTGCGCTGGCCGTTGTAAAGCGCCAGGCTTTCAATTTCTTGGGCACCGTCAGTCACATCGGCGAGCTGATCCACGCGCACCGGTGCACCACTTTTGCGTGCTACGATGATTTTTCCGAAATCTTCAGGGCGTTGAATGCGTGCGGCGATCTGGATCACCCGGTCTTGCTGCAGAGAGCGAATTGAGCCCACCGGAAAGTCTTGGTTTTCGTTGCGCACGGCAGCCACCACCTGCTCCGGCGTGATGCCAAAGGCTTCGAGCGCTTGTGGCTTCAGATAAATGTTAATTTCGCGCTTGGTGCCACCCACCAGCGTGACCGAGCCAACACCGCGCACGTTTTCCAGCCGTTTTTTGAAACTTTGCTCAGCCCAATTGGTCAACTCGACCGAATTCATGGCTTTTTTGGCTTGGGTTGAATCATCGGGCAACACCGCTACCGACCAAATAGGGCGGCTGGCCGGGTCAAAGCGCATCACGCGGGGCTCTTTGACCTCAGTGCGCAGGGTTGGCCGGATCGAGGCCACCTTTTCGCGCACGTCGTCGGCTGCTTTGCGACCATCCATGTGCAAACCAAATTCGATGATGACGACCGACTGACTGTCATAAGAGCGTGAAGTCAGGGCGTTGATGCCGGCAATCGAATTGACCCCCTCTTCGATTTTTTTGGTGACTTCGCTCTCAACGATCTCGGGCGATGCACCGGGATATTCGGTGCTGATCACGACAATCGGAAAATCGATGTTGGGGAACTGATCGACTTGCAGGCGCTGCATCGAAAACAACCCTAGCACCACCAAGGCCAGCATCACCATGGTGGCAAACACCGGGTTGTTCAGGCTAACGCGGGTGAACCACATTTAGGGTTTACCTGGTTGGGTAGTGCCGATTTTGACGAGCGTGCCCGCACGCAACGTGCCAACCGTGCCGTCAATCAGCTGCGCGCCTTCAGTCACACCTGTCACCGCCACTTGCGTCAGCCCATCGGCTTGTCCGTGCAGGCCCAGTTCAATCGTTTGGTGCTGCACCCGATCTTGTTGCACCCATTGCACGTAAGGCTTGGGTTTGTCGGTGCGCACGGCACTCAGCGGAATGGCCAGCGCACGCAGCGTGCCCGTGGCCAGCGTTCCCTGAGCAAACAGGCCTTGGCGCAAAGGGCTTCCAGCACCCTGTGGCGCAATCGCCAAATAAACCAAAATAGCGCGGCTGCCAACGCTTGCGTTTGGGTTGACGCGCACCACTTTGGCGCTGACGCTTTGCGCCGTGCCTTCGATGGTGAGCTGTGCTGTCTGCCCGACTTTCACCAACACCGACTCAGCGGCACTGAGCGTGGCTTCCAGCTCAAGGCGGCTGATGTCAATGATTTCGACAATGCGCGCGTCGATGCCGACGCGCTCGCCAGGTTGCGCCAGGCGTTGTGCAATCAGCCCCGAGATGGGTGCACGTAACACCGTGTCGTCCAGGTTTTTGCTGGTCAAGTCTGCACCAGCCTGCGCGGCGGCCAGGTTAGCGAGCGCAGAGTTCAGTGTGGCTTGCGATGCGTCGAGCGCGGTGCCTGAGATAAAACCTTGCCCGACCAAAGCCCGATTGTTGTCATAGCTGCGCTGCGCCATGTCAACCTGCGCTTTGGCGGCCTGCACCTGCTGGCGTGCTTGGCGTTCACGTGCCTGCGACTCGGTGGCATCGATGCGTGCAATCACCTGGCCGGCATTGACAGCGTCGCCTTCGCGCACGGTTAGCCCCAGCAGTTCACCCGGCACACGCGCCTTGACCACAGCCGAAGAGATGGCTCGCAGCGGGCCGGCTAGCGCGATGCCTTGTGCCATGTCGATGGTTTTCACGCTGACGATATCGCCCGGTGCCAAAGCCACGGTAACCTCGGTTTTTTGGGTTATTTGCTGCGCTTCAAGTGCCGTATGCTTGGTTTTGCGCGCCACCAGCGTGCGCACGGTGCCTGCTGCCAGCAGTGCCAAAAGCAGAGCGCCTGCCGTCCATTTCATCCAGGGTTTCATGTGGGTGCGTTTTCTGTTGAAGGTGTTGGGGTGTGCCTAGCACTCAGGCCATTCAGCAACATATCAGCCTGCATCGCCAAATAGTGCTCAGGGTTAAGTTGCGTGTGCTGGGTGCAGCAGCTCCCTAGCGAATGTTGCCACATAGCCAGAAACAGCATGGGCGCGAGCACCAAATACACGCCATGGCGCAGGTCGATTGGGCGAAATTCGCCGCGATCCATGCCGCGCTGCAAAATGCGACCGATCAGCGCGTTGCCGGGTTGCATCACTTCTTGTTCGTAAAAGGCTGCAAGCTCCGGAAAATTGCGCGCTTCGCTCATCATCAGTTTGGGTATACCTGATGCCTTGGTGGAGCCAATGCGCTCCCACCAGCTGGTTAGGCAATAACGCAACATGTCGGGCGAGCTGCCCTCAAAGCGGTCGAACTCAGCGTTCCACTCGGCAAAACGCCCCGAAATGTTTTCGCGCACCACCGCTTTAAACAGCTCTTCTTTGCCTGAAAAATACAAAAATAGCGTGCCTTTGGAAACACCCGCACGTTGTGCTACTTCTTCAGCCCGGGTTGCAGCGTAGCCCTTTTCAACAAACAAATCCAGCGCAGCCGCCAGCAACTCGCCCGGCCGGGCATCTTTGCGGCGGCTGCGTTTGGCAGACGCTTCGGGCTGCGTGAAAGGAGAATCTGGTGAGCTGGACATGAAGTTAATGACTGGTTGGTTATTAGTGTAGCTTTCACCCAATTCACCGTCAATTCGAGTGGCTATAGCCATTCAAGTCACGCGTCAAAGGGGGCTTCACTGCGTCGAGGTCTTGAGCCGCGGCAACACCGCATAGGGCGGCAAGCCTTGCAGCATACGCTTGCCAAAACTGGTGCTGAGCAGTCGCTTGTCATAACAAATGACACGCGCATGATCGGTCTCGGAGCGAATCGCGCGCCCAGTCCATTGCAGCAGCTTGATACCGGTTGCGGGCACCACGAATTCGGCAAACGGGTCTCGCCCCTGGCGTTTCAGCCATTCGGCGCGTGCCTCTTGCACCGGATCAGACGGTGAGGCAAAGGGCAATTTGGCAATAAAAACGGTTTCGCACAGCGCACCTGGCAAATCCAGACCTTCGCCAAACGACTGCATACCAAAGATAACCGAGGCCTGTCCCGATTCAACCCGAGCCTGGTGAATGCCCAACAACTTGCCCCGAGCCATCTGGCCTTGCACCAGCACCACCTCGAGCAAGCGGCCTTGCAAGGCATCGACCGCAGCTTTCATCTGCACCCGCGAGGTGAACAAGGCCAGCGCTCCGTGGCGCACCAACAGCAAGTCTTGCAGCAACTCAAGCACCATCTCGCGTGTGTAAGCAGGCACATTTTTGGGGTCGGCCAGGGTTTCAACCACCACCAACTCACCCTGCGCGCGGTAGTCAAACGGACTGGCCACTTCCAGCGTCGAGACACAAGACAAGTCATGCAGACCGGCTTGATTCAAAAAATAGTCAAAACTGCCGCAGCTGGTGAGTGAGGCCGAAGTGATGACGGCGCCGCGCACCTGGCTCCAGAGGTGTTGGCGCAACAAATCACCGGGCTCAATCGGGCAGGCATGGGCAGACAAATAGACCA
The DNA here is from genome assembly GCA_903930255.1 of uncultured beta proteobacterium. Taxonomy (GTDB): domain Bacteria; phylum Pseudomonadota; class Gammaproteobacteria; order Burkholderiales; family Burkholderiaceae_C; genus Rhodoferax. The sequence goes on from CAIYYA010000235.1 coordinate 17,985, forward strand.
AGCCCGAACTGCTGTCTGATTTGAGCCATTTGGCCAGGGGCTGTTCATTTTGGGCCAGCAACATGCTGCTGGTCAACACCAAACTGGTGACTTTAGGTGCCATCTGGCCTAAACGGGCGTATTGCACCGAACAGGTCACCGCCTGCGACGGCTCTTCTTTGGCGCGCATTTTTAGCTCAGCACCCAGCGCATCCAGCACCTGCGACAAACCCACCGCATGGCCATGCACCAGCGTCAAGGGCTCCTGCAAAGGGTCGGGCAAAACACCGTCGGCAAATCGATAAACCGTGTCAAAACCGGGAGCCACGGTTTTTAGCAAATCGATCGCCAGCCGCCCCACATCTTGCAGAACGCTTTTGAGTTGCTGTGCCAGTGTGCTGACATCTTGCGCCAAGGCCAAGCCCATCTTGTCACTGACTTCGAGCAACACCTTGGGCAGTTTTTCAAGCCAGCGCAAGCCAGTCAAGTCCATGCTACCGGCAAACTGCTCCAGCGCCACGCTTGGTAAGTGATGACCTTCGTCAAACACCACCAGGCATTTTTCTAGCTCAGGCAAGGCTTTCATGCCCAATGAGGCCAGCACCAGATCATGGTTGGCCACAATCACCTGAGCCTCAGCCAGCTTTGTGCGCGCGTTGTAATAGCTGCAGTCTCGAAACCGGGGGCAATGCCGGGCGGTGCAGGTATGGCGCTCAGCGGCCACGCCAGACCAGTCGCGCGGGTCGGGTTGCGCAGCCAGGTTGTCGCGGTCGCCATCCCAGCTGCCGTTATGCAAGGCGCTTGCCAAAGCGTCATAGAGTTCGATGCGGCGTTGCAGCGGGTCTTGCCAGTCTTTGCCTTTGAGTTGTTTGACAAACACCTCAGACGCCGGTGGGCTATCTTCATCCACGCCGAACATCTCTTGCGACTGTGCATCGCTGGCACCTGGGCCTGCCAAGCGCTCAAGCTTGAACTTGCAGACATAACGGCCCCGGCCTTTGGCCAGTGCAAAAATAAACGGAGTTTCGAGCACAGCCGCCAACGCTGGCAAGTCTTTGCACATCAACTGCTCTTGCAGCGCCACCGTGGCGGTGGACACCAAAACCCGGGTTTTGCGTGCTAGCGCCAGCGCCACCGTGGTTGACAAATAGGCAGCAGACTTGCCAACACCAGTGCCCGCCTGAAGCACCGCAATGGCTTGGGTTGGGTCGGGGTGATCACCCAGTGACACATCGTGCAGCTTGGATGCAATGCGTTCGGCCATTTGGCGTTGACCTGGGCGCGGCCGAAAGTTGACATTGCCCGCCACCATCTGATCAAAAGCGCTGAGTGCAACGGCTGCCAAATCTTGCTGTCGGCCAAATGCATCGGGCTCAGCCAGGGCCGAAGTTAAATTTGCATCGCCGTGTTTCAATTGCATGTGTACCGAGTTGGTGTTGGGTGCGGCTTTGCAGTATGCCCGCAGCCCGTTAAGTGCTCATCCTTCTCCAGTAGGCCGGCAGTGATGCCGCCAATGTCCGCCTCGGCCACCAGCGCATGAATCAGCTCACGGCGCTGTGCGGACAGTGCTCTCATGCCCGTTCGTACTGAAGAAACTTGCCGTTAAAGCCGATCTTGCGGGTGATGCGCTGCTGGCCAATATTGACACAAAGGCCGGCGGGTACCTGCGTGCTAAGCCCCTCGTTGTATGCACGGGTTTGTTTGGATGCCTGCAATTGAACGCCCAGCATGGCCAAAGCTTGAGGGCCAATCACTTCCAGTGGACTGGCCGGTATGGGCCGCCCCGAAAGCACGCTGACCGTGGCCTTGGCGTAAATACCAACTCCCAAGCGAACCAACACGCCGGTGTCGGTCAACTCCTTCAGGGCACGCTTGACTGATGCCACACTGCCAAAAGGCCGAAAGTCAGCAGGCCGAAACACCAAGGTGGAGCGGCACTGAATAGAACGCTTGATTCGGTCGGTAATGTTCATGGATGCAAATCCGGCTCAGTAACTTTTGCTAAAAAATAAGTCAAGTCATTGATTTTATTCAAAAAAATATGACGAAAATGGCTCACGTAAATCGGATGGTACCTCGTTTACGAGGCAACTGCATTGTTCATCACCGCTGTGTTTGTGAATCAATCACCACGAGGGCGCAGCTCCTACACAACACTTACCGCCCAAGTCTTCGCCAAAGTGCAGGCCGCCGGCGGCTACATTGCGGCGCACCATGTCTTGTAAACCCGGCTCATAGATGGGAATGCCCCGTCTTCTAACCGTTGCCCACGTCCGACAGGCAAGCGCCGGTGACCAAACCCACGTATGCGTCCAAGGCAATTGTCTCGCCAGTGGTGAGACTTTATCGTCATCCTAATAAGCCTCGTAAAACTGCCGCATGCGCACCAGTGCATCCACGATCATGATAAGTGATTTACCCTTCAAATGCTCGCTGAGCCTGCACAAGCAGCTATTAAGTATATAGCATTTGACACCCGCCAAACCTTGATCCCCACGCCTTCAAACGCTTTGGCAGCAAAGCAGGCTTTCACTTCAATTAAGGAGCCGTCCTTGATGAGCTTTTGCTGAAAGTCTGCCACGGGTAAACCAATAAACTGATGGTGCGACACCGCCGCTACGATGGCATCGGCTTGGGGCAGGGCGGTCCAGGGCAGCAGTTGCACGCCGTATTCGTGTAGGGCTTCCGCCGGGTCACCGTAGGGGTCGTGAACGAACACTTCTACGCCGTAGGCCTTGAGTTTGTTGATCACGTCGGCCACCTTAGAGTTGCGCAGATCGGAGTAGTTTTCTTTGAAAGTCAGGCCCAGCACGTTGACTTTGGCACCTTTGATGCGGCTGTCGGCGGCGATCATTTGTTTGATATCCAAATAAAACTACTAGTTAATGTAATAATTCATACATTAACAAAGGCTATTTATGGCAA
>CAIYYA010000236.1 GCA_903930255.1 uncultured beta proteobacterium
GGTTAGCACGGCGATAAGTGTGATCAACCACCCTGGTATCGTGATGAACTGGGTACCAAGTGTTGGTTACAAAAACCATCGCCATTTGGACTATTGATATCCGTAAACGAAAGCGGGGTTATTGATCACAAACTTCGAAGTTTGCGCCGGCCAAATGTGGTTGTTAAAAGCTCCCCTTTCGCCCGGCGGGGCGAGAGGGGTTGGGGGAGAGTGGGGTGACTACTGCAAAAAAAATACAGAAAAGTTACACCGCACAGCGATCGCTCAAGCAAACTGGTTGTGACTTCTATCACTACACCACTTAATCACGCCCCAATCCGACTGATACACTTTTCGGGTATCAACCAGCGGCCACAAACCCTTGCCAGCTATGCCCTCTGTCTTCAACTTCACTTTTGTACCCTGGTTCCGCTCGGTGGCGCCCTACATCCACAAGTTTCGCAACCAGACTTTTGTCGTGGGTGTCTGTGGCGAAGCCATTGCGGCTGGCAAGCTACCCAACTTGGCGCAAGACCTTGCACTGATTCAGAGCATGGGCGTCAAACTAGTGCTGGTGCACGGTTTTCGACCTCAAGTGAACGAGCAACTTGCGGCAAAAGGACACACACCACGTTATTACAACGGAATCCGCATTACCGACGAAGTGTCACTCGATTGCGCCCAGGAAGCTGCTGGCCAATTACGCTATGAAATTGAAGCCGCCTTTAGCCAGGGACTGCCCAACACGCCCATGGCGGGCGCCACGGTGCGCGTGATCTCGGGCAATTTTTTAACCGCGCGCCCTGTGGGCATTCTGGATGGCGTCGATTTTCAGCACTCGGGGGTGGTGCGCAAAATTGACACGGCGGGCATCATGCGCTCGCTCGATATGGGTGCTTTGGTGCTGATGTCACCGTTTGGGTTTTCTCCCACCGGCGAAGCGTTTAACCTGACCATGGAAGAGGTGGCAACCTCGGTGGCGATTGGTTTGCAGGCCGACAAATTGATTTTCGTCACTGAAATTGCGGGTATTGCAACCCAGGTGGATCAACCGGTCAGCGAAGACAACCCGATTGATACCGAACTGCCCCTGGCTTCTGCCGAAAAACTCTTGGCCGACCTGCCCAACGCCAATCAGCCCAGTGACACTGCGTTTTATTTGCAGCACTGCGTCAAAGCCTGCAAAAGTGGGGTGGAGCGCAGCCACATCATTCCATTCGCGGTGGATGGCTCGATCTTGCTGGAGGTGTATGTGCACGATGGCATTGGCACCATGGTGGTCGATGAAAAACTCGAGAGCCTGCGTGAAGCCAGCGTAGATGACGTGGGTGGCATTTTGCAGTTGATCGAGCCGTTCGAGAAAGACGGCACCCTGGTCAAGCGCAGTCGCACCGAAATTGAGCGAGATGTCGGCAATTACACGGTGATTGAGCACGACGGCGTGATTTTTGCCTGTGCCGCGCTTTACACCTACCCCGAAGCGCGCACGGCGGAAATGGCCGCACTGACCGTATCACCTCAGGTGCAGGGTCAAGGTGATGGCGAAAGGGTACTCAAACGCATTGAGCAACGCGCCAAGGCGGCCGGACTAGAAAGCATCTTTGTGCTAACAACGCGCACCACGCACTGGTTTTTAAAGCGCGGGTTTGCGCTGGTTGACCCAGATTGGCTGCCCGAGGCGCGCAAACGCAAATACAACTGGGACCGCAAAAGTCAGGTGCTGGTTAAAAAAATAACCTAAGCTCAGCACAAGGCACGTTTTTTGAGCACGACTCTTGCTATCACTCAAGTAGCCGCCTTCGGCGACGAATTCATTCACTACACAGGATTATTATTATGAGCTCTTTGAACTTCATTGGTGGCGAAAAAGGGGGCGTCGGAAAGTCCGTACTTTCACGCGTCCTGGCACAGTACTTCATTGACAAAGATCGCCCATTTATTGGTTTTGACACGGATCGCTCTCACACCTCATTCACTCGCTTTTATGCGGATTACGCCAGCCCGGTCATTGTGGATAGTTTCGAGGGCCTCGATGCCATTGCCGCAGCTTTTGAAAACGACGATTCGGACAGCGCTGTGCCGAATGTGATTGTTGATTTGGCAGCCCAAACGGCTACCCCACTGGCGCGCTGGATCAAAGATTCAGATGTCTTCACGGTTTTGGCCGACATGGGCATCACCGTCAATTTTTGGCATGTGGCAGATGCAGGCAAAGATTCAGTTGACCTGCTAGGCCGCCTGGTTAACACTTTTGAGAGCGGGCCGAATTATTTTGTGGTGAAAAATTTTGGTCGTGGTTCGGATTTTTCACAACTTGATAACTCTGCAGCTCTGGAAAAAGCCATCGCGTTAGGTGCCCGGGTGGTCAATTTGGCACAATTACATGAAGCCAGCATGCGCAAAATTGATCGGCAAAATGCAAGCTTTTGGGCGGCCATTCACACCCGATCAGAAACCGATGGTCTTGGACTTCTGGAACGCCAACGCGTCAAGCACTGGCTTAAGAAGACCTATGAAACATTCGATGCCTTACCGATTTAAACTGACACAAGTCAAGACGCGCCCCTATTTTGGGTAGAAAATATTGGCTTCTTTATGCAGGAGCCAGTCATGACCAGCGCAAAAATCTCAGCACCCCGCGTTCGACGCACGATTTTGGGTGATACAAGCGGAGCCAAAACCACAGCGGGTATTGGCAAGCAGGTGATCAAGAACAACACAAATGCAGCGCAAGACGCGCAAAACAGTGCGCTCCAAGATATTCTGGATCACGCCAGCAACAAAGCTGACGCGCTCAAGACATTCCTGGCGGGAAGTTCACCCGACGATGTTGCCGCCATTCGCCAGATGCTGCTCGACAACACCGGTGGCAATGTCCCACCAACCAAACCCGACGAAGAGTTGTCGAGCGATTGGCGCACCGGTGGTTATCCCTATAAAAACCTGATGTCGCGCAAGCGCTATGAGTCGCAAAAATACAAACTTCAAGTTGAGTTGCTGAAGCTGCAAAGCTGGGCCAAGGAGACCGGTCAACGCATCATCATCCTCTTTGAAGGTCGCGATGCAGCCGGCAAAGGCGGTGCCATTAAACGCTTTATGGAGCACTTGAACCCGCGTGGTGCCCGCTTGGTAGCGCTGGAAAAACCCTCAGCAACCGAGCTGGGGCAGTGGTACTTTCAGCGCTATGTGCAGCATTTGCCAACCGCTGGCGAAATCGTCATGTTTGACCGCTCTTGGTACAACCGCGCCGGCGTTGAGCGGGTAATGGGTTTTTGCACCGAGGCGCAATACCAGCAGTTCATCCACCAGGCGCCTCTGTTTGAACGCCAATTGGTGCAAAGTGGTGTGCACCTGATCAAGTTCTGGTTTTCTGTCAGTCGCAAAGAACAGCGTCGCCGTTTCAAGGAACGCGAATTGCATCCGCTCAAACAATGGAAGCTCAGCCCGATTGACCTGGCCTCGCTGGACAAATGGGATCAGTACACCAAAGCCAAAGAAACCATGTTTTTTGAAACAGATACCGCCGATGCACCGTGGACTGTGATCAAGTCAGACTGCAAAAAACGTGCGCGACTGAATGCCATGCGCTATGTTTTGCACAAAATGCCCTATACCAACAAAGAGCTGGAGAATATTGGCTCACTCGATACGCTGCTGGTGGGACGTGCCCATGTGGTTTATGAGCGCGGCGAACACCCATCTAGTGGGCTTATGAAATCAGCACCACAGGGTTAGCGTTGTTTAACCATGCGCCACAGCATGCGCATGGCAATTGCAGCAAACAGCATGAAGCTAAGAAATGACCAATTGGCGATGGAACCACCTAAAAAAGTCCAGTCCACCGCCGAGCAGTCACCACTGCCCTTAAAAATCATCGGGACGACCCGATTCAGCGGAAAATTTTCGATCATGCCGTAAAAATCCCGGCCACAGGTGGCAACTTGCGGTGGATACCACTGCAGCCAGCTTTGCCGTGCTGCCACAAATGCACCGAAACCAGCACCCACCAGCAGCAGCATCCAAGCTGAAAAATATACCTTATTTTTGCCGATAGAGCCCGCCAATAAAGCGACGATAGCTATGAATAAAAGAGCGTATCGTTGCACAATGCACATCGGACAGGGCTCAAGTCCGAAGCGCTGCTGCAGCAGCAAGCCAAAGCCTAGCATGCAAAAACAGGCAGCACTAATGAATAAAAAAACGTGCCGGGACGAGCCGTTGAACACAGCCAAAATGCGATTCAGCATGCGTTATTTAAGCGCTTCGTCGAGCGCTTTGCACGAAGGTGCACACACTGCCTGCGATTTGCCCAATATTTTCTTGGACACCATTTGCGAGCGGGCTCGGTGCTTGCCACACAAAAAACACGACATAGTAGCCGCGCCAAAGGAGGTTGCCGCCGTGAAAGGCGAGCCTGAGACTTTGGATTTGTAACGTAGGCCATCGGCCACAATTTTGGTTTTGGTATCTACTTTTGCCATAAGTGGAGATTTTACTGCAGTCACCCAGATACTGGAAAACCTTGCTAAAGTTCACCCTTTATTTGTATTGAAGGGGCTCCATGGCACGCACTGTGAATTGCATCAAACTTGGCATCGAAGCAGAGGGGCTTGACTTGCCACCTTATCCTGGTGAACTTGGTAAACGCATTTGGAGCCAGGTTAGCAAGCAAGCTTGGGCTGATTGGCTGAAACACCAAACCATGCTGGTTAACGAAAACAGACTCAGCCTGGCTGATGCACGGGCACGCCAATATTTGGCCAGACAAATGGAAAATCATTTTTTTGGTGGCGGAGCAGATGCTGCGCAAGGCTTTGTGCCACCTAAAGCTTGACACCCCCTTTGCCCTGGCAGGGCTTGACTCAGTGGCGCATCCTTGACACTGATTTCGGCAACGGCGACGCGTTTTTCAGCTTCTGGCAGCTCTGGCAAGCTGATGCACAGCGTCCGCGCATGTTGCATTATGTTGCGCTATCAAAAAACGCTCCGAGTCAGGCAGATTGGCGCCGATTGGCACAGTGTGAAGCCAATCTGAACGAGCCAAGTCAAGCACTTGCCAAGCATTGGTTCGGGTTATTACCAGGCTTTCACCGTTTTCTGCTTAGCCAGGGGCACGTTGTTTTGACCCTGTGCATCGGCGCGACTCTGCCCCTGCTGCGTCAGCAGCAGTTCGCGGCTGATAGCATCTTTTTACGCGAATCAACCCGTCTGCCGGACGGCGATTTGATCTGGCTGGCCAAAGCATTGGCCGCATGCAGCCAGCGCGGCACCAGACTGCAAGCCATTCGCCCCCCTGCTACGCACAGCAGCAGCGTGCTTCTAGCAGCATTGCAGCATTGCGGATTTACCATTGCCAACACCCTGACCACAACAGACTGTGAGCACCTGATCGCCCACTATGAACCCGCCTGGACACTCAAGAACACACGCGCCACCCGGTTTTGTGTTGCAACACCCGTTGGTCGATGTGCGGTCATCGGCGCGGGTCTTGCCGGAGCCAGCGTAGCCGCCGCCCTGGCAAGGCGCGGTTGGCAAGTGCACGTGCATGAGCAGGCCGCAAACCCGGCAGCAGGTGCATCGGGTTTGCCTGTTGGACTGATTGCGCCCTATGTTTCAAAAGATGACAGCGCACTTTCACAGCTGTCGCGAGCCGGGGTGCGCTTGATGCTCCAACAAGCGAAGGCGTTACTTGAAGCAGGTGCAGATTGGGCACCTGTGGGCGTTTTGGAGCGCCATATCGGCGGCACTCCAAGTTTGCCGGGGAACTGGCCAGATGCTGGCCATGCATGGTCAACCCTGGCGCGCCCTGCACTGCCACCTGACGCATGGCGCACGGGGTTCGACACTGCACGCGATCTCTGGCACGCCCAAGCGGCCTGGCTCAAACCCGCGGCTTTGGTGCATGCTTGGCTGAATCAGAGCGGTGTGCAATTCACAGCAGGTCATGCGGTAGCGCGCATCTGCCGCCAGCAAGGTCAATGGACATTGAAAAACAGTCAGGGAACGGTTCTTGACAGCGCAGATCGCGTGGTTATCGCCAATGCCAGCGCTGCCACTTTGCTGCTACAGGCGCTTTCGCACGACTATCCACACCTTGCAAACGATCTGAAGCGTGTACCAGCCATGCACGGCATGCGGGGACAGCTCAGTTGGGGTCGGCATGCCGATGCGCCTTCTGCAGCTTTTGCGCCTTTTGGTGTGAATGGCTCGGGTAGCTTGATTGCTGGCGTGCCAACCGAACTAGGTCTGGCCTGGTTTGCTGGCTCCAGTTACCAGCCAGCCGATCAGGTTGAACGCGGCGAAGCTGAAAACCACCTGCGTAATTTGCAACATCTACAGCTATTGCTTCCCACTTTGGCCAACGAATTAGCAGCCAAATTCATCGCGGGTCAGCTCAATGCATGGAAAGGCACACGCTGCATCTCGGCTGATCGTTTGCCAGCGGTTGGCGCACTCGATGCAGCGGCACAAAGTGGACTCTGGCTGTGCGCTGGCATGGGCTCGCGCGGGCTGAGTTTATCGATGCTGTGTGCAGAGATATTAGCCGCGCAGTGGTGTGCCGAACCACTCCCGGTAGAAGCCAAGTTGGCGCAGTTGCTCGCAGCCCTGCGCTGTTGAAAAGCTACAAACGTTGCAGCTTTTCCAAAGCCCGGTTCAGCGTTTCGGTTTTTTTGGCAAAACAAAAACGCACCGTGTGCTGATCAAATCCATTGCCATAAAACGCCGATAAAGGAATGGCAGCAACGCCCATTTCAGAGGTGAGCCAAGTGCAAAAATCGGCCTCCTTCATGTCGTTGACAGCAGATATATCAACGCATTGAAAGTAGCTACCTTCGCAGGGCAGCAGTTTGAGCTTGCTGCCGGCCAGGCCAGCACGAAACAGATCGCGTTTTTGCTGATAGAAATTCGACAAGTCGAGGTAGGCAGATGGTTTTTCCATAAAGTGCGCAAGCGCGTACTGCATGGGAGTGTTGACTGTGAAAACATTGAATTGGTGGACTTTGCGAAACTCATGAGTCAAGTTTTTAGGCGCTGCCACAAAGCCAACTTTCCAGCCCGTCACGTGATAAGTTTTGCCAAAACTTGAGATCACAAATGCACGCTGCGCTAACCCGGCGAAACGGGAGGCACTTTGGTGCTGCTGCGCGTCAAAGACCATGTGCTCATAAACCTCGTCGCTGATCAATACGATGTCTGTTGGTGCCAGAAGTTGTTCGAGTTGACGCATTTCTTGCGCACTCCAGACGGTTGCACTCGGGTTATGCGGCGAGTTGACGATGATGGCGCGGGTTTTGGGCGTCATGGCGGCTGCAATTAGCGCGAAGTCCGGGCGAAAACTGCCCGGCTTCAGCGGCACCCGCACCGGGACACCGCCAGCCAGCTCGATATTGGGCACATAACTGTCATAGCACGGCTCTAACACGATCACCTCATCGCCCGGGTGCACCACTGACAAGATCGCTGTCAAAATACCCTGAGTTGCCCCTGCAGTAATGGTTAATTCGGTTGCGGGGCAATACTGATATGCGTAGAGCGCTTTAATTTTTATAGCAACTGCTTCACGTAACAGTAGCACCCCTGGCATCGGTGGATACTGGTTGAAGCCTTGTTGCATGGCTTGCGTGACCGCGTCGATAAGGCTTGGGTCGCAGTTAAAGTCTGGGAAACCCTGACCTAGATTAACCGCATTTTTTTCCGCAGCGAGTGCTGACATGACGCTGAAGATGGTCGTGCCAACGTTGGGGAGTTTGCTTTTCAGGTTCATGATTTAAAGTTTCGACAAAGTGTTGCTGACAGAGCTGGTGCAAGGTGTGTAACGGGTGCGATTCAAAGTGAGTTGTACTTAAATCAAGCTGCATAGCGGTAATTTGTATTCCAGTAGCTATTCCATTCACCATTAGACCTGCAGACTTTGTGGGCGAGCATATGCTCTGCATTTTCTGGACTCCACCAGGCTCCTGCCAGCTTCATACGTTTTTGCACAGTTAGCCTCATTTCAGCATCGTCAGCGAGTTTTAAGTCGCCGCCCGTATCGACTACTGCAGACAGTATTGAGTCTATGCGATTGCGTATTTCTGGGTTTTTGTAAATCTGATCTGAAGTTGGCAATAACTACATCGGCAACACCGTAAACGTATTGGGTGTGAAACCATCGAGTGTCCGCAACAGCTCTGGCACCAAAGGCAAAAAGCTTTCCAATTTGTTGCTCGGTGCGAGCAACACAATCACGCCCATGGACAAATAAACCTGATTTTGCTGGGACTCCATGTTTTGGTCGCCTGTAATGAGCACATCAAAATCAACGCTGGCAGCGGCCAGCAGTTTGACGTTGTCAAGGCCACTCAAACCGATCTGCTGAACCGTTCGCACATAGTGGCCTGCCAGCAAAAAGCCGAGTTTTCTGGGCAGCGACTCGTCAAGCAGGATGCGCATTGCAGGCAGACAGCCGGATTTGTTCCAGTGACGCAATCACTTGTGCACGACTAACCGAGGGATACTCGTCCAAAAAGGCATCAATGCTGTCGCCAGTTTCCAGGTAGTCAAACAAAATACGAAACGGCACCCGCGTGCCTGAAAACACAGTCGTGCCGCGCAAGATGTCTGGTTTTGACCAAACGGCTGGTGCCGTATTTTGGTTTTGCATCTGTTTATTCTAGAACCAAACATCCCCAAAGGTGCTGCGCGCGCCAAACACTAACGCACGAATCGAACCTGGCCGCGGTTGACATTTGAACTGCCAGAAATAATATGAAAAATAAGCCTCAAGCGCATGCCCACATTGCACAGACAGCTATGATTTTTAAAGTGAAAATCTACTCTGGCCCTCATTGCCCCCTGGCCCCAAACACCCCCAAATGCGCTACGCGCCCCAAGCACTGACGGGCACGCAACTCACGCCCACTACCGCACCAGCCGCACATGGCCGGCGCTACCGCGGCCGTCGTAGTCGACGTAGCCACCGTAGAAATCGACGAACCAGGCGTAGGACGGATTGGCCGCATAGGGAGTCGATGTCCAGAACCAGCTTGACTGCGTTGCCGGAAAAGCCGTGACATCAATGGCAGGGTAAATGCGGGTCTTGTCGGTGATGCTGGACAGCTCCTTCACATTGGGCAGGCGCCAGCCAGTTTGACTTTTGGCATAGCTCAGCGCGGCGTCATGCGTGAAACCAGCCGCTGTGCCGCCGCACGTCGTGATCGTGCCAGCCATCCAGGTCTGCCCTGCGCTGCAGCGCTGCCAGATCAGGCCGGTTTTGCTGTCGGTCACTTCTGCACCATCGGTCGAATAGCTAAAGCGTGCCTGTGCTTGCACGCTGCTGACACAACACAAACCGGCCAGCAGTGCCGCACTCACCAGCATTTGACCCAACGGGTGGCATGAGCGTCATTGTGGGCGCAAAATTTTCAGACAGTTCATTGGATTTCTCCTTCAGGTTTTAAAAATTGACGGACACAGGGCAGACGATTTATGAATTCGGAGTCTTTAGTTGTTAGAAACTCCAAACAATGCCGATCCGGTTTATTGCCCCATCTTTTGAAATTGCCCGTTTGGTGTGGTAGCTGTGAGTTTTTAGTATTCAACTCAAGACTCGGCTGATGAGTCACTTTTAACACCCCAAAAAGCCAAACACTGAAGGGCTCGCAACTCACGCCCACTACCGCACCAGCCGGACATGGCCGGAGTCGTAGCGGTTGTTCCAGTTGACGCTGCCTGTTGGTTGTACGTAGCCAAAGCGGAAATCGACGATCCAGAAGACAGACGGATCAAAGGACCAAGAAGTGGCAGACCAGTAAGCATCTGGAGCGGTATTGGTGGCGGCATCTATGTCGGTCTGCGTTGGGTTGACAGAGGCGCTGTCATTCCAGAACTGGGCTGCCGCCGTGTTGTCGTAGTTGGTGTAGCTGGCGGGGTTGGGCACGCTGCTGTAGCTGAAGCCGAGCTTGCCATCTGCGGCATCGGGTGTGCTGACGTCGCGTCCGATCATGCCGTCCTGGCTGGCGTTGAGGGCGATGGCCGTGGCACTGGTGCAACTGACCAGCACATCGCTTCCGGCTGCATAGCACTGGCTGGCGGTGATGCCGGTGTCGGTGAGCGCAAAGGTTGGCGGCAGCGTGGTGGAACCACCCCCTGTGGCAGCGACTGCGCTCACATTCAGCCAAAAACCCGCTTGCAGTCCAATCGCCGTCTCAAATGCTGCATAAGTTTTGCTGTTGATGTAATCGGACAATACTGTGCCACCCAGTGCAGCCAGCGATGGTGCAAAAAACTTCCAGCGGGCCGCGCTGGCTTCCCAAGCACATTGCGTTGCAATGCCTTTGCCGGCTGCACCAAGGCTGGTGCTCAGCCCGGCGTTAAGTTGGGTTGGCGTTTTAGCATCGGCACTGGCGGATAGATTCCAGCCCAGCGCCAGATCGCTTTCGAGCAAGACAACGGCAGGGCCAGTCACTTGCGCAGGAGCTGGGTCAATCAGGCTGGGAGTTATTGCTGCGTTGACCCAGAAGCCTACTTTGGTTCCAATACTGCCAAGCACATCGTAACCCTTGTTTTGTGCTTAAGTCGCCAATTCAGGTGCAGTCATGTTGGGCGTATAGAAAGCCCATTTGCTTGATGCCTTGTTCCATTTCCAGACGGTTACCACCTTGCTGGTGTCATTCAAACGGGTCACAACATCAATGGCACTGGTTTCACTGTTACCCAGCAAATTCCACACTTTCACAACATCGATGGTGACGCCAAACGAACTGGCAGACATGGCGCAAACCGCCAGGGCTGCAAATAGTTTGACCCTTTTGAGACGCCAGTGTTGGGCAGTGGTTGTGCATGCTGTTTAAGAAGTCTCAAACAACTCCCCACCCCCCTGCGCCACCGGCGGTGTCACACCCAAATGCCGATACGCGGCCAGCGTGGCAATGCGTCCGCGTGGAGTGCGTTGCAGATAGCCCTGCTGAATCAGATAGGGCTCAATCACGTCCTCAATGGTTTCGCGCTCTTCGCCAATGCTTGCGGCGATGTTGTCCAGCCCGACCGGGCCACCATCAAAACGGTGAATCACGGCCTCAAGCAGTTTGCGGTCCATCAAATCGAAACCTTGTGGATCCACATCGAGCATGGCCAGCGCGCGGTTGGCGATGTCCAAGGTAATTTCGCCGGTGCCCTTCACATCGGCGTAGTCGCGCACCCGGCGCAGCAAGCGGTTGGCAATGCGTGGCGTGCCGCGCGAGCGCCGGGCGATCTCAAAGCCACCCCGTTCGTCGGTGGGCACATTCAGCAGCCCGGCGCTGCGTTTCACAATGCGTGCAAGTTCTTCGGGGGTATAAAACTCAAGCCGCGCCACAATGCCAAAACGGTCGCGCAGCGGGTTGGTCAGCATGCCGGCGCGGGTGGTGGCACCCACCAGGGTAAACGGTTGCAGGTCGAGCTTGATGGAACGTGCAGCCGGGCCTTCACCGATCATGATGTCGATCTTGTAGTCTTCCAGCGCGGGGTACAAAATCTCTTCCACCACCGGGCTCAGACGGTGAATTTCGTCGATAAAGAGCACATCGTTTTTTTCCAGATTGGTCAGCAGTGCGGCCAGATCCTTGGGTTTTTCGAGCACCGGGCCGCTGGTTTGGCGCAGGTTCACGCCCAACTCGGCGGCGATGATGTGACTCAGCGTGGTTTTGCCCAAACCCGGCGGGCCAAACAGCAACACGTGGTCGAGCGCCTCGCTGCGCATTTTGGCTGCGCTGATAAATATCTGCAGCTGCTCGCGCGCTTTGGCCTGCCCCACGTATTCGTCGAGCAACTTGGGGCGTAGCGCACGCTCGATCGCTTCTTCTTTGGGCGAAGCAGGGGCGTTTGACACCACACGCACAGTGCGCGCAGCCGGGGCAAAATCGTCGGTTTGAATGCTCACAAAATTTCCATCACAACAAGGACTTACGCAAAACCGTTCCAACTAGGCATTCCGACGCAAGCAGTACAAACGTACGACAAGGCGGAATAACGACCCTGAGGCGGTTTTGCGGATGTCCTAAAAACAAGGCGCCAACTATAGCGCTGCACCCATGGGACAATCTGCACATGTACTTATTATTTGAAGAAACTGGCAAATTCCTGGCGGGCCGCATGCTCTCTGAAGCCGACACCTCAGCGCAGGTCGAATTGGACTCGGGCAAACGCGTCAAGGTCAAGGCCACCAATATCCTGCTGAAATTTGACAAGCCCACGCCCGCCGAACTGATGGCAGGCGCACAAGCGCAAGCTGCCAGCATCGAACTTGACATGGCCTGGGAGTTTGCAACCGATGACGAGTTTGGCTTTGCCGACCTGGCTCGTGACTATTTTTCAGCGCAGGCGAGCCTGATCGAGCAAGCCGGCATGCTGTTTGCCTTGTACGAGGCACCGCATTATTTTCGCCGTGCTGGCAAAGGGCGCTTTCGCAAAGCCTCGGCCGACATCTTGACGCAGGCGCTGGCGGCCATTGAGAAAAAGAAACAAATCGCCTTGCAGGTTGAAGCTTGGGTGAAAGAGCTCAGCGCAGGCACATGCCCGCAAGCCATTCGCGACCAGCTCTACAAAATATTGTTCAAGCCCGACAAAAACGCGCCCGAATACAAGGCGGTGGTGGATGCATCGCGCGCCACCCACCTGGGGCCGCTGGACTTGCTCATCAAGGCCGGTGCCATTGATTCGCCTTACCAGTTCCACTGGCGGCGTTTTTTGCTGGAAAATTTCCCCAAAGGCACGGGGTTTGCCAAGCTCGAAGCGCCGCTCATCAAAGACGATTTGCCGCTGTCAAGCGCGCACGCGTTTTCTATCGACGACTCAGCCACCACCGAAATTGACGATGCCTTGTCACTGCAAGGGCTGGGCAGCGGTACGGTTGTGCTGGGCATTCACATTGCAGCCCCGGCGCTGGCCATTGTGCCGGGCAGCCCGGTTGATTTGGCTGGGCGCAACCGACTCAGCACGGTGTATATGCCGGGCTACAAGCTGACCATGCTGCCCGATGAGGTGGTGCAAAACTACACCTTGATGCAGGGGCGCGACTGCCCGGCGGTTTCGCTGTATGTCACGCTTGATGAAGCCTCGCTGGCCATCAAGGCCACAGAAACACGGCTTGAGCGGGTGCACATTGAAGCCAACCTGCGCCACGACCAGCTGGACGCAGTGGTCACCACCGAATGGCTCGACAATCCAAATTTCATACACCAAATTGACCCCCAGCGCTTGTCAGACAAGCGTGAGCAGCTATCGTTTTTATATCGCCTGGCATACCACCTGAAAGCACAACGCGAAGTGGTGCGCGGCAAGCCCGAGAACTTCAACCGGCCCGACTACAACTTCCGGCTGCTTGGCAATGAGGGCGCCGAACCCAAGGGAACCGAACAGGTGCAGATCAGCGTTCGCCAGCGCGGTGCCCCGCTGGATCTGATCGTATCGGAGGCAATGATTCTGGCCAACAGCACGTGGGGCAGCTGGATGGCCGAGCTGGGTGTGCCGGGCATTTACCGCAGCCAGGCCAGCATGGCGCCCGGCGTCAAAGTGCGCATGGGAACCAAGGCACTACCTCACGCTGGTATTGGGGTAAAAAGCTACGCTTGGAGCAGTTCGCCGTTGCGCCGCTATGTCGATTTGGTGAACCAGTGGCAGATTATTGCCTGCGCCCGCCATGGCAAAACCGCCGCGCTGGCAGCGCCTTTCAAGCCCAAGGATGCCGAGCTGTTTTCGATCATCTCCAGCTTCGACGGTGCTTATGCGGCTTACAACGGTTACCAAAATGCCATCGAGCGCTTTTGGACGCTCAAATTTGTCCAGCAAAACAGCCTGCTTGAGATCGAAGCCACCCTGTTCAAAGACAACCTGGTGCGTGCCGACCACCTGCCGCTGGTGCTGCCAGTGCTGGGCGCACAGGGTTTGCCGCGCGGCGCCCGCGTGCGTGTGAAGCTGGGCGACATTGATCTGGTTTCTCTGGATATCCACGGCACTGTTGTCGAGCACCTGGATGCCCAATCTCAAGCCGCAGGAGAAGACGACGACAGCGACGACGACAGCATGGCCGGCCCGATTGCCATTGCCGTTGACATCAACGAAGCCGATGCGGCTGGGCCGTCCACCGCACCGTGAATCTGCGCACGCTCAGCACCCTGCAAGTCGCACTTGGCACGTCGATCGCCGTGCATGCTGCGCTGCTGGGTCTGCGCTTTGCCGACCCGCAAACCTTTAACCGGGTGTTTCAGGACACCCCACTCGAAGTGATTCTGGTCAACGCGCGCAGCAACGAGCGTCCTGAAAAAGCCCAGGCCATTGCGCAGGCTAACTTGGCCGGTGGGGGTGATGTCGAAAAAGGACGCGCCACCAGCCCGCTGCCGCCTTCACATGTAACATTTAACGGCAAAGACACCGAGCACGACCAGCAGCGCCAGCTCAAAGATATGCAAGAGCAGCAAAACCTGATCCTGGCGCAAATCAAAACCACACTGGCCAACCTGCCACCCAGCAAGCCGCAAGACGAGCAGAAAAATCCCGAGCAAGCACAGCTCGATCAAAAACGCCGGCAATTAACGCAGCTGCTGGCTGAAATCGAGAAGCGCATCAACGCGGAAAATGCGCGTCCGAAAAAACGCTACATCAGCCCGGCCACCCAAGAGGCGGTGTATGCCGTTTATTACGACCATTTGCGCCGAACCATCGAGGACAAGGGAACTGAAAATTTTCCACAATCCAAAGGCAAGAAACTTTATGGCGAACTGACCATGGTCATCACCATCAACCACGATGGTCACGTGCTTTCTACCGAAGTGGTACAAAGCTCGGGCAAACCGGTGCTCGATAGACGCGCCAGCAGCATTGCCAGCAGCGCCGGGCCGTTTGGTGCGTTTAGCCCTGCCATGCGCCAGCAAGCCGATCAGATTGCGGTGGTCTCGCGCTTCAAGTTCACCCGTGATGAAACCCTGCAAACCAGTTTAAGCAACAACTAACAAGTATGACCAACGACTATTACTGCGTCATGGGCAACCCAGTGGCGCACAGCCGCTCGCCCTGGATTCACGCCCGCTTTGCCGAGCTCACCGGCCAACTGTTGCACTACGACAAACGCGAGATCCCGCTCGACCACTTTGATGCCAGCGTGCAGGCGTTCATCGATGCGGGCGGGCGCGGCTGCAACATTACTGTGCCGTTCAAGTTCCAGGCTGCAGCGCTCGCCACCCACACCAGTGAGCGTGGCTTGTTGGCGCAGGCGTGTAACGTGCTGACCTTTAAAGATGGCCAGATTTTGGCCGACAACACCGATGGCATTGGTTTGGTAGACGACATCGAGCGCAACGCGGGTGTGCCGCCCAAAGGCTTGCGCCTGCTGTTGATTGGCGCAGGCGGTGCGGCGGCCGGTGTGCTCGGGCCACTGCTACAAACCAGCCCAGCGCACATCAGTGTGGCGAACCGCACAAGGCACAAAGCTAGCACCCTGGTGGCACGCCATCAAAGTCTCGCATCGCTACAAAATACAGAGCTAGTTGCGCATGATTTACAAGCGTTAGAGGCTGATTATGATGTGATTATCAATGGCACAGCGAGTAGCCTCAGTGGCGCCGGCGTGCCGGTTGGTGAGCATGTGCTAAAACCTGGCGCACTGGCTTACGACATGATGTATGGCCCTGGTGCGCACGGTTTTATGGATTGGGCACGCCAACACGGCGCACTGCCACGCGATGGCCTGGGCATGCTGGTGGAGCAGGCAGCCGAAGCATTTTTGATCTGGCGCGGGGTTCGCCCACCCTCCGGACAAGTGCTGGCGGAGTTGCGCCAAGTCATCGCCTGAGCGTATGAGACCCCTACTGCGCTGGCTCGGTTTGCTGGCCATGGCAGGCTTGCTGCTACAACTGTTTTTTGTTGCGCGCATTGCGGCGATGCTGGTCATCGACCCGCAATCTACAGCTTTTGAACGCTCGGAAGCCTGGCGTGTTAGCACCGAAAAAGGCAGCCTGCGCTGGCGTCAAAAATGGACATCCTATGGCCAAATTGCAGACAACCTCAAACGCGCGGTAATCGTCAGCGAGGACGATGGTTTTGCCAACCACGATGGTGTGGATTGGAACGCACTCGAAAAAGCCTGGCAAAAAAATGCCAAGGCCGAAGAGCAAGCGGCAAAGGCTCAGACAAAAAACTCTGCTAAATCGAACACCAAAGCAGCCACAACGCAGGCACCAAGCAAGCCCGCAAAACCCCCAAAAGTGGTGGGCGGCTCCACCATCACCCAGCAGCTCGCCAAAAACCTGTTTTTGTCGGGTGAGCGGACTTTGCTGCGTAAAGGGCAGGAGTTTGTGCTGACGCTGTTGCTCGAAGCACTCTTGGACAAGCAGCGCATTCTGGAAATTTACCTCAACAGCGTGGAATGGGGCGAAGGCGTGTTTGGTGCCGAAGCGGCCGCCCAGCACTATTACCGCAAGTCCGCAGCTCAGCTGAGCGCCTATGAAGCAGCGCGGCTGGCGGTGATATTGCCGCGCCCCAAATATTTTGAAAAACTGCCCAATTCGAGTTATGTAGCCGGTCGTGCCGAAGTCATTGTGAGCCGCTTGAACAGCGCTGAATTGCCCTGAGGGGTTTCCCCCATTTGAATTTTGACAAAATTCCCATCACTCAGCCCGCAGCGCCTCGACCGGATCAAGCTTGGCCGCCCGGATGGCAGGCAATACACCGGCCAGCAGGCCAATGGCCAGCGCCACTGCTTCGGCCAGAATGACAAACCCGATGGGCGTGTGCACTGGCAAGGCAGGCACAGCCAGATGAATCAACTGCGCCAAGCCAAGACCCAGCAGCAAGCCCAGCACCCCCCCTAACGCCGACAGGGTTACCGCCTCGCCTAAAAATAATCCAATGATGGTTCTCCGGGGAGCCCCCAGCGCGACCAGCAAACCAATTTCTCCAGTGCGCTCACTCACGGCAATGGTCATGATAGTGACGATGCCGACCCCGCCCACCAGCAGCGAGATGCTACCCAGCGCACCCACGGCCATGGTCAAAATGTTCAGTATGTTGGAGAGTGTGCGCAGCATGTCTTCCTGCGTGGTGATGGTGAAGTCTTCGCGGCCGTGGCGCGCCATCAGGCTGGACTTGATGGCAGCGACCACACGTGCTGCAGGAACCCCTTCCTCATAGGCTAAATCGATCTTCATCAGGCCGTCGCGGTTGAAGAGTTCGAGCGCGCGCGCACTCGGAATATAGGCCGCGTCGTCCAGGTCAATGCCCAAAAACTGCCCTTTGGCTTCAAGCACACCGATCACGCGAAACTGCAAATTGCCCACCCGAACACGCGCACCTAACGGGTTGGCGCTAGCAAACAGTTCTTCTTTCAATTTTGCGCCCAGCACCACCAAGGCACGCGCATTTTCCAGGTTTTCAGCGGGCAAAAACTGACCGGTCTTGACCTTGATGTTGTAGACCTTGAGCATGTCAGCACCCACCCCATTGACAGTGGTGCGGCGCAAGCGACCATTGGCACCCACCTCGGTGTTGCCCCACACGGTGGCCGTCATGGCAGTGACCTGTGGCAAATCGGCCAGTGCGCGCGCATCGTCCAGGGTGAGTGGGCGCACCGAGGTCGGAATACCCGTGGGTGCTGGCCCTGACGTTTTAACTTTGCCCGGCGAGATGCTGGCGATGTTGGTGCCAAACTGGGTGAATTCGGCCAGCACAAAGCGGTGAATGCCTTCACCAATCGAAGTCAGCAAAATCACGGCGGCAATGCCCACGGCAATCCCCAGCAGCGTCAGGAAACTTCGTAAACGCTGGGCGGTCACGGCGCGCAGTGCCAACCAGATTGCATCGGGGAGCAGCATGGTGAATATCTGTCCGTTAGCGCTTCGCCAGCGCCTGCACCGGATCTAATTGCGCCGCACGTCGCGCCGGCAACAGCGCAAACAAAATGCCCGTGAACAGCGCAGTGCCCAAGCCGGCCAACACCGCCCAGTCTGGCGCAAATGCTGGAAAAGTCGGGTACAACTGCCGAATCAGCGCAGCACCAGCCTGCCCCAGGGCATAGCCAAGCACGGCCCCGGCCAAAGACATCAGGCAGGCTTCGGTGAGAAACAGCAGCCGAATGGTTGCGCCCGTGGCACCAAGCGCCTTGAGCAGGCCAATTTCGGCGGTGCGTTGGGTTACCGAGACCAGCATGACATTCATCACCAGGATGCCAGCCACCGCCAGACTGATGGCCGCAATGCCTGCCACACCCAGAGTCAGCGCGCCTAACAAACGATCAAAAGTTGCCAACACAGCGTCTTGCGTGATGACGGTCACGTCTTGCTCACCGTCATGGCGCAGTTTGATGATCTCGGTCACCTGTGTCTTGACGATTTCAATGGCTTCGCGACTGTTAGCTTCGACCAAAATGCGAAACAGCGTGTTGCTGTTAAACAGGGCTTGCGCCTGCGAGACCGGCACCATCACCAGCTCGTCGGCATTCATGCCCAAACCCTGGCCACTGCTGGCCAGCACACCCACTACCCGAAAACGCCGGTCTCCAATGCGCACCCATTGCCCAATCGAGGGCGCGTTGCCAAACAACTCAGCCCGCACACGCGCGCCAATCACGGCTTCGCCGGCGCCCCGGTGCCAGTCACCATGGGAGAGAAAACGCCCCTGTGTCAGCGCCATCTGGCGCAATTGAAAGTAGCCGGCCGTGGTGCCAGCCACCATCACTTCGCGCAGTTTGCCGCCGGCACTGATTTCAGAAGTGCCAATGGCAAGTGGTGCTACCTGACGCACACCCCGAACCCGCAACAGGGCCTGTGCATCGTCGATGCTCATATCACGCGGTGTGCTGGTGATGACGTTGCCGGGGTTGAACCCACCGGTTTGAGAACGCCCCGGCAAGATGATGACCAGGTTGCTACCCAAAGAAGCAAACTCGTTCATCACATAGCGCCGTGCACCGTCGCCCAAGGCGGTGAGCACCACGACCGCAGCGACACCAATGGCCATCGCCAACACCAGTAGCGCAGCACGCAAAGGGTTGCCGCTGGCGGCTAAGCGCGCAAAGCGGATCAGGTCGGCGTTGCGCATGCTGAGCGTACTGAATCCTGTTGAAGCGTGCCGTCTTGCATCAGCAACTGACGCTTGGCGCGTGCGCCCAGATGAGGGTCATGGGTGACCACAATCAAGGTCACGCCGCGCTGGTTGAGCGCTTCAAGCAAATGCACCACTTCTTCGCCGGTGCTGCGATCGAGGTTGCCGGTGGGTTCATCGGCCAAGATCAGCGCCGGCTGCATGATGGTGGCGCGGGCGATGGCCACGCGCTGGCGTTGCCCGCCCGAGAGCTCTTCGGGCCGGTGGTTGGCACGGTTTTCCAGACCGTAATCCTGTAGAGCCTGCGCCACACGTGCGCGACGCAGCGCTGGTGCAACACCCGCCAACAGCATCGGCAAGGCAATATTTTCGGCAGCGCTTAAACGCGGCACCAGGTGAAAACTCTGAAACACAAAGCCGATGCGCTGGCTACGCACTCGCGCCTGCTCATCCGGTGTCAGGGTCGTCACGTCGCGTCCTTCGAGCTGATAAACGCCCGCGTTGGGGCGGTCGAGTAGCCCCAATAAATTCAGCAGCGTGGATTTGCCCGAGCCCGAGGGTCCCATGACGGCCACGTACTCACCCGCTGAAATGTTCAAGTTGAGGTCGCGCAGTGCATGCACCTCGGAGTCACCCAGGTGGAAAACGCGCTCAATGCCATGCAAGGCGATTTGCACCACGCTCATGGCTTGGCTTGGTCTTCCAGCACAAAATGAGCCCCTGCTTTGACCTCTTCGCGCTCCAAAGAGGTAACAACCCGGTCTCCCACCAGCAAACCGTCCAGAACTTCGGTGAACTCCCAATTGGCCAGGCCAGTTTTTATTTTGCGCAGCTGCAATTGGCCGTCGATTCCCGCCAGTAGCACCATCGAACCTTCTTGCAAGGCCGATGTGGGTACGCGAACCACGTTCTCGCGCAGTGCCAGAATAACCTCCACATCAGCGCTGTAACCCACCAGTAGTTTGGGTGGAGCCGCTGCGGGGTCTAGAGTGGCCTCGAGATCAACTGTGCGAGCCTGCTTCTCGACGGCAGAAACATAAGACGCTACACGCTTGACATGACCCGCAAAAGATTGCTTCGGCAAGGCATCAAAGCTGATCCGAACCACCTGTCCGGGTGCAATTTTGGGCGCATCGATTTCATCCATCGGGGCTTTCACGTAGAGGCAAGAGTCGTCAATCAGATCAATGGCTGGTGGTGTTGGCACACCAGGCGGCGAAGGGGTCGCGTATTCACCAACCGCACCGACGATCTTGGCAATCGTGCCAGCGAACGGTGCGTACAGCACAGTGCGACTCTGCTCGACCCGAGTCGCATCAACCTTGGCCAACGATTGCGCCACATCGGCTTGAGCCGCTTCGCAAGCGGCGCGCCTGGCCTGCGCTTCGGCACGAGCTTGCTCCTCGCGTGAGCCCGAGACAAAGCCTTGCGCCCGCAACAAGCTTTGGCGTTGCGCTTCGGCCTCGACGTTCGTGGCTAACGTGCAGACCTCCACCACACGCTGGCGCGCCGTGCTGACCTGTGCCAAAGCCAAGGCACTTTGCGCCTGTTGGTCGTCGTTCCAGAGCTTGATTAGCAACTGGCCTTTTTTGACCTGATCGCCTTCCTTGACGGCTAGCACTTCAATGCGTCCGCCCATGGTGGCAGAGAGTCTGGTTCGCTGACAGGCCTCAACAGTACCAGCGCGGGTGTTGGCTATGCTTGATTCGACCTTGCCACGGTCGATTTGCCAAAGCAGCACGGAAACCGGTTTAGGTCGGTTGCCCCACCACAGGCCAGCGATTAACATGACCAGAACAACCAGAGCCAGCAGCAAGCGACGAATCAGTGAGGAAGGCATGACAGGCTTTCTTGTCGGTTAGGGATGCGGTCTGCATCCCAATGTTCTAATGACAATGCTAGTGTCCGAGAAAATCCATTCGGCAGGTCTTTGACCCTGCTCAGTGCCATACGGGTGATTTGTGGTCATTTTGAACGCCCATTCGTCGTCCATAGCCAAGCTATGAACTTCTCATGTACATCCAAACTGCCTCGCAACTCACCTCGCCTGGTATCTGAACCCTCATGAATTTTCTCCGATTATGATCCGCGCCATGCTTGCCAAAATGATGAGTTATTTCTTGTTGGGCCTAATCCGTGTTCTGACCGGCTCACAAGCACGTTGGTATGGCTGCCCGCCCAAGGCCGAGCAACGCATCTATTTTGCCAACCACCAAAGCCACGCCGATCTGGTGATGATCTGGGCGGCCTTGCCCAAAGAATTGCGCAGCAGCACCCGAGCCGTGGCAGCACGCGATTACTGGACACGCACACCCTTTAAGCATTGGATAACCCGCGCTGTATTCAATGTGATTTATGTCTCACGAGAGCGCCATGCCGATGAAGACCCACTGGAGCCCTTGATCGATGCCATGAACCAGGGCGACTCACTGATTCTGTTCCCTGAAGGTACGCGTGGTCATGCGGATGAACCACAGGCTTTCAAGGCTGGCCTGTTCAATCTGGCGCAAAAATTTCCTCACGTCGAACTCATCCCGGCCTGGATTGCCAATGTGCAGCGCGTCATGCCCAAAGGCGAGATTGTTCCTGTGCCGGTGTTGTGTTCAGTCACCTTTGGCGCACCGATGCAAGTGCATGTGGGTGAAGATCGGCAGGCTTTTTTGCAACGTGCGCGCAACGCCGTGCTGGCCTTGCGCGAAATTTAGGCCTCAAGCGTGTACCAGGCACTTAAAAATCTCAGTCCGACACAGCAGGTGGGTGCCCTGTTTGTGCTGGTTTTTGGTTTGCTGCTGCTGGCCACTAGCATCACGTTTTTGCTTTCGATGCGTGAGATGGATGACTCTGCGCAAGCACAAAGCCGAAAAAAAGCGCTGAACGATGTGCAAGCCTTGCTGGGGACCAGCTGGACTTTGATTTTTGTGTTCTGGATTGCCTGGCTGGCCAGCGATATCACACGTTTGGTGTTGTTTGCTTTGGGCTCATTTTTTGCGTTGCGTGAGTTTTTGACACTCTCGCCGACGCGCCAGGGCGACCATCGCAGTCTGGTATTGACTTTTTTTGCCGTGCTGCCGTTTCAATACTGGCTGGTTGGCACCGAACAATTCAGCTTGTTCACCGTTTTTATTCCGGTGTATGTGTTTTTGACTTTGCCCGTAGCCAGCGCACTGGCTAACGATCCGCAACGTTTTCTTGAGCGCAACGCCAAGCTCCAGTGGGGCATCATGGTGTGCGTCTACGGCATGAGCCATGTGCCTGCCCTGCTGCTGCTGAAGTTTCCACATTACGATCAAAAAAATGCTTTTTTGGTGTTTTTTTTGGTGCTGGTGGTACAAACCTGCATGCTCACGCAGCACTTGGTCGCACGCTATTCACCCTCGCCCCCCGCCGCCGACAACATCAGCCATAGTTTCAACTGGAACAGTTGGAGCTGGGGCATGGCTGCCGGCAGTTTGCTGGGTGCTCTGCTAGCAGGTGTTACCCCTTTTGTTCCAGGGCAGGCATTTGCCATGGCTTTTATTGCCTGCGCCGCTGGTTCACTCGGCCACCTGGTCATGAAAGCACTGAAACGCGACCGTGGCATTCCGATCTGGCGCGACCAGGGCAAAGGCGTGACTGGCGCTGGCGGCATGCTTGACCGAATCGATTCTCTGTGCTTTGCAGCCCCCGTATTTTTCCATTCAATGCGCTGGTATTTTGACCTCTAACGCATGCCACATATGCTTCACAAGCTACAAAAATTAGAGCAATGAGAATTCTTGGAATTGATCCCGGTTTGCGCACCACTGGCTTTGGCGTGGTCGATGTTGAAGGTGTCGATTTGCACTATGTCGCGAGTGGAACCATCACCACAACGCACCTGGATAAAGGCCAACTGCCGGCACGTCTAAAAGTCTTGTTTGACGGCATTCATGAAGTGGTGGCACGCTACCAGCCCAGTGCATCGGCCGTCGAGGTGGTGTTTGTCAACGTGAATCCGCAATCAACGCTACTGTTGGGTCAGGCGCGTGGTGCAGCCATCACGGCGCTGGTCAGCAGCAACCTGAGTGTGGCCGAATACACCGCCTTACAAATGAAGCAGGCCGTGGTCGGCTGGGGTCGGGCCGACAAAAAGCAAATTCAGGAAATGGTGCGTCGCTTGCTCAACTTGCCAGGTCTACCGGGCCCTGATGCAGCCGATGCATTGGGGTTAGCGATCACACACGCCCATGCCGCCAAAGCCATGGCCCGTTTGGCGCATGCCGACGGGGTAATTGGCGCTGGCAGCGGCAAATACAAGGCCGGACGCAGCCGCTAACGGGTTTCAAATCACCACGCCATACTGCAGCTAACCGCAGCTAACCGCAGCTAACCGCAGCCATTAGGGAGCAGAAATTGCAAATGTACCGTTTATGGCGAGTGCTGGAGGGATGCAGCGCTAGGCGCTCAGAGCGCAGTGTGGCAAGACCACACAAGCGATGAGCAACGAAGCAATGCGCCCGCCAGTGCCGCCAGAAATGGGATATTTGCATTTTCTGCATCCCTTACTTCAACCGAGAAAATGCATTAGCCCCGTTCGCCCTGAGCTTGGCCGGTAAATTTTCCTAATGGATTCAATCCCGGTTCAAGGATAAAAGGCCAGTAAACGGTAGCCCTGCACGGTCGGCAAATTCGACTCCGGCTTGACCTGCAGCACGGTTGAAACCCGCCACTCAGCTCCGGCTGACAAGCTTGCCGTTTGAGTGCCTAGCTCGCTATACGTCAAAACACGGCGCACAATCACCTGATCGGTCATATCGGTCAGAGTCAACTCAATGTCTGGCGTGGCCAAATCAACAGCTGCGCTATTTTTGACCACAAAATCCAAACGGTACGCATCTTTGCCAAACTTGGTGAATGTCGCAGAGTCAAGCACCACTGATTCAATGCCACGCAAAGGCGAGACCGCACAACCCAAGGGTTGACACAGGGTTTGCAGCAGCGGTTTGAGTGGCGCATGCACTGCCGCCAGACGATCGCGTTCGTGATAAAGATATTGCGCCAAAAGGCACAGCATGAAAAACAGCGCACAACTGCCCAACAGTACGCGCCAGAGTGGTTGATGCCAACGCGAAACGGCAGATGGCGGGTTTAAAAATGACAGGTCTGCTGCTGGCGTTTCAGACAGCGGCAGATCAGCCCAGTCGGCCGAGGTGGTGTGCTCCAGGTTTGGTGCTGCCTGCGGCACTTCTTCAGTCGCATCTTCTATTGCTACGGCCCGATGAAGTTTGAACCGCTCGCCCTGAGCTTGTCGAAGGGTTTCGACAAGCTCAACCCGAACGGAACTTGATACATCATCGGGCCGGATCAATAATGTTCCTACAGCTGTTTCTTCAAGTGCTTCAGCGGTCACTTGCTCTGAAACATTTTTTGGTAAGGCATGCGCAGCGGAGTCTTGCGCGGATATTGCGATCGAGGTGGCAATGTGAACCGCTTGCGCATCCGGCACGGCCTGTTGTGTAGTGCTGGTAGGCACCGCTGCCAGCAAAGATACAGAAACGACTGGCAGCTCGGGCTCTGCCGCTGAAGCCGAACGTTCGTCAACAGATGGCGGAGCAGCTAGCTCCAGCATGTGCTTGGCAGCATCAAAGACTTCAGCACACTGACCGCAGCGAACCCAGCCTTCAGAAATGCGCAACTGGTCGGGCACCACCTTAAAGCAGGTGTTGCAAGCTGGACAACAGGTTATGAGGCTCATGTGGACGCTTACATGGTTGAGCCGCAGCGTGTGCGCTCAGGCCGTCATCAAAATCCAGCCGTCTTCACAGTCGGCCACACGCAAATCACAATAGGGCGCATAAGCGGCGATCAACTCATCGGCCTGGCGCTGCAAAATCCCTGCCAGCACCAAAGAACCGCCTGGCGCAACACGCCCCCACAGCAAGGGCGCCAGCACTTTCAGCGGCGTAGCCAGAATATTGGCCAGCACGGTTTGATACACACCTTCGGCGCTTTGCGGCAAACCACAACGCAGCGCAACCTGATTGGCCTGCGCATTGCGTTCAGTCGACTCAACGGCAGCACTGTCAATATCCACGGCATCGATGTCGCTAGCACCAAATTTGGCAGCACCAATGGCCAAAATGCCCGATCCACAACCGTAGTCAAGTACTCTGCCCAAATCACGTGCAGCACCCTGCTGAGCAATCCAGCGCAAGCACATGCGCGTGGTGGGATGTGTGCCCGTGCCAAAAGCCAAACCGGGGTCAAGTCGAATCGCAATGCGCGCTTGCGCGGGTAATTCGTGCCAGCTTGGAACGATCCAGAACTCGGGGGTGATTGGCACCGGTGTAAATTGCGACTGCGTCAAGCGCACCCAATCCTGCTCAGGCACATGCTGTAACCCTAAAAACGTGCAATCGGCAAAAAAATCTTGCGCTTGCAGCAAGCGCAAAGCATCTTCAGCTAGCACTTGAGTGTCAAACAAAGCCAACACGCGCGAACGCTGCCAACCTTCTTTAGGAGGTGGCATGCCAGGTTCGCCAAACAGGGCTTGCTCGGCATCGGTTTGGGCATCGGCATCTTCCACACTCACACTCAAAGCATCGACTGCGTCGAGCGCATCGCCCAGAATTTCCACCCGATTTTCCGGGCACATCAAGCGCAGTTCAAACATGGTGGAAATCAGCGTGTATGGTTGGCCAACCAGCCTTCAAGATAATGAATATTGGTGCCACCCGTGATAAATTGTGCGTCCACCATCAGCTCGCGATGCAGCGCAATATTGGTGTTGATGCCTTCGACCACGGTTTCGCCCAACGCTGTGCGCATGCGCGCTAGCGCTTGGTCGCGCGTATCGCCATGAACGATGATTTTGCCGATCATGGAGTCGTAATTGGGTGGCACAAAATAATTGGTGTAGATATGCGAGTCAACCCGCACACCGGGTCCACCCGGAGCATGCCACATCGTGATGCGACCCGGAGATGGCGTAAATTTGTAGGGATCCTCGGCATTCAGACGACACTCAATGGCATGGCCACGAATCTGAATCTGACGCTGCGTAAACGGCAATTTTTCACCTGCAGCCACCATGATCTGGGTTTTAACAATATCAATGCCGGTCGTCAATTCGGTCACCGGATGCTCCACCTGCACCCGGGTATTCATTTCGATGAAATAAAACTCTCCGTCTTCGTATAAAAACTCAATGGTGCCAGCTCCTCGGTAGCCAATTTTTTTACAAGCACTCACACAGCGGTCGCCCACTCGTTCGATCAATTTGCGCGCAATGCCAGGTGCCGGCGCTTCTTCAATGACTTTTTGGTGACGGCGCTGCATGGAGCAGTCGCGTTCTCCTAAATAAACCGCGTTTTTATACTTGTCAGCCATGATCTGAATTTCGATATGGCGCGGGTTTTGCAAGAATTTCTCCATGTCAACCGCAGGGTTGCCAAAGGCTGCACCGGCGTCGCGTTTGGTCCTGGTGACGGCGGTGATGAGCGCTGCCTCGGTATGCACCACTCGCATGCCGCGTCCACCCCCCCCCCCTGCGGCTTTGATGATGACCGGATAACCGACCAATTTGGCAATGCGCCGAATTTGCACCGGATCGTCTGGCAGTTCGCCTTCAGAACCTGGCACACAAGGCACCCCCGCTTTGATCATGGCTTGCTTGGCTGAAACTTTGTCGCCCATGATGCGGATCGACTCTGGCGTGGGGCCAATGAACTGAAAGCCACTGCGCTCGACTCGTTCAGCAAAGTCGGCGTTTTCACTGAGGAATCCATAGCCAGGGTGAATCGCTTCTGCATCGGTAACCTCTGCGGCCGAAATAATGGCCGGCATATTCAGGTAACTCAAGCTCGAGGCAGCCGGGCCGATGCAGACAGCCTCTTCAGCCAGCTTGACATATTTGGCATCCCGGTCGGCTTCCGAATACACCATGACAGCTTTGACGCCAAGTTCGCGGCAAGCGCGCTGAATACGCAACGCGATTTCCCCGCGATTGGCAACCAGAATTTTTTTAAACATGGGAGCAGCCTGATCTCAATCGATGATGAACAAAGCTTGACCGTATTCAACCGGCTGGCCGTTGTCGACAAGAATACGGCGCACCCTTCCTGCATGGTCAGATTCGATTTCATTGAGAATTTTCATGGCCTCAATGATGCACAAGGTATCGCCCTGCTTGACCACATCGCCCACTTCAACAAAAGATTTTGAGCCCGGTGATGCGGAACGATAAAAAGTGCCCACCATCGGCGACTTGATGGTCACACCGGTATCCACAACAACAGGAGCAGGCACAACGACAGCCTCAGGAGCGGGCGCCTGCATCATGGGTGTGGGCATGACCATAGGGGCACTGGCGTAATGCTGGGGTGCCAGTCCGGAGCCCTTGACAATGCGCACTTTGCCTTCGGCTTCGGTTATTTCGAGCTCTGAAACGTTTGAATCCGATACCAAATCAATCAGGGTTTTGAGTTTTCTGAGGTCCATGCGTGCTCCAACGTTACGGGAGATTGAAATTAAGTCGGGATTGATTAATTTTCATCTATCGCTATTTAATTGCTATTAACTTGATTCAAGTTGATATTATTTTACATAAGAACTCAAATCAAACTTAGCGGATGGTCTGCAGCAAGGCCGAGAGGTCTTGTGCTGCAAGTTTGCCAATTTTACGATGCACGATACGGCCCGCAGCGTTAAACACCACCGTAAAAGGCAAGCCCGAGCTCAAATTTCCGAGCGATTTGCTCAGCCCGATGCCTTCAAAACCGGTTAAAGCCACCGGAAATTGCAGGGGAGCAGCCGCCAGATAGCGCTGCACGGCATCTTGTCGATCGGCTGCCAAACCCAAAACTTGCCAACCTTTAGCCTTGTTTTCTTGGTAAAAAACGTTTAATAACGGCAATTCCTCCACACAAGGTGGACACCAGGTTGCCCAAAAATTAAGCAGCAAAGGGTGCCCACTGAAACCTTGCATGGGCAGCAGCACACCATCGATCTGCTGCCATTGGCTTTGCCAAAACTGCATTTCGGATGCCGTCAATGCAACGGTTTCGGTCTCGCTGGCTCGCCAGTTCCAGGCCGCGCCACCGGCAACGGCTCCAGCCAGCGCGGCAGCGATCCAGCTTCGGCGTCCGATTGCGCGCTGCGTCATAACATATCCTGTGGCATCAAGCGACGTAACGCCTGTATATCACCACGCGGCGTGCGACCCTTGGCATCGGCTTTGAGTGCGCCACGCACATCGTTATGGTCATAAATCATCAAATGCAAACTGATCTCCTGTTTCAGCGTGTCGCAATAAACACCCAAACTCAATGCATCAACCGGCGCGCCATGCAATCCATTCACCGTTTGGACTTGATAGCTCAAACGCTGATCAATCAACGTGATTTCAGCCGATTTGCTGTCATCACAAAACAATTGCAAATAAATATCAGACAGTCGAGTGGCGTAACCATGCCAGACAGAACCGCTCAAATAAGGACGAAAAGGTGCCAAGCGTTCCATCCAGTGCAAAGCCAAGCGCCGCAACGCCAGCAATTCAGCGGGTTGTGTGTCCGCACAAAACAGCGTAACGTAGTCAACCACAGCGCACTCCAGCGTGGCGTTATCAGGCAAATCCGCACGCCCTGTCAAACCCAGCTGTTTGGCCGCACGACGCTTGGCCGGGCCAAATTCCATCCCATCTTCGACCACCCAGCGTGCAGCTGCAGCAGCTATTTCAGTTTGCGCATCAGTCATGATGCCTGCATTGTGCCAGCCACCTCTAAAATCCGCGAATGCACATTCATATATTAGGTATTTGCGGCACCTTCATGGGAGGACTCGCCGCTTTGGCCCGCGAAGCGGGGCACCAAGTCACCGGTTGCGATGCTGGTGTTTACCCCCCCATGAGTGACCAGTTACGCGCCTTGGGAATTGACTTGATCGAAGGCTTTGGTGCCGAACAATTGGCATTGGCGCCTGATATTTTTGTGATTGGCAACGTGGTTAGTCGCACCCGCCTGGCTGACGGCAGCCCGAAATTTCCACTGATGGAGGCCATTCTGGACGCTGGCTTACCCTATACCAGTGGTCCGCAATGGCTTTGCGAACATGTTCTGCAAGGCCGCCACGTGATCGCCATTGCCGGCACTCATGGCAAAACCACCACCACCGCCATGACCAGCTGGATTCTTGAGAAAGCCGGCCTGCAGCCAGGGTTTTTGGTTGGTGGCGTCCCCCTGAATTTTGGCATTTCGGCTCGCTTGGGTCAGGGCAAAACTTTTGTCATAGAAGCTGATGAATACGACACGGCTTTTTTCGACAAACGCAGCAAATTTGTTCACTATCGCCCACGCACAGCAGTTTTGAACAACCTAGAGTTCGATCACGCCGATATTTTTGATGATCTGCCCGCCATCGAGCGCCAATTTCACCATTTGGTGCGCACGGTTCCTGGCGCTGGCGCGCATGGCAGCGGACGCGTTATTGTGAATGACCTCGAAGAGAGTCTGGCCCGTGTGCTGCACCAGGGTTGCTG
Source organism: uncultured beta proteobacterium (assembly GCA_903930255.1). Taxonomy (GTDB): domain Bacteria; phylum Pseudomonadota; class Gammaproteobacteria; order Burkholderiales; family Burkholderiaceae_C; genus Rhodoferax. The sequence goes on from CAIYYA010000236.1 coordinate 29,522, forward strand.
GAGCGAGGTGCGTGGATTTGGCTCCGCCGTCAGCGACTTTTCGGCAACTGGCGAGCCCAATAACTTTGCCGTGGTACAGCATGGCCAAGTAGTCGGCCATGTCAACTGGCAGCTCGGCGGTGTGCATAACCAGCTGAACGCGTTGGCGGCGATTGCAGCGGCCCAGCATGTGGGTGTGTCCGCCGACGAAGCTGCACAGGCGCTCGGGCGCTTTGAAAACGTCAAACGGCGCATGGAAATACGCGGTTGCGTGCCAACCCGAGGCGGTGAAATCACCGTTTTTGATGACTTTGCCCACCACCCCAGTGCCATTCGAACCACAGTCGATGGACTGCGCCGCACCCTGCAACCCGGTCAACGCATTCTGGCCGTGTTTGAGCCACGCTCCAACACCATGAAATTGGGCACCATGAAAGCTCAGTTACCCTGGAGCCTAGAGCAGACCGACCTGGCCTTTTGCTACTGCGGTGGCCTTGACTGGGATGCCAGTAGCGCCCTGGCACCCATGGGCGAGCGTGCACACGTAGCGCACAGCATTGATGCGCTGGTGGCGCAAGTAGTCACACAGGCTCGCGCAGGTGATCAAATTCTGTGCATGAGCAATGGCGGTTTTGGTGGCGTGCATGCAAAACTCTTGCTTGCGCTATCAAAATAGATAGCTACTCACGCATGCTGGATAAGCGCTAGAGCCTATTTTTACAAAATATTTGCTGTTCCATGCGATTTTTCAAAGACCTTTCAGCCTCCGCTTTCACCGCAGGTTTTGTGGCTGTGCTGGTCGGCTTCACCAGCTCGGTGGCGATTTTGTTTCAAGCCGCACTGGCTTTCGGCGCTACACCAGAACAAATCACCTCGTGGATGTGGGCTCTGGGCCTGGGCATGGGTTTGTGCACCCTGGTGCCATCGCTCATTTTGCGCAAACCGGTGATGGTGGCCTGGAGTACACCGGGCGCTGCCGTGCTGGCGACAGCCGGCCTTGCTGGAAGTTTTTCGATGGCTGAAGCCGTGGGTGCATTTATGCTTTGCGCAGCGCTCATCACGCTGGTTGGTGTGACAGGCTGGTTTGAACGTTTCATGAATCATCTACCCATGGCGCTTGCCTCGGGCTTGTTGGCGGGCGTTCTGGCACGCTTTGGCATGCAGGTTTTTACAGCAGCACAAACCAATTTATCGATCGTGCTGGTGATGCTCTGTAGCTATCTGATTGGCAAACGCTTGACACCGCGCTTTGCCATTCCATTGACTTTGCTTGTGGCGATTGCTTATGTCGCGCTGAACAACGGGTTCAGCAACGCCAACATCCATTTTGATCTGGCCATACCGGTGTTCACGATGCCGGTTTTCAGCATTGCAGCAACGGTTAGCTTGGCATTGCCCTTGTTTGTGGTCACTATGGCATCGCAAAATCTGCCGGGTGTAGCCGCCATCAACGCAGCCGGCTACAGTCACAGTGCCAACAAACCGGGCATACCTGTTTCAAAAATCATTACCCTGACAGGGCTGGCCACCTTGCTGCTGGCACCATTTGGCGCTTTTGCACTGAATTTGAGTGCCATTACGGCGGCTATTTGCATGGGCGATGAAGCCCATCCAGATCCGGACAAGCGTTACACCGCCTCCGCCACCTGTGGTGCCATGTATCTGCTGATTGGCACTTTTGGAACCGCTATCACCGGTGCGCTGACGGCGTTTCCCAAAGAACTGATATCCGCCATTGCTGGCTTGGCGCTTTTGGGGACGATTGGTGCAGCACTTACTCAAGCCTTGCGCGACGAATTTCACCGCGAGGCCGCGTTGATCACTTTTCTGGTGACTTTGAGCGGCGTGGTGTTGGGTGGCGTTGGCTCGGCTTTTTGGGGGGTACTCGCGGGTACCTTGGCATTGCTGGTGCAAAGAGTCGGAAAATCGCACTTCGAGCGCCCTAATAGATAACGCAATAGGTTCCACTATGAAACTGCTCTTCATCACCGATCCGCTGTCAAGCTTCAAAATTTACAAAGACACCAGCTTTGCCATGATGCGCGCAGCCCAATCGCTTGGGCACACCATTGCAGCGTGTCAACCCGAGCATATTCGCTGGCTTCGAGGTCAGCCAGTGGACGCCTTGGTGAGCCATCTCTGGCTCACTGGAAAAGCCACCGATTGGGTTGCCATTCATAGCACGCAGCGCATGCCACTCAAGGCGTTTGATGCAGTTGTGATGCGAAAAGATCCGCCTTTTGACAGCGAGTATTTTTATGCCACCCACTTGCTTGAACAAGCACAGCGCGAGGGTGCGCGCGTCTTCAACAACCCCAAAGCTTTGCGCGATCACCCTGAAAAGCTGGCGATTCTGGAATTTCCCCAGTTCATTGCCCCGACTTTGGTAACACGCGAGTCAGACGATGTGCACGAATTTCATGCGGAGCATCACGACATCATTCTCAAACCCCTCGACGGCATGGGTGGACTGGGTATTTTCAGAGTCAAACCCGATGGCATGAATCTGGGCAGCATCATCGAGACCCTGAATCAAAACGGTTCACGCACACTGATGGTGCAAAAATTCATCCCCGCCATTGCTCAGGGCGACAAGCGGGTGTTATTGATCGACGGGCAGGCCGTGCCTTATTGCCTGGCGCGTATCCCGCAGGGCAACGAAGTGCGTGGCAATTTGGCAGCAGGTGGCAAGGGTGTGGCGCAGGCTTTGAGTACACGCGATTGGGAAATCGCCCAAAGTCTGGGGCCGGTGCTGCAACAACGCGGGCTATTTTTGGTGGGTTTGGACATCATTGGTGAGCAATTGACCGAAATCAACGTCACCAGCCCCACCTGTTTTCAGGAGATTACCGAGCAAACGGGACTGGATGTAGCGACGTTGTTTGTGCAGGCTTTGAGTCAGCGTGTTGCAGACTGCAACTTGCAAGGCGCCCCTCTTCAAACACCAGCAATTCACCCGGCTCCATAGCTACCCACGACTCATCCGAGGTGAGTGGTTCGGTTACTACGACCGCCAAACGGTCTTGCGGGCTGTTCAACTCGGCCAGATCAACGCACACATCATCGTCTTTAAGGTGCACTTCGCCAAACGGATGAGCACGCAGCACGTAATAAAGCTTGGTGGTGGCATGCGCCCACAGTGCCTGGCCGTTGCTGAGTAAGAAATTGAAAGTGCCATAGTTGGCCAGTTGTGGCACCAACTCGCGCAGGGTACAGGTGAGTTCGGCAACGCTGGGCACACTGGCATGCGATTTGGCCAACTCTTGCAAGAGCCAGCAAAATGCCAGCTCGCTGTCGGTGTTGCCAACCGGCCGGAAGCTGCCGTGTAGCAACGGCGCATAATTTCTCAGGTCGCCGTTGTGCGCAAAAACCCAATACCGCCCCCACAACTCTCGCACAAAAGGATGACAGTTTTCCAGCGTTACCTGCCCCACCGTGGCCTTGCGCACATGCGCCACAACATTGTGGCTTTTGATTGGGTAGCTTTTGAGCATTTGCGCTATCGGCGAGGTGGCTGCGCTAGTGGTATCCACAAAATGGCGAATGCCTTTGCCCGGGCTCGCGCAATCACTCTCAAAAAATGCCATGCCCCAACCGTCCGCGTGGTGGTCGGTGCAACCTCCGCGCTGAGCAAACCCGGTGAAACTCAATGTAAGACTGGCCGGTAAACGACTGTTCATTCCAAGTAATTGACACATACGGTATGTTTGGGTGGTAATGTGATGAATGTTAATGGAAGCGAGTCGTGAATGTGCCCGGTTCGCTCTTAAAATTAACACAGCGAAACCGTTCTAAACGGCATTTCATTTATGATGGATAGGACTTACGCAAAATAGCCCCAGCCAGGCATTCCAACACAGGCAGTACAGTCGTACAACCAGTCGGAACAACAACGCCAGGGCGGTTTTGCGTAAATTCTGATGGATCAAATCACATCTCCCGGAAAATTTTCTTGCTAAGCCGATTGCGTTTATTTATTGCCATCTTGTCCTTGGGTCTGCTATTGGCATGTCCGAGTGCGTTTGCCTTTAAGCTGGGTGAACTGCAAGGATCTGCAGTGATTGGGCGCATGCTTGATGTCAGCGCCCAAGTGCTGGCGGGGCCCGGCGAAGATGCTGCCATTTCGTGTTTTGCGGCTGAAGTTTATTACGCAGATGCCCGTCAAAAATCACCGGTCTTAAGCATGCGCTCAGCGTCCACCACACAGGGCACTGTTTTGCGCGTGCAACTTGACGAGCCGGTCAACGAAACTTTTGTCACTGTTATATTGAACGCAAGCTGTGGCTCCAACACTTCTCGTCGCTATGTCTTGCTAGCTGACGTGCCGCTGGCCTTGGCAACCAAGATATCAACCGAACCCACACTGGTTGTTTTGCCCTCACAGACCACGAGCGTTGCGGCACAAGCTGTGACACCAAACTCAGAAAATAAGTCACCAGAGACAGCAAAAAAACCAAAATCCGGCAAAAAATCAGCGCAGATAACCGGTGCGCCAAAGTCCAAACAAAACAAAAGTGTCAATGAAGCAAGTGCAACCACTGGCAAAGCACGCCTAAAACTCGACGCAATGACGTTTCTTTCAGATCGCATGGATTCGCTAGATATGCCCATGCTGTTTGCCCCGACCGAAGATGTTTTGCTGCATGCGAAACAAATCTCAAGCCTGGAAACTGACTTAAAAACCCTGCGCAAACAAGCCGCCGGCCAAGATTTGAAACTCCTCGATTTGCAAACCCAGTTGCACGATGCACAAAGTCAGCAAATTCCGCTTTGGATGATCTACGGCGCGGCGCTGGCGCTGCTGGTCTGTTTGCTTGCTTTGGCTTGGCTTTGGCAGCGCCAGCGTCAACTCAGTGCGACTGGCCATGCTTGGTGGCAAGATCCCGATAAAAACGATGCACCTTCGACCGTCTTAGTTTCGAGGATGCCAGAGACACAACCCAGCGATTTCAGCCATACTGTTCAAACACCCCCGGTCAAGTCCAGTCCGACAGTGACCCCCGTCTCAGAAAAAAAAGCGCCCGAAGTCGATCTAGACATCACAACGGGCAGTTTTATGCTGTCCAACGCCAAACGCAGTCCAGCGGAAACGGGCAAAGCAGTCAAAGGTCACCATCTGATGGCGGAAGACATCCTGGATGTGCGCCAACAAGCTGATTTTTTTGTCTCGTTAGGTCAAACCGAACGCGCTCTCGACATTTTGTGCAAACAAATTTCCCAAGCCAGTGAACCCAACCCTTTGCTGCATCTCGATCTGATCACGCTATACCATGCCCTTGGCATGAAAAGCGACTTCTCAGTGCAACGCGATAATTTCAGCCACTATTTCAATTGCATCATTCCTGAGTTTGCCCATTTCACCCAAGAAGATAAAAGTCTCGACGGTTACCCCGAAGTTCAGGAAGACCTGACCCGTCTCTGGCCTAATGTTCAGGCTCTGGCTTATCTGGATGCTTGTATTTATCGCGATGCGCAAGAACACGAAGAAACTTTTGACCTGGCTGCTTTCCGTGATCTGTTAACGCTGCATGCACTAGCCGAAGTCGTCGCAACAGAAACAAAAGCACCGCCACCCAAGCCCTTACACAAGGTCAAGCCCAAAAAAGTGACGGCCGTTCAAGAGGTTTCTACCGCCAAACCGGTCGCCACACCGCTCGCCACACCGTCACCCAAGAGCTTGCCGTCTTTGCCAAGCTTTCCGGCGCCTGCTGCCGCACCGTCCCAAAAAATGGTGACTGCGCCTAGCGTGCCAGAAATTACGGCACCCTTGCTTTCTGATGCCGAACTTTTGGCCTCGTTGCCCAGTATTTTTATGGACTTTGAGGTTAAGTCTGCAAGCGTGGCTCCTGCAAAAAAAGAACCCTTACCCAGCCTTCCAGAAGCCGGCAAAATTGAAGAACCCATTGACACATTGGCGTCAGGGCTGATACCACCCCGTGTGCAAAATTCAATGGCAGAACCCGTGCGTCCGCTGGCGCTGGCAACGCCAGCAGCGGCGCCATCTGTTGGCAAATTTGAGCCCATCGCTGCGCTTGAAGCGGAGCCAGAAGCCCCCACACGCATGCTGGATCTTGATTTCTCTAACTTGGAAAGCAGCGCTAAAGAAACGTCCACAGAAACACCCGCCAGCCCGAGTGCTGCGGCTCGCTATGCCACTCGCTCACGCTGGCCAGTGAGCAAAAAACCCGGAAAAACTGATTTACCCTGAATTCTTTAGGCGATGACGGTTCGTTCAACCAGTCGATCATCGCCCAGCACAATCAGCGCAAACAACAGTTCATCGAGATTCTTGGCCAACGCCGTCTTGCGTGCCAATAGCGCTGTGGCTTGGAGGTTCAGTACCACAAAATCGGCTTCACAGCCAACTTGCAAATTGCCCACAACGCCCGCCAAACCCAGGGCACGCGCTGCACCTGCCGTATGCTGCCACCATAAATGCTGCGGACGCAAACTCAGGCCCGACTTGGACTGCCCTTCACGACCAACGTAATAGGCTCCCAGCATGGTGTGAAATGGGCTAAAACTGGTGCCACCGCCCACATCGTTGGCCAATCCATAGGCAAAACCAGCCCGATCAGCCTTCACGTAATCAAAAAACCCACTCCCCAAAAACAGGTTGCTGGTCGGGCAAACTGCTGCTGCTGCACCAGTTTCATGCAACAAAATGCGGTCTTCATCAGCCAAGTGGATGCAGTGGGCATAAATGGCGCGCTGGCGCAACAGCCCAAAGTCAGCATACGTGGCCAGATAACTGCGCGAAGTCGGAAACAACTCTCTGGCCCAGGCAATTTCATGCTGGTTTTCCGCCACATGCGACTGAATCCAGACATCCGGGTAGCGCTTTGCCAGTTGCCCAGCACCGCGCAACTGTGCTTCGCTGCTGGTCGGCGCAAAGCGTGGCGTGATGGCATAACCCAAGCGACCAACTCCGTGCCAACGCTGAATCAAGGCTTCTGTGCTCAGCAGACTTTGCTCAGTTGCATCGCTTCTACCAGCGCCACTGGGTTGATTCAGCAGCGCAGCTGGCGCATGCCGATCCATTAAACACAAGCCACTGATCAGGCGTATGCGCGATCGCTGTGCCTGCTCAAACAGAGCGTTCACCGAAATAGCATGAGAAGTGGCAAAAGTCAGGGTTGTGGTGATCCCGTTGCGCAACATTTCCGCTATAAAAAAACGAGCTGCCTGAGTACTGTAATCAAGCTCTGCAAAGCATTTTTCTTCAGGGAATGTGTAGTTTTCGAGCCACGGCAGCAAACCCTCGGCGGGCGAGCCAATCACGTTGGTTTGCGGGTAGTGGCTATGCAAGTCAACAAAACCTGGCGCAATCAGACGGCCACTCAAATCTTCAAGCACGACATCAGCAAAGCGTGGCCGCAACTCGTGGAAAGACCCAACCGCGTGCACACGCTGCGTTCCCTGGGCATCGGGTGCGACCACCAGCAAACCATCCTCTTCATAGACAGCGCTCTGACTCGGTGGACGATCAGTAGCAAAACGCAAAATGGCAGAACGATAAGCTTTCATAGGTTGTCAAGCTTAACCAATCTGCAAGCTCGAGTGATAATTCGGCTATGAAAAATTCTTCGCAAATCACACTGACCGCGCTCTGGCGTCCCATTTTGGCGATGTTCATCGTCATCACCTCGTCTAACTATCTGGTTCAATTCCCGATCAACGACTGGCTCACTTGGGGTGCATTCACCTTTCCTGTGGCATTTTTGGTGACCGACTTAACCAACCGTGCTGTCGGTGCAACGGCAGCCCAGCGCGTCGCCTGGGTCGGTTTTGGCATTGCCATTCTGGTCTCATTGTTGCTGGCACCCTGGCGCATTGCAATCGCTTCGGGCATTGCTTTCATTCTTGGTCAGCTGCTCGATATCGTGGCATTCAACCGTCTGCGTGCCCTGTCCTGGTGGAAAGCACCGTTGATCGGTTCGATCGTCGCATCGGTGGTCGATACCGGTATTTTTTTCTTTCTCGCCTTTGCCGGCACCAACCTCGATTGGCTCATGCTTGCCGCCGGTGATCTGGGCATCAAGTGGCTGATGGCTGCCTTGCTGCTAGCGCCCTATCGTGCCATGCTTCCACGCCTGCAAAGCTGGGCGCCCATGGGTGTGCGTGCTTAAAAACCTGACAGACTCCCCATTTCAGACCCCTATTGCAAACACAGCAGGCGTTGCGTTATCCAGCACGAACTGGCGCTGTTTCCAGTTTTTCACACTGTCACTGCAAGACTGTGCCCGTGCAAGACTTAAACCACTGCTGATAGCCAGCCGTGTGCCGGGCTGCAAAGTTTGCAACAAAGACTGAAGCATCGCCAAATTGCGATAAGGTGTCTCAATAAATAGCTGGGTTTGACCGGTTTTCAACGCGAATGCTTCCAGCTCTCGCAAACGACTGACCCGTGCGGCAGTGTCTTGAGGCAAATAACCGACAAATGCAAAATTTTGCCCATTCAGCCCGCTCGCGGCCAAAGCAAGCAGCAACGATACTGGGCCAACCAAGGGGAAAACCTGCAAGCCCAGATCATGTGCAGCGCGCACCACCGAAGAACCCGGGTCAGCCACCGCAGGCATGCCCGCTTCGCTGAGTAAGCCCATGTTGTGCCCCTGCAAAGCGGCTGCCAACATACCACGCGCATCGAAATTGCCTAAATGATCGCCCTTTTTATGCACTGCACGCGGTAATTCCTGCCATTGCATGGCCTGCAGCGGCAGCGCCAATGGGCACACAGCATCGATGCGCTTGAGGTAGGCACGGGCCGATTTGGCGTTTTCGCAAATCCAGTGCGTCAGTCCGGCTGCCAGCGTGAGGGTACCCAGCGGAATACTGGCACGAAGATCCGGCACCTCATCGCAGCCAAAGTCCAGCGGTGCTGGCACTAGGTAAAGATGACCTTTATTGGGTTGGCTCAGGTTAGACATCGTCATTACCCGAGCACCTGGACACCTGCAGCCTCAAGCAGCTGACAGGTGCGAATCAGCGGCAAGCCGACCAATGCGCTGGGATCGTCGTTGTCAATGAACTCCAGCAGTGCGATGCCCAAGCCTTCGCTTTTGGCGCTCCCAGCACAGTCGTAGGGCATCTCGGCACGCAAGTAGCGCTCAATTTGCTGATCGCTCAGTTTTTTGAATTTGACTTTTACTTGCGCCAGCTCGACTTGAGCAAATCCAGTTGCATCACAGACCACGGCAACAGCCGTTTGAAACACCACGGTTTGCCCCCGCATCATTTGCAACTGCAACACGGCACGCTCGTGCGACAGCGGTTTGCCCAAAGCTTGACCGCTCAGATCGGCCACCTGATCCGAGCCAATCACGACACAAGCCGGAAATTGCCTTGCCACCGTGCGTGCTTTCAGCATGGCTAAGCGGCATGCCAAGTGTTCGGGCACCTCCCCCGGAAGCGGTATTTCGTCGACCTCTGACGCCACGACATCAAAAGGCAGACGTAAACGAGCCAGCAATTCACGTCGATAAACAGAGGTCGAAGCGAGGATAAGTTTGCGCGTTATGGAATCATTCATAGCGCGATTCTCTTACACTGCGCACATGCCAGACATCTCACGCCCTCCAAAACTCGACATCAAGCAAGCGGCGCATGCTGCTGAATCCCTCAGTGGGAGTGATTTGCTATGTAATTATGAGCGTCTTATGCAAGAAACCAAAGGTTTGGGCGCAAATAACGCACTCAACTGGTCAACGCAGATTGCAGCGCAGGCGGATGCCCTCGGCAAAGCACAGGTCTGGCTACACCTGCAAGTTGAGGTCACCCTAGCGCAAACCTGTCAGCGTTGCTTGCAGCAGATGGCAATCACGCTCAAAATTGCTCGGTCATTTCGCTTTGTTGCCAATGAATCCCTGGCTGCCGAGCAAGACGACGAATCGGAAGAGGACTTGCTGGTGGCAAGCCGAGCCTTTGATTTGGCCACTTTGATTGAGGACGAAGTGCTGATGGATTTGCCGCTGGTGCCGCGCCACGATGTTTGCCCGATAGAACTCAAATTAAGCAGTGCAGACGCCGACTTTGACGACAACCCCACACCGCCCAATCGCTTTGCGAAATTGGCACAACTGAACACGTCAAAGCAAAATTAGCCGATTAGGCATCTGATGCGCTATACTGGCGGACTTTTGCGCATGGGTGTCCAGCGCATTTCAATCACCAAGTCTGGGCTGCAAAACCTGCAGCCGTTCGTTTAAAGGAGCCCAAAATGGCCGTCCAACAAAATAAAAAGTCTCCGTCCAAGCGCGGCATGCATCGTTCACACAACGCACTGGTTGTGCCCGGAATCGCGGTTGAGTCCACCACGGGTGAAACCCATTTGCGTCATCACATCAGCCCCACCGGCTTTTATCGTGGTCGCAAAGTGCTAAAGACCAAATCTGAAGCTTAATTCGGCGAACCCACCTGAGGCCCGAGGCTGCCAAAGCGTGGCCTCGGGCCTTTGCTTTTGTGCCTTTTTGACGATTGCCAGGTTTTAGCACTTCATGATTACCATTGCCGTCGATTGCATGGGTGGAGATCACGGCCCTAGCGTGACTCTGCCCGCCTGCACCCAATTTCTCGATCAGCACCCCGATGTGCAATTGATCATGGTTGGCAAGCCCGATAGTCTGGCGGGTTTCAGCCATGCACGCGCCCAACTGGTCTGCGCAAGTGAAATTGTCACCATGGATGATCCGCTTGAAGTCGCCTTGCGGCGCAAAAAAGACTCATCTATGCGAGTTGCCATCACACAAGTAAAAGATGGCAAAGCACAAGCGGTCGTGTCAGCGGGCAACACCGGCGCGCTCATGGCAATTTCACGCTATGTTCTCAAAACACTCGACGGCATCGACCGCCCTGCCATTGCGGGTCAAATCCCCAATGCCAAAGGCCAGGCCACCACCGTGCTCGACATGGGTGCCAACGTCGATTGCCAGCCCGTGCATTTACTCCAGTTTGCGGTGATGGGCTCTGCACTGGTGTCTGTTCTAAACGGCAACGACAACCCATCAGTGGGTTTGTTAAATATTGGCGAAGAAGCCATTAAAGGCAACGAAGTCATCAAAAAAACGGGTGAATTGCTGCGCAATGCTGCCAAAACTGGTGATTTAAATTTTTACGGCAACGTCGAAGGCAACGACATTTTCAAGGGCACGGCAGACATTGTGGTGTGCGATGGGTTTGTTGGCAATGTCGCCCTGAAAGCCAGTGAAGGCTTGGCGAGCATGATCGTGAACTTCCTAAAAAACGAGTTCTCGCGCAATATTTTCACCAAAATGGCAGCTGTTGCAGCTTATCCAGTGATCAATGCGCTCAAAACCAGAATGGATCACCGGCGTTACAACGGTGGTGCCTTGCTCGGATTGCGCGGTTTGGTATTCAAGAGCCATGGTTCAGCCGACGTTATGGCTTTTGGCTTCGCGCTAACCCGGGCGTATGATGCAGCCCGAAATAATTTACTAGAACGCGTTCAGGTTCGCATTGCGCATGCAGCACCACTTTTGGCGAGCAACGAGTGACCGGCCTGAACCTCTGTTTTTAAAGCTGCTTGATTCATGAAAATTTATTCCCGCATCACAGGCACGGGCAGTTATCTGCCACCACGCCGCTTGAGTAACGCTGATCTGGTCAAGCAGCTGGCGGATCAAGGCATTGAAACCACCGACGAATGGATTGTTGAACGCACGGGTATTCGGGCGCGTCATTTCGCTGACATGGATGTATGCAGCAGCGATTTGGCATTACAAGCCAGTCAGCGAGCACTGCAGGCAGCGGGTCTGGATGCCCAAGACATCGATCTGATCATTGTTGGCACCTCCACACCGGACATGATTTTTCCGTCGACCGCGTGCATATTGCAGGGCAAGCTGGGCAACCAGGGCGCCGCTGCTTTTGATGTGCAAGCGGTGTGCAGCGGTTTTGTCTTTGCCCTGAGCATTGCCGATGCCATGATTCGCGCAGGCACGGCCAGCAAAGCATTGGTGGTTGGTGCCGAGGTGTTTTCGCGGATTCTGGACTTTAAGGATCGCACGACGTGCGTTTTGTTTGGCGATGGTGCCGGTGCTGTGGTGTTACAAGCCTCCAAAACCCCAGGTATTTTGGCAACCGATCTGCATGCCGATGGGCGTCATACCAAAGTTTTGTGTGTGCCAGGGCATGTCAGTGGCGGGCAAGTGTTGGGCGACCCGCTGTTGCGTATGGATGGACAGGCTGTTTTTAAACTGGCTGTGGGTGTGCTGGATGAGGCCGCGCGCGCTGTGTTAGCCAAGGCTGACAAAACCGCTGCCGATGTGGATTGGCTGATTCCGCATCAAGCCAATATCCGCATCATGCAAAGCACTGCCAAAAAACTCAAACTACCGATGGACAAGGTGATTGTTACGGTCGATCAGCACGGCAACACATCCGCTGCCTCGGTGCCGTTGGCGTTAGATGCTGCGGTGCGTAGTGGTCGCGCGCTGCCTGGTCAAACACTTTTGCTGGAAGCCGTTGGTGGTGGCTTTACCTGGGGTGCAGTGCTACTTAAACTGTAGCTACTTACGCTTGCCATGTAAGCGCCAGAGCCATATTTTTTATACAAGACAGAGACACACATGAAACCGTTTGCTTTTGTTTTTCCGGGTCAGGGCTCACAGTCTGTGGGCATGCTCGACGCCTGGGGAGATCATCCTCAAGTCATTCAAACGCTTCAGGAAGCTTCTGACGCGCTGGGCGAGGACATGGCCCTGCTGATCAAGCAAGGTCCCAAAGAAGCCCTGGCACTGACCACCAACACCCAACCTGTGATGCTGGTCGCCGGAGTCGCTGCTTATCGCGTCTGGATGACAGAAGTTGGCATTGCTCCACAGGCGGTTGCCGGGCATTCGCTGGGTGAATATTCGGCCTTGGTGGCTGCTGGCGCTTTGACGCTGACACAGGCTGCGCCTTTGGTGCGCTTTCGTGCCCAGGCCATGCAAGAAGCTGTACCGGTTGGTGTCGGTGCGATGGCTGCCATTTTGGGCATGGATGCTGCCAAAGTGATCGCTGGCTGCGCTGAAGTCAGCGCCAGCTTCGGGCAAAGCACTTTCGAAGTGGTTGAGGCTGTGAATTTCAACGATCCTGCACAGACAGTCATCGCTGGCTCCAAAGCCGCAGTGGAGGCCGCGTGTATTGCCTTGAAGGCGCAAGGCGCCAAGCGTGCTCTGCCTTTGCCCGTCTCGGCACCCTTTCACTCGAGCCTGATGCGCCCCGCTGCGCAGAAACTCAAAGAAAGACTCGCTTGCACGACCTTGCTAGCAGCGCAAATTCCGCTCATCAACAACATTGACGTCTGCGTGGAACAAGACGCCGAGCGCATTCGCGATGCCTTGGTGCGGCAGGCTTTTGGCCCGGTGCGCTGGGTTGAATGCGTGCAAGCCATTGGTGCGCGCGGTATTTCAACCCTGATCGAATGCGGCCCCGGCAAAGTGCTGGCAGGCATGACCAAACGCATCGATGCCAATTTGCAAGGGTTCCCCCTGTTTGATCCAACCAGTCTGGCGGAAGTTAAATCGTTTGTTTTGGAGACGACAGCATGAGCGATACCCCATTTGCAGGTCAAGTCGCGTTAGTTACTGGCGCAACGCGTGGCATCGGCGCTGCTATAGCGCTTGAGTTGGCACAGCGTGGTTTGAAGGTCATTGGCACAGCGACCTCGGACGAAGGTTCAGCACAAATCAGTCAAACCCTGGCAGGTTTTGCCGGTTGCAGCGGTAAAACCCTCAACGTCAACGATGCAGTTGCAGCTCAGGCTCTGATCGATGCCATTGTCAAAGAACATGGTGGTTTGCAGATTTTGGTGAATAACGCCGGCATCACGCGCGACAACCTGGCCATGCGCATGAAAGATGACGAATGGGATTCCGTGCTGGATACCAACCTGAAGGCGGTTTTCCGTATGAGTCGCGGAGTCATGCGCAGCATGATGAAACAGCGCTATGGCCGCATCATCAGCATCACCTCAGTGGTGGGTGCCAGCGGCAACCCTGGCCAAGCCAATTACGCAGCCGCCAAAGCCGGTGTGGCCGGCATGACCCGTGCCTTGGCGCGCGAGCTTGGCTCACGCAACATCACCGTCAACTGCATTGCTCCGGGCTTTATTGCCACGGACATGACAGCAAAATTACCCGAAGAGCAGCACAAAGCCCTGTTGGGGCAAATTCCACTCGGCCAATTGGGTCAGCCTGCCGACATCGCGCACGCGGTGGCTTATTTGGCTTCGCCTCAGGCCGGTTACGTGACGGGGCAAGAGTTGCACGTCAATGGCGGCATGTTCATGGCTTGAGACTGCAAGCCATCAAGCTATGTCAAAATAAAGCAGCATTGACCGTTGCGGCTAAAATCACGGTTCCTTTTCCACTTAAACCTCTTTGAGGCAATCCATGAGCGATATTGAAGCACGCGTTAAAAAAATCATTGCCGAACAACTCGGTGTTGAAGAATCTCAAGTTACCAACGAAAAAGCCTTTGTTGCCGATCTGGGCGCAGACTCGCTCGACACCGTTGAACTGGTGATGGCACTCGAAGACGAGTTCGGCATTGAAATCCCAGACGAAGATGCAGAAAAAATTACCACGGTGCAAAATGCCGTGGACTACGCTACTACGCACAAAAAGGCCTAAGGTCGCCGAGCTGCAGCGCAGCTCGCCTCGTACCGCCGCCGCCCTGTGTTACGGCGGTCAATTTCACTGACGAACCCGCTTACACCTATGTCCCGTCGTCGCGTTGTTGTTACAGGTTTAGGTTGCATCAGTCCCGTAGGTAACTCGGTTGATGCACTCTGGGCCGCTCTTCTGGCTGGTCAATCGGGCATTGGCCCGATCACCAGATTTGACGCCTCCACCTTCAATTGCAAAATTGCCGGTGAAGTGAAAAATTTCGATATTGAGTCCTACATGAGCGCCAAAGAAGCGCGCACCATGGACACCTTTATTCACTATGGCATTGCTGCAGCTGCGCAGGCCGTGGCTGATTCGGGTTTGCCTACCGGTGCAGCACTTGACGATGATCTGGCCACGCGCATTGGCTGCATCATTGGCTCTGGCATCGGTGGCCTACCCATGATCGAAAGCGTGCATGCTGAGTTTGTGCAGCGTGGTGCACGCCGCATATCCCCGTTTTTTGTTCCTTCGACCATCATCAACATGATTTCGGGTCATGTTTCCATTCGCCACGGCTTCAAGGGTCCCAACCTGGCGATCGTGACGGCCTGCACCACCGGCCTGCATTGCATTGGCGAAGCCGGTCGCATGATCGAGTATGGTGATGCTGATGTCATGGTGGCTGGTGGTTCGGAAGCCGCCGTGTCAGTGTTGGGTGTTGGGGGCTTTGCCTCCATGCGCGCCCTGAGCACTCGCAACGACGACCCCACAACCGCTTCACGCCCTTGGGACAAAGACCGCGATGGTTTTGTGCTGGGTGAGGGTGCCGGTGTCATGGTGCTGGAAGAATACGAACACGCCAAAGCACGTGGTGCCAAAATTTACGCCGAGCTCAGTGGCTTTGGCATGAGCGGCGATGCAGGCCACATGACCGCACCCAACATGGACGGCCCACGTCGTGCCATGGTGAGCGCCATGCGCAATGCTGGGGTCAATGCCGACCAGATTGATTACGTCAACGCCCACGGCACATCAACCCCGCTGGGTGATCTGAACGAAACCAATGCGATCAAGGCTGCTTTGGGCGAACATGCCAAAAAGACGGTAGTCAACTCGACCAAGTCCATGACGGGGCATTTGCTGGGTGGCGCGGGAGGCCTCGAATCGGTGATCACCGTGCTGGCTTTGCACCACCAAAAATGCCCACCCACCATGAACATCTTCAACCAAGATCCGGAATGTGATCTGGATTACTGCGCCAACACTGCACGTGACATGAAGATGGATGTCGCACTGAAAAATAATTTCGGCTTTGGTGGCACCAACGGCTCTCTGGTTTTCAAGCGCACTTAACGCCCTGCTCGGCTGAACCTGCAAGCTTTGTATGCATAGCGCCCCATCGGTTAGTTTTCCGCTGGGGCGTTCGCGTTTTGGGCTCGCCATCGTGTCGATGTTCATCGCGCTTGGAGCTGCCGCCCAGATCAGCTGGATGCTGCAATCACAAACACTCGGGGTCGTTCACATGACGGGTTGCTGCCTCTGGGCATTTGGGGCCGGTCTGGCGCTGCGCTATTGGGTTCATACACCGAGTGGCGATTTGGCATGGACGGGCGCGCACTGGAGCTGGACTGCACAGAACGCTTCGGTGCCTGTAGCAGCGATGCTGGTGTTTGATTTTCAGTCGATTCTGCTGTTAAAACTGGTTTTTCCTGAAGAGGCAAGCTACTGGTTTTGGGTGCAGCCAAACGCAGCGCCGGCGCGTTGGCTGGATTTGCGTCGTGCTTTGACGAACATGCCCTATCGTGTGGAAGTGACTCCGTGAGCGCAGATTCAGAGTCAGTGCCGCTTGTTGCTGCCGGTGATAGCGACACCCTGTTGGTTGAGCGCACTTTGGCTGGCGACCAGCGGGCTTTTGAATTGCTGGTTATCAAATACCAGCCTCGCATTCAGCGACTGATCCGGCGCATGGTGCGCGATGTCGACCTCATTGAAGACATCGCCCAGGAAACCTTTATCCGCGCCTACCGAGCTCTGCACCAGTTTCGTGGTGAAGCTCAGTTTTACACCTGGCTGTACCGCATTGCGGTGAACACGGCCAAGCGCTTTTTGCAAAACATGAAGCACGATCCGATGCTTGTGCAAAGTGCTTTGTCAGCCAATGACGAAGAAGATGAAACTTTTCAGCGCAAAACTGAACCAAGCAACAACGAAACCCCTGAATCGATTCTGGCGGCCAAAGAAATTGCTGACATGGTCAACAACACATTGGCTGCTTTGCCCGAAGATTTGAAACAAGCTTTAACCCTGCGTGAACTCGATGGACTCAGTTATGAGGAGATTGCAGAAGTGATGAATTGCCCCCCAGGCACTGTGCGTTCGCGTATTTTTCGAGCACGTGAAGCCATCTCTGCCAAGATCAAACCCATGCTCGACAAGCAAACTAACAAACGCTGGTAACCATGAAAACCGCTTCAGACGAACACTTGAGCCAACTTTCGGCACTGGCCGATGGACAGTTGCACGGTGCCGCGTTCGCTCAGCAGATGGCCGAGCTCGATGAAGACGAACCCAGCATCGAGCGCTGGCACAGCTATCACGTGGTGGGCGAAATCATGCGCTCTGGCGCGGCTGGAGCAGCACCGCTGGATCAACTGTTTTTGCAAAATTTGCGTCTTCAATTAAAACAAGAATCAACTAATTTGATAGCACTCCATGCATACCCAACAAGCGTTGCAGCCACAAATGATGCTAAAAAATCAAGTGCAAACGAACACTATTGGCGCTTGCTCGCAGGCTTCGCATCTTTGGCACTGGTCGGTGTGGTTGCCTGGCAGGCTTTATCAACGCCGGGTCTGAGCGACAACAACGTGCTGGTGAACGCCCCCATTGCAGCACCGGTCGCCAGCGTTGTTGCCCAATCCGTCATGCCAGCAGCTAACGCATCCGGGCCAGCGGTGATGCTGCGAGACGCACAACTCGATGCCTTACTGGCCGCGCACCGACAATTTGGCGGAACCTCGGCCTTTCAGACTCCAGCCGGATTTTTGCGCAATGCCACTTTTGAGGTGCAGCGTTGATCAAGCGCTTTGTTCGCATCTGTCTGACCTTGCTTTGGGGGTTGGCTGGCAGCATGGCGCTGGCGCAAAGCCCTCCAGCCAACAAAGCCGATGCGCAAGTTAGCCAATGGCTGATGCGTTTGCACGCTGCAGCTAACAAAATGGCTTATAGCGGCACATTTGTGGTGAATGCAGGCGACAACATGTCGTCGTCGCGCATTTGGCATGTGTGCGACGAGCAAGCTCAAATGGAGCGCGTGGAGGCCTTAACAGGAGAGTCCCGCATCACCTTGCGGCGCAACAATGAGGTGCTCACCTTGCTTCCTGAGCGACAGCTGGCAATTGCCGAAACACGCGAATCCTTGACTCTTTTTCCAAACTGGCTGCACCAGGCTGATTCGTCAATCGCCCAGTTCTATCGACTGCTGCCGCAGGGTCAGCAGCGCTTGGCCGGACTGATGGCCGATGTGGTGCAGCTGGCACCGGTAGATGCCCTGCGCTTTGGCTACCGGGTCTGGACCGAACAAAAAACCGGCGTGGTGATGAAGCTGCAAACCCTTGATTCCGCGCAAAACCTGCTCGAACAAGCGGCCTTTTCCGAGCTGCAACTGGCATCCTCACTGAGCATGGGGCAGCTATTAGCCATGATGCAAGCCACCCAGGGGTATCGGGTGGTGCGCCCGCAGATGCTGCAAACCAGTGCTGAGCAAGAAGGCTGGGTTTTCAAACAAGTCGCACCGGGCTTCAAGCCCATGAATTGTCATAAGCCAGCCGTCACCAGCAGCCCCTCGAGCCGCCCCAAAGATACCCTGCAGTGTGTCTTTTCAGACGGACTGGCATCCGTTTCGCTTTTTATTGAAACCTATGACGCAGCACAACACGCCAAGCCACTTGCGCACGCAGATTTCACCATGGGTGCTACGCACATGCTGAACCAGCGGCTAGGTGCCTGGTGGCTGACCGCTGTGGGTGAGGTTCCCCGGCAAACATTGGCTGTTTTTGTCAGTCATCTTGAAAGAAAGAAATGAATCCCTATGTGCATTTGCGATTATTCGAAAGGTCAACCATGATTCAACTCAAAGCAACCAGCGCCTGGGGGCGCAGCGCACTGCTGTCGCTAGCCACCAGCAGCATCCTGCTGCTGAGCATTGCCCCGGCAACAGCGCAAGTGCGCGCCCTGCCCGACTTCACCGATCTGGTCGAGCAAGTGGGCCCGTCGGTCGTCAACATCCGCACGCTTGAAAAAGTCGCCCCCAAAGGTCCACAAGGAAACTTCAACGACCAGGACATGATGGAGTTTTTCCGCCGCTTTGGCCTGCCCATACCGAATGCGCCGCGCCAGGCACCGCCACAAAACCACGGGCAAACACAGCCCGAAGAGCAACCCAAAGGGGTTGGCTCTGGTTTTATTCTGAGCTCCGACGGCATGGTCATGACCAATGCCCACGTGATTGAAGGCGCCGACGAAGTCATCGTGACGCTAACCGACAAGCGCGAGTTCAAAGCCAAAATCATTGGTGCCGACAAGCGCAGTGATGTGGCCGTGGTAAAAATTGAAGCCACCGGCCTGCCGGCCGTCAAAGTAGGCGATGTGAGTCGGCTCAAAGTGGGCGAGTGGGTGATGGCAATTGGCTCACCGTTTGGGCTCGAAAACACCGTCACCGCTGGCATTGTCAGCGCCAAACAGCGCGACACCGGCGACTACCTGCCATTCATTCAGACCGACGTAGCCATCAACCCGGGCAATTCGGGTGGTCCGCTCATCAACATGCGCGGCGAAGTGGTCGGTGTGAACAGCCAAATTTACTCCCGCTCGGGTGGCTCCATGGGCATTTCGTTCTCGATTCCCATGGATGAAGCGGTGCGCGTGAGCGAGCAGCTGCGCGCTACCGGCCGGGTTACACGCGGCAGAATTGGTGTGCAAATTGACCAGGTCAGCAAAGAAGTTGCCGAGTCGATCGGTCTGGGCAAACCCCAAGGTGCCTTGGTGCGTGCGGTCGAAGCGGGCGCTCCGGCTGACAAAGCAGGCGTCGAAGCGGGCGACATCATCCTCAAATTTGATGGCAAAACGGTAGAAAAATCATCCGACTTGCCACGCATGGTTGGCGCGACAAAACCCGGCACCAAAAGCACGCTAACGGTGTTTCGCCGGGGCAGCAACAAAGACCTGACGGTCACCATCGCTGAAATTGAATCAGACAAGACAGTGGCCAAAGCCGCCGAAAAACCCTCCAAATCGAAGGGCTCAACGGCAGCGCAAAGCTTTGGACTAACCGTCGGTGAATTGACCGATGCACAAAAAAATGAACTGAAAATTAAAAATGGCGTACAAATTGAGAGCGCAACAGATGCTGCAGCGCGTGCCGGTCTGCGCGAAGGCGATGTGATTTTGCAGGTCGGCAATGTCGTCATTACCGACCTGAAAAATTTTGAAGCGGTGCTGGCCAAAGCAGATAAAGCGAAGCCACTGGGCTTGCTGGTGCGCCGTGCCGAGATGGCGCAGTTTGTCATCATTCGTCCAACCCGCTAAGTTTGCCGCCAATTACAATCACCCCCACTCCATTTCGCTGATGCCGCAAGGCATCCCTCCTGAGCGCAGCCCCAAGGACTGCGCTCTTTTTCTGTGCCACTGTGTTCAACACTTTTTTGCCGATGCATCACATCCGAAACTTTTCCATCATTGCCCACATTGACCATGGCAAATCGACGCTGGCCGACCGTCTGATTCAGCGTTGCGGTGGTCTGCAAGAGCGCGAAATGGAAGCCCAAGTGCTCGATTCGATGGACATCGAAAAAGAGCGTGGCATCACCATCAAGGCGCAGACCGCTGCCCTGCATTACAAAGCGCTCGACGGTCAGGTCTATAACCTGAACCTGATTGATACGCCCGGCCATGTCGATTTCTCCTACGAAGTGAGCCGCTCGCTGTCGGCCTGCGAAGGTGCGCTGCTGGTGGTCGATGCCAGCCAGGGCGTGGAAGCGCAAACCGTGGCCAACTGCTACACCGCGCTCGACCTGGGCGTGGAAGTGGTGCCAGTGCTCAACAAGATGGACTTGCCCAACGCCGACCCAGAGAACGCCAAGTCCGAGGTAGAAGACGTGATTGGCATTGATGCATCCGATGCGATTGCCTGCTCGGCCAAAACCGGCATGGGCATTGACGATATTCTGGAGGCTGTGGTGGCGCGCATTCCGGCTCCCAAAGGTAACCCCAAGGGACCGCTGCGTGCCATGATCATCGACAGTTGGTTTGACAGCTATGTCGGTGTGGTGATGCTGGTGCGCGTGGTCGATGGCCGTCTGGCACGCGGAGACCGCATCAAGATGATGGCCACCGAGACCACCTACAACGCCGACGGCCTAGGTGTTTTCACCCCCGCCAACGAGCCGCGCGACGCGCTCGAAGCGGGCGAAGTGGGCTACATCATTGCTGGCATTCGCGAGCTGCAAGCGGCCAAAGTGGGCGACACCATCACCCAAATCAAACTCGGCAGCGGTGGCGCGGCGTTTACCGCCACGCAAGCGCTGCCTGGCTTCAAAGAAATTCAGCCCCAGGTGTTTGCCGGGCTCTACCCGACCGAAGCCAACCAATACGAAGGTTTGCGCGACAGCCTTGAAAAACTCAAACTCAACGATGCCTCCCTGCACTATGAGCCCGAGGTGTCGCAAGCGCTGGGTTTTGGTTTCCGCTGTGGCTTTTTGGGGCTGTTGCACATGGAAATTGTGCAAGAGCGCCTGGAGCGCGAGTTTGACCAAGACCTGATCACCACCGCACCCAGCGTGGTGTATCAGGTAGTGCAGGCTGACGGCGTTGTCAAAATGGTCGAAAACCCGGCCAAAATGCCCGATCAGGGTCGTCTCGATGAGATTCGCGAACCCATCGTCACAGTGCATTTGTACATGCCGCAAGAGTACGTCGGCGCGGTCATGACGCTGGCCAACCAAAAACGCGGCGTGCAAATGAACATGGCCTACAAGGGCCGCCAGGTGGTGTTGACCTACGACATGCCTCTGGCCGAAATCGTGATGGATTTTTTTGACAAACTCAAAAGCGTTTCGCGCGGTTATGCCTCGATGGAATACGCCTTTAAAGAGTACCGCCCCGCCGATGTCGTCAAAGTCGATATTTTGTTGAATGGCGAAAAGGTCGACGCCCTGTCGATCATTGTGCACCGCTCGCAATCACAGTACCGCGGTCGCGGTGTGGTGGCAAAAATGCGCGAAGTCATTCCGCGCCAAATGTACGACGTGGCGATTCAGGCCGCCATTGGCTCCAACATCATCGCCCGCGAATCCATCAAAGCGCTGCGCAAAAACGTCATTGCCAAGTGCTATGGCGGCGACATCAGCCGTAAACGCAAACTCCTCGAAAAACAAAAAGAAGGCAAAAAACGCATGAAACAAATTGGTACGGTCGAAGTGCCGCAAGAAGCTTTCCTGGCTATTTTGAAGGTCGACGCATGATGCAAACACTGACGTCTTTTGTTTTGGCCGCCTTTGTTGGCTACGCCAGCGCCTGGTACTTTGGCATGGTCGAAGGCAACTTCGCCCTTTTGTTGTTTTTGGCAACGCTCGTTACCGGCATTTATTGGCTGGCCGAGCGCTTTTATTTCTTGCCACAACGCCAACAAGCCGCCGCTTTGCTGGAGGCTGAGTCCCTGCGTCGCAACCAGGAGCTGAGCAAACTCGGCATCAACAAAGTCGATGGGGATGTGTCGGCCGCCAAAGCTCAAATCCTGGCGCAACCCTGGTGGCTGGACTGGACGGCGGGGCTGTTCCCGGTGATCATTGCGGTGTTCATCTTGCGCTCGTTTCTGTTTGAGCCTTTCAAAATCCCCTCGGGTTCGATGATTCCAACACTTTGGGTGGGTGACCTGATACTGGTGAACAAGTTTCACTATGGCCTGCGTTTGCCCGTGCTCAACACCAAAATCAGCGAGGGCACAGCCCCCCAAGCAGGCGATGTCATGGTGTTTCGCTACCCGCCCAAGCCCAGTTTGGACTACATCAAGCGCGTGGTGGGCGTGCCCGGTGACGAAGTTGCTTACCTCAACAAACGCCTCACCATCAACGGCAAAGTGCTGCCAACCCAGTCTAGCCCCGAGTTTTTTGACGAAGACGCCATGCGCTATTTCAAGCAGTTTGAAGAAGACCTGGGTGGCAAAAAACATGGCCTGCTGATCGACGATGCACGCCCTGCTTTTGTGCCTGGAGCCGATGAATTTCAGTTCAAAGAAAATTGCCGCTACAGCATTGAAGGCGTGGTGTGCAAAGTGCCAGCTGGCCACTATTTCATGATGGGCGACAACCGCGACAATTCGTTGGATTCGCGCTATTGGGGCTTTGTGCCCGAGAAAAATATCGTTGGCAAAGCCTTTTTTGTCTGGATGAATTTTGGTAACCTCAAGCGCATTGGTTCTTTTAATTGAGCAGGAGCACCACATGACGATTGCATTCAAGTCCAGACAGCGGGGCATCTCTTTTCTGGGTCTGTTGTTTGTCGCCAGTGTGTTGGCCGCCACCGGTGTCATCCTGGTTCAGGCCGTTCCTACCTTTATGGAATACCTGGCTGTGAGCAAAGCCGTCAACAAAGCCAAAGAAGGTATCACCATCGACGACATTCGCAGCACGTTTGACAAAGCGGCCCATGTCGATGGCATCAAAGCCATCAACGGCAAAGACCTCAAAATCAGCAAAGCGGGCGACAAAAACGTGGTCAGCTTTGCCTACCAGCGCGAAATCCATCTGGCCGGCCCGGCCTATTTAACGCTCAAATACGCTGGGCAATCCAATTGAATGCAAGCAGCAGCCTGAGCCCGGCCCTGTCTGCCCTGCAAACTCGGCTTAAGCACAGTTTCAAAAATCCAGACTTACTCCGACAAGCGCTCACGCACCGCAGCTTTTCCAGCGACCATTACGAACGTCTGGAGTTTTTGGGTGACTCGGTGCTCAGTCTGGCCGTGTCCGATTTGCTTTACCAAGCGTTGGGGTCTCTGCCTGAGGGCGATTTATCCAGGGTGCGTGCCAATCTGGTGAAACAAGAAACGCTGCACCAACTCGCCATCAGTGCAGGTGTGCCAGCTGCGATTTTGCTGGGCGAGGGTGAAATGCGCTCAGGTGGCCAAAAGCGTCCTTCCATTCTGGCCGATACCCTCGAAGCTCTGATCGGTGCGGTTTACCTTGACGGTGGCTTCACGGCCGCCCAGGCGCTGGTGCAACGGCTCTACCAATCAGTCGAGATCAATCCAGCCATGCCTGCCATAGGTAAAGACCCCAAAACCGAACTTCAAGAATGGCTACAAGGCAAACGCCTGCACCTGCCCAGTTACCGGGTGGTCGCTACCCTGGGGGCTGCGCACATGCAAACCTTTGACGTGGAATGCGAAATCGCACAACTTAATCTAACCGAACGCGGCATTGGTGGCTCGCGCCGCGCCGGCGAACAAGCAGCCGCCCAGGCCATGCTGCAAACACTCAAATCCAGGGAAAAGCCATGACAGAAACCAAATCAAGCAAAAAACCTGCAACGGCAAAAACCAAGATTGCTCCTGAAAAAGTAGCTGCTCAAGTAAACCAGACGGGCGCCGAGGTGCAAAACAACCTCGAAGAACTGCTCGCAGGCATGCGCCGCGACATGCGCCCGGCCGGCGCCCCTGAAGCCGCCGTGGCAGGCCAGCGCTGTGGTCTGATCGCCATCGTGGGCAAGCCCAATGTGGGCAAATCAACTTTGCTCAACGCGCTGGTCGGGCAAAAAATCAGCATCACCTCACGCAAGGCGCAAACCACACGCCATCGCATCACCGGCATGCACACCGTGGGCGCAAGCCAATTTGTCTTTGTTGACACACCCGGTTTTCAAACACTGCACAGCAATGCGCTGAACAAGTCACTGAACAAAACCGTGCAAGGTGCTGTTGCCGATGTCGACCTGATCTTGTTTGTGGTCGAAGCCGGCAGCTTTACCCCGGCCGACGCCCGTGTGCTGGCGCTGCTGGGCAAAAACATCCCCACGCTGCTGATTGCCAACAAACTCGACAACGTGCACCGCCGTGGCGATATTGCACCCTGGCTGCAAAACATGCAGGTCAAACACAGTTTTGCCGAATTTGTGCCCATGTCAGCCAAAAGCGCCAAAGACATCGAGCGCTTGCTCGACATTTGCGCCAAATACCTGCCAGAGCAAGCCTGGTGGTATGCCGCCGACGAGCTGACTGACCGCAGCGAACGCTTCATGGCATCTGAAATGGTGCGCGAGAAGTTGTTTCGCCTTACCGGTGACGAGCTGCCCTACACATCCACCGTCATCATCGACAAATTTGAAGAAGAAGCGCCACAAAAAAAGGGCCAAAAACGCCTGCTGCGTATCGCCGCCACCATCGTGGTTGAGCGCGACAGCCACAAAGCCATGGTGATTGGCGACAAAGGTGAACGCATCAAACGCATTGGCATGGAAACCCGGGTCGAACTAGAGAAACTGCTCGACTGCAAAGTCTTCATCGAAATGTGGGTCAAAGTGCGCTCGGGTTGGGCCGACGACGAAGCGCGGGTTCGCTCTTTTGGCTACGAATAAGCCCAGCCACGGCAGTTCGGCTCATCCAAACTGACCCAATGTAAGAAAATGTAAGTGGTTAATTTCAGGCGATTTCAGTAAAGTCGGCGGGCTTTTGTGTCCGTCCACCTGAACTGAATCGCTTATGAAATTTAACCTCACATTTCGCCAAATCGTCACGCCGCTGCTGCTCGCCTCGGCAGCCTTGTTGGCCAGTTGCGGTGGCGGCGAGAATAAAACAGCCGCTGGCTCGAGTATTCTGCCAACAACCAATACCTCTACGTTGACCCAGCAGCAAATGACCGCCATGCTGAGCAGTGTCAGCGCCATCCAGCACAAAGCCGGCCCCGGCAGGCTGGTGGGTTCAAAAGTCGAAGTGATGAATGCTTTTGACCTCTCGAAAAAAGTTTTTTACTCAACCACCACCGACAGCAACGGCCAGTTTTTTCTGAATATGTCGGGGGCAGACCTCTCAGGGCTGTATCTGGTTCGCGTCAGTGGCGGCGATGACTGGGATGTCAACAACGATGGGGTGACCGATACCACGCCCAAGACGTTCACCGGTGCACTGCACGCACTGGCCAGCGCTGTTGACCTGTCGAGCAGCTCGATTCGCGTCAGTATCTTGTCCGATATGGTTTTTCGTCTGTTGGGAGAAAACGCTTCAACCTTCGGTGAATTGGGTCTGACCGTCGAGATGCAGCGGCTTGCTGGTGTTCTGCTCAAACAAGACCTTGATGGCAAGACCGGCATGAGTGCACACGATCTGCTGGTGTTTGATGCAACCCGTGCCGACCATCGGGCAGCACTCAATTTTGACTGGGGCCTGCTCATTCAGCCAACGGCTGATGGCAAGTCTATTCTTGACAAATACTATGCTGGCACCACCGACGTGGCCGCGGCCTATCGCAATTCAGCGCTGTCTGCCACCCCGGGGTTGATGCGCACACTCCAAGAAGAGCAAAACTCGCCCTATATGACACTCAAGGTCAGCATGCAAGGCAACGGGCAGATTAGCGGCACCGCACTCAAAGGTGTGGCCATCAAGACAGAGCAAGACACGCGCTCGTTGCCCATGTTCAAAGACCCTGCTCTGACCACGGTCTCTGTGTTTGAAGCAGCCGAAACCGACAACCTGTGGCGTTTTCACTCGTGGGTTGGCTGCACCAAGACCAGCGGTGTACGCTGCGAGGTAGTTTTAGCGCAAGATGTGGCCATTCAGGCTCGCTTTGAATTGAAAACACCCACCTTGAAGCCCGAGGTGAAATCGCTGGCTGGCATCACGCCAGCTGCTGGCTTGACCAATATCAGCTTCACTGGCACCACGGCAACGGTGCTGACACGCGATGCAGCCACAAAGGCTTCTTTACTGGCACTGCAGATCGGTTCGGTTTTAAAAACCGGCCACCGTGACCACCCGCTGATTTGGGTAAAGAGCGTGCCCACGCAAAATGACACCCCCGTGGCCGGTGGCAACGTTCACACCACCAGCTTTGAGTTCACCGAGGCGAACCTGGGCGAGATTTACGCTGCTGCCAGCGTGATTGCCGACCCGGAACCCATGCGCTTTGATGAAATCAAGGCCATCACGCTTTCCAGCGAAGCAACCGGTACCGTCAAAACAGTGCTGCCCTGGCCTGACTACAGTGCCAGCGTTGCCAATGGCAATGTTGCCGCCGTCACACCTACCTGGTATGTGACGCTCTCGGCAGACAGCAAAACCTGCAACGGCTATGGCAGCGACACCACGGTGCAAGCTTCGCTGACGGCGGCATGGGCTAGTGTCCCCAAAGCTTATCCATTCAATAGCACAACCCTGGCGCAGTGTGTCACGCTCAACCAGTTCACCATGGTGGGCGACCTGTCGGCTTATGTGGCAGCCAAAGTGGGCGGCGAATCGGATCTGGCCAACGGCCACAACGACAGTACGAATCTGATCGCCAAGGCCCGTGTCAGCTCGGCCACAACCTTGGCGGCCATTGCACCCAAGAAAGGCCAGAACATCGAGCGCAAGGGCGAACCCATTTGGTTAGCCGGCGTGGGGCCGGCGGTTGACGTTGGTCAGGGTCTGTTTATTGCCCAACGCAGCGACGGCACACCCGGTTTTCAACTGATCTCGGCGCAAAACAAACGGCGCATCACGTCTGCAGAGGCTGTTAAATTTGCCCGCTCCGACTGCAGCCTGCGTGGCGACGCCAAGGCCTGCGCACTGGTAGCCACCCTGTCGCGGGAACGTGCAGGTCTGCAAAACACCGGTATTCCGCTTCTAGGCAGCCCCCTGGAAATGAGTTTTTCCAATGGCTCGTATTTCACGGCAACAATTTCTTTGCTAATCAATATTGACGTGTCACCACGGGTTTCGTCGAGCTGGGGCGTTACCGATGTCAATGTGTCGGCCGGTGCCGGTTATATGGTGCGACCCGAGCTGGGTCTTAAACTGGCATTGGGCGGCACCTGGGATCGCAATGTTGACACGAGTGTTTACAGCAACAAAAGAAAATTTGACAAAAACAAAAGCAACGCCAGAGCGCAAAAGAACAGAGGCGGCGACAGAAAGCAATTGATCAAAGTTGACTTGGGTCGCTTGGTGCCATCGGTGGGTGCAGTTGCAGATATCTCGGTGAATCTGGTTTTGGGCATTGAGGCTGGCGGCGAGATATCTGTCGAAATCAAACCCTTTGTCGAATTGACAGGTGATTTCAGTGTGAACGCGGGTTATCGCTGCTGGTTCGATTGGTTCAGCTCTGGCTGTGGTAGCTGGGTAAACCCGTCATTCAGCAAACCTAAAATGAAAGCCGGCTACTCTTTAACGGCAGGTGGTGAAGCACAGATTGCACCCTATGCTGAGGTCAATGTGTCGGCAGGCATTCGTGGTCTTGCCTCCGATGTGGGCAAGGTCTATCTCAAGGCGTCGGTGCCACTCAAAGGCCAGATCAGCACCAGCATGACCTACAACATCGAGTCTCGCACTGAATATGTTTCTGGTTATCAAATGGCTTCCAGCGTTGTTCACGCTGGCGGATGTTCGCAAAATCAAATTAATAATGACGAATGCCAATGCCAGGAATGGTGGAATGGTCCTTGCTATTGGGGCACTCGATACTGGTGGGTTCACGGCTACAACAAAACCACTGATCTGCGCTGCATCAGCAGCCCCGACATTTCACTGGGCTTGTATTTCGCACTCGAAGCGGGTGTCGAAGTCAGCACCGATGGTGCTAATTGGCCGATTAACAAGATCGGCCTAAGGCAAAACTGGAAGCTTTACGAGAACGAGTGGCCTCTGTGGGAGTATCCGGCCCAAGACGGCGACAGCACCCCAACCGGTTGCACCCCCATTCCCAATTAATGCATTGCCGCACGCAATCACCGAACCATTTGATGGAACTTTCATGAGTCCAATTTCGAAACACTCTTCAATCGGGTCAATCTCTTTGGTGCTGGCCGCCTGCCTGGCAGCTTTGGCACCAGCGGGCACGGTCAGCGCAGCCGAACCTGCCGGCGTTACCCTCACGGTGCAGCAATTCGAGCTGAGCGGCAATCAGGCCATTGCCAGCGACGTCTTGCAGCCATTGCTCAAAGTGTGGACGAACCGCCAGGTGGCGCAGGCTGACCTGGCGCGTGCAGCGCAATCGGTGACCGACGCCTATGCCAGTCGCGGCCTGTTGGCCAGGGCCTATTTGCCAAAGCAGGATGTCACCGGGGGTGTGGTGCGCATTCGTGTGCAGGAATCGGTCTTTGGGCAAATCAAATTGATCGGCACCGTTCCCAGTGCCATCACCGAGCAACAAGCCAAGGCTGTGGTCATGGTCGGTCAGCGCCAGGGGCAAATTGTTCGCCTCGATGACCTGGACCGCGCATTGGGCATATTGGCCGAGTGGCCTGGGGTCAGGGCAACCGGTGATTTGGTCAAAGGTAGCCTTGAGGGTCAAACCGATCTGGCATTGTCTTTAACGCCAGCCCCGGCTGCCAGCTTTGTGATTCGCGCCGACAACGAGGGCGCGCGCTCCACCGGTCAAGCCAGGCTCAGTGTGAATGGCGTGTGGTATTCGCCGCTGGGTCTGGGCGAAACTTTTTCATTTAACACCGTGTTGAGCGAAGGCAGCAAAAATTTGCGACTTGCTGCCGAGGCGCCTGTCGCGGCCACGGGTTTGCGTGCTGGGGTATACGCCAGTGCGATGGACTACCTGCTGGTCAGCCCCGAATTTAATTCGTTATCGGTCAAAGGGCCATCCAGCACAGTGGGGCTGAGCTTGCGCTGGCCGTTAGCCCGCGCTGCGGTGCGCACCACCGACCTGAGCGCCCAATTGGAGCGACGCAGCTTTAACAACGAAGCGCTTGGCACCACCCTGTCCGATTACAAAATCAATGCTTTCACGGCAAATTGGGCCGACCAGATGACAGACTGGTTCAAGTTCAATGCCCGCATCAACCTGGATATCAACTACACACTGGGCAATGTTGATCTGAATGGCTCACCCAACCAGGCCGCAGACGCACTGACCACGCGCACCGAGGGCACTTATCACTTGTTACGCGCTGGCGTGCAACGCCTGCAAACGCTCGACAAGGGGCGTAGCTGGTTATTTAAAGTGAATGGCCAGGTTGCCAGCCGCAATTTGGACAGCTCTGAGCGCTTGCCCATTGCCGGCGCGCAAGGGGTGCGTGCTTATCCGATCGGTGAAATTTCTGCATCCGAAGGCTGGGTGGTGCAGAGCGAATTGCGGCAAAACCTGGGGGTTATCGGACAGCCAGATTTCACTGTTGCGCTATTTGGTGATATTGGCTTTGGTTCGCAGCTCACCGATCCCAATTTTGCCGGTGCACCGCTGAACAACAGCCTCACGATCAAAGGGGCTGGTTTGTGGTTTGAATGGCGACCTGCAGCCAAACCGGTGTCGGTGCGACTCAGCTGGGCGCAGCGCTTGGGTGACCACCCCAACCCGACGGCTCTGGGCACCAATCAAGATGGCAGCAGCGGCGCACACCGCTTTTGGCTGACTGCACAAGTGGCTCTTTGAGCCAAAACCCTTTTAAACACCTTAGAGAGACGTTGCCATGAAGCAGCACGCCAGCATGAACCGTTCTTACCGTTTGGTGCGTCGTTCCGACGCACAATGTGTCGCCGTTCCCGAAACAGCCAAAGGCCATGGAGCCGGCAGCGCTTTGCGCGCCGTCATGCCTTGCGTATTGGCTCTTGCCATGACGCACGCCTGGTCGCAAACTGCGCCGCCACCTGCGCCAAACCAATTGCCAAGCGCTGGCCGCGTTGTGGCTGGCTCGGCCAACCTGGCGCAGCAGGGCAACCTCATGACGATCACTCAGGCCACGCAGCGTGCCGTGATCGACTGGCAAAAGTTCAACCTGGGCAGCCAAGCTACGGTCAACTTCAACCAGCCCGGGCGCAGCTCGGTCACGCTGAACCGCGTGCTTGACAGCCAGCCAAGCCAGATATTGGGGCGCATCACAGCGCCCGGGCAAGTGTTTATCAGCAACCCCGGTGGCGTGATATTTGGCAGCACGGCCAGCGTTGATGTGGGTGGCCTGGTAGCCACCAGCATGAGCATGAACGCCGATGCCTTCATGAGTGGTGGTGGCACCTGGGAACGCCAGGGAGCCACTGGCGCAGTGGTCAATGCGGGCACGCTACAGGCCACGCACGGCGGCTATTTGGCGTTATTGGCGCCTGAAGTTCGCAACGAGGGGGTTATTTTGGCGCGCGCCGGCACAGTGGCCATGGCCGCTGGCGAGGTGATTCGTCTGGATTTTGAAGGCACGTCGTTAACCGGCCTGCAAATTACCCCGGCAGCCCTTAAAACCCTGGTCAGTAACAGCCAGGCCGTGATCGCTCCCGATGGTTTGGTCATCATGTCCGCACGCAGCGTGGCCGACCTGCGCAGCGGCACCGTCACGCAAAGTGGCACGATAGAGGCCAACAGCCTGGTTGCACGCGGTGGGCGGATCATGCTCGAAGGTGACCAGATCGACCTGGCTGCGGGCAGCCGCATGGATGCCAGTGGCGCCACCGGTGGTGGGCAGGTGTTGGTTGGTGGTGACTGGCAAGGCAGCTCAGGCATGCATCAGGCCACCCAAGTCAGCATGGCTCCTGATGCGCGCATTGACGCATCGGCCACCGCGCAGGGTGACGGCGGCAAGATTGTGCTGTGGAGTGACGTCAAGTCCGCCAACAGCCGCACGGCTGCGCAAGGCGAATTGTTGGCAAACGGTGGGCCACAAGGCGGCCATGGTGGTGCCATTGAAACCTCTGGGCATGCGCTGGTGACAGATGGCGTGCGCGTGTCGGCAGCAGCGGGGCCGGGCGGCAATGCTGGCACCTGGTTGCTGGATCCGACAGACATCACGATTGCTGCGAATACCTGTAGCGGACCATCTTGCCTTTCGGCCACCACACTCGCCAGCACGCTGAATGCTGGCACCAATGTGTCGCTAACCACGGCAGGTGGTGGCACCGACACCGGCAACATCAACATCAATGCCGATGTGGCATGGAGTCAATCGACGCTGTCGCTGGCCGCCACCAAAAACATCAATGTCAACGCGGTCATGGGCGTCACGGGCACGGGTGCCCTGACCTTGAGCTTTAACGGTGGTGCCTACCCGGATGATGCCACTGCGGCGACGGCAGGGTATTTGAGTATGACGCGTGGCGGTGATACCTCCTTTACGGGCAAGATCAACTATTCGAGCAGCGGCGCGTTGACCATCAACGGCCATGCCTACACCGTCGTCAATAGCTACGCGACCATGGATGCACTCATAGGAGGAGGCAGCATCAGCGGCACCCTTTCGAACGGCAGTTGCACCGGCGGGTACTGCTCAGGCTATTACGCGCTCGGTTCGGACTTTGCCGCGACAGCCACAAATATTCTTGGGGACAGATCCGGTGGCGCGCAGTTCTGGCTCATGCTTGAAGGTCTTGGACACAATATTGCCGGTGTCTCGAGAAACTTCTCCGGCGGCGGCCTTACGTACGTCGGGATGTTCGGAAAAATCTACCACCCCACAACTTGGAGCCTGATTTCCAATGTCGGCTTGACCAATGTAAACGTACAGTCTAACTCGGCGGCGGCCGGTGGTCTGGCGGCTGAGATATCCCATTCAATCACGTATAACTCCTACGTCACTGGAACCGTCAATTCCACAGCAGGCGTGGTGCCTGGCAACTGGGGTCTTCCGGTTGCCAACGTCGCGGCTGTCGGCGGCTTTACCGGGTCTGCCTTCAATGCCTCAGTCTTCATCAATGACTACTCAACCGCAACGGTAAGCTCCCCGAATAATGCCGTTGGTGGATTTATTGGGTTTGCCGGAACCAATAATGGAGCTAACAATGGCGTCCAAGTTATCAACTCTTCTGCCGGAGGAACTGTCAGCGGTGGTGATTACATTGGCGCGCTGATTGGCTATGAACAGAAAGTTAACGCTCGGCCCAACGTCATCAACAGCTACTCAACCAGCACAATTACCGCGACAGGCGTTAACAAGGGTCCCGTTGCCGGCAACTATCCGACAATTAGCACGCCCACTTTTGCCAACACAGGCAGTGGCAAGCAAGTGAGTATCACCAATGGCACCGCACCAGCAAATTCGACAGTCAAAATTTATGACACGCTCAATGGGCTAACTACGCTGATCGGCACAACAACTGCTGGTGGCGATGGTAACTGGACTTACTCGGGTACTCTGACTTCTGGCGGATCGCATTCGCTCTTTGCAGTCGCGACAAGTGGCTCGACAACTTCCGACGCGAGTAGCCGTGTGGCAGTGACCGTGACTTCGGCTTATCTGAATTTTTTAGCCGGCAACAGTATTTATGGTGATGCACCGAGTTTTACCTATGGCTACTACACCACGCCAACTTACGGGGTAGGAACATTGATAACAGATGCCGTACCGACGGGAACAGTCATCTGGAGCGGCGCGCCCACGTCGCTTTCAAATGTGGGCACTTACAGCGTGACCTACGGCAGTGGTATCACCCTTGGCAGTAGTGCCTATGTGCTGACGATTGGCAATGCAGCGAACTGGATCATCAACCCCAAGACTGTCTCACTATCAGCAAGCAAAACATATGACGGCACAACCAGCCTGACTGGCAACGTAACACTCGCCACGGGTGTTGGCAGCCAAACGCTAACCTACAGCGGGGCAGTAGCCAGCGATAGCCACGTCGCCACGGTTGGCAAATACATCAGCGCTATCACCTTGGCCAACGCCACAGACGGCTCGGGTGGCCTGGCCAGCAACTACCAGTTGCCCACACTGGATGCGACCACGGCAGCACTCACGATCGCTGCAAAAACCGTAGCACTCTCAGCAAGCAAGACCTACGATGGCGGCACATCCCTTACGGGCACGAATGTGACGATTGACACGGGCATCACGGGTCA
>CAIYYA010000237.1 GCA_903930255.1 uncultured beta proteobacterium
CACCTGTTTGAAATAGTCACACGATTAGAGTGAATCACCTTGAACATTCATGATTGACCAACTTCTGACCCAACCCGAAGGCAAGACGCTTGAATTCAAGCGCGATCTCTCCAGCCCCAAGCCTTTCCTGAAGACCCAGGTGGCTTTTGCCAATACCGCAGGTGGCCGACTGGTGATTGGCATTGATGACCAGCGCAAGGTGCTTGGTGTGGCCAACGTGCTGGATGATGAAGAGCGCCTCCCGGTGGTGCAAGTTGCTGAACAAGTAGGGCCGTCACGGCCCGAGTTACGGCTAGAGTCGGCGTTGGCTGCCAAGGTGCTGATGTTGCTTAGCGAGGCTGAAGTTGGCAAGCTTCAACTGCCCAGAATGTTGGGCCACAAATCTGTTTCTGGCGAGTTGCACAAACAAATCAAACGTTTGCTCACGCTTGAATTCATCGAAATGACCCTGCCAGACATCCCCAACAGCCGACTGCAAAAGTACCGCCTGACCGACTTGGGCCGTGAACAACTGACAAAACCATGACCCAACAACGCATTACCGACAGCCTGACCACTTTGTTCACCACCCACCCGGTGGTGTTCTGGCATGACATAGAGGCTGAATTTGCAGGCATAGTGGACAGCCTGCAACTGGGTGGCGTGCAATTGGTGCGTCTGGACGATACGCCCGCACTGCGCATCAAACTCGACATTGACCAAAACCCCGATCAGCGCTGGCTGATTTACAGTGCAAAACCCGAGCCAGAGCCCACCAAAGACTGGCTGCTGGATGTGCGTCTGCGCAGCAAATCTTTCCGTGCCGATTCAACCTCCATCCTTTTGGAAGACTTAGGGCTATTGACGCAAAGCCTGCGCCAACACCTGAAAGACCGCACCAAATTTTTACGTGCAAAAGACCGAGTAGATCGCCTTAAACGCCTTGTACTGCCCACCGACACCGCTGCCGATCTGGATGCCAAGATGCTGGCGGTGTTGACGCGAGCCGACCAGCCCGAGCTGTTTGCCATGATGCAAAAGTTGTATGCGGGCATGGTCGTGGACGGCGTGGCCGACTTGGCGGCGCAACCCAAAGCTTGGCAAGACATTGCTCTGAATGACTTGCTGCCAGCTTTTTGGTCTCAGGTGCATGCTCAACTGGGTTATCAGGATGCGAAACCGAGTTTGCGTGATTTGTTGTTGCGCATTTTGGTAACTGACTTTTGTCGCAGTTTGAATGGTGATGCCCCACGCCAGTTGGCGCATTTGGTGTTGCCGCAGTCCAATCTGGCAGCCAATGCATCGGTATTTGTCGGGCGGTGGCGTTCGGACATTGCGCAGTTTGCCAATTACAACGCGCTGGCACAGGCCGTGGCGGATGAACTTGACATAAAAAGTCTGCTATCAAGCCAGTCTGCCGAGCAGTTGCTGGATTGCATGACTTTTGAAGACATTGAGTTGCGCGTGGTGCAAGACCTCAAAACCCGCATCGTGTCGGGTGCCGGTGCCAATATGGATGTGGTGCGCAGTCTGATGGCGCGCCGCCGGGACGGCCATTGGGCCAATGCGCTGCTGGCCATTGCCAATGAGCGCACCCGAGCACTGGCTGCGTGTTATGACGCATTGACCGCTGCGGCTGACTTTTTTGCCATCAAAGCAACCTATGCAGCAGGTTTTAGTTTTGCCGATGCCAGCAGTGCCTATGCCCAATACCGCGATGAGTTGTTTCGCTTTGATCAGTTATACCGGCACTTTCACACCGCCGCCGATGCGGTGGAGCCGATGGGTTGGGCCGTATTACATGAGCTACGAGTCAGCATCGAGAGCATGTATTCTGGCTGGTTTATTCCGCAGTTAAGCCTTGCCTGGGCCAAAGTGCTGGAAGGGCCGCAGGGTTTGCTGACCACTTGGCGTTTGCCAGAAGTGACGCCCCAGCAACAGTTCTTTGAGCGCAAGGTGTTGCCACTGTTTGATGGCAATGTAAAACGGGTGTTTGTGCTGATCTCGGATGCATTTCGGTATGAAGTAGCGCAAGAACTGATGCAGAACATCAACAGCAAAAACCGTTTGAAGGCAACGCTGGGCGGTATGTTGGGCGTGTTGCCAAGCTACACCGCGCTGGGCATGGCTGCCTTGCTGCCGCACCAGACACTGGCCTACAAGGAAGGTGCCAATCTGGATGTGCTGGCCAATGGACATTCAGTAGCATCTCTTGAGCAGCGCAGTGACCACCTGAAAGCCTTTGGCGGTTTGGCCGTGAAGGCTGAAGACTTGTTGACTTTGGGTAAAGAAAAAGGTCGCGAACTGGTGCGTGAGCATCGTCTGATCTATATCTACCATGACCGCATCGACATGCTGGGTGACAAGCAAGCTTCAGAAACAAAAACCTTTGAGGCGGCAGCGCAAACCGTGCAAGAGTTAGCCCAGGTGCTTGGCTTTGTGATTAATTCGTTGAACGGATCAACCGTGCTGGTGACCGCCGACCATGGCTTTATGTACCAAGAATCTGCTTTGGACGAGTCAGATAAATCGACCCTTGATGAAAAACCAGCAGGCACCGTCACGGCGAAAAAGCGTTACCTTATCGGCCACGATCTGGGTACCAGCCCAAAAGCTTGGTCGGGTAATACGGCAAAAACGGCAGGCACATTGCCAGAAGCCAGCATGGATTTCTGGTTGCCCAAGGGGGCCAGTCGCTTTCACTTTGCCGGTGGAGCGCGTTTTGTGCATGGCAGTGCCATGCCCCAAGAAGTGGTGGTGCCGGTATTGACCGTGGGTGTCAGTGAAGCCGATTTTGCCAAGACAAAGTCTGTCGGTATAAGTCTGCTTGGCACCGTCAATAAAGTAGTGACCAACACTCAACGCTTTGAATTTATCCAAACCGATGCCGTGTCTGAGCGGGTGCTGCCCCGCACGGTAAGCGTGTCGTTGCGTGATAGTCAATCCGGCGACAAGCCCATCAGCGATGTGCAAAATATCACTTTTGATAGCGCCTCACACCTACTGGACGAGCGCAAGCGGTCGATTCTGCTAACAGTTTTGGCTGGCTCACATGACCCGCTCAAGCGTTATGACCTGGTCATGCGCGATGCCGTGTCCAATATTGAAGTGCTGCGTCTTCCGATCAAGGTGGATCTGGCATTTGGTAATGATTTTTGAGAATTGAAATGATGACGACTTCAACAACAACCCCTGAAATTCTGATCGACACCAGTCTGGATACTCTGCTGAACACGTACTTTGCTGGCAAGGTGGTGCGCAAAGACCTGACCAAGCTCATTAAAGAGGGTGCGAACGTACCTGTGTACGTGCTGGAGTACCTGCTGGGCATGTACTGCGCCAGTGACGATGAGGCCGTCATCCAAAATGGGCTGGTCAACGTCAAACGTATCCTGACCGAGAACTATGTGCGCCCCGATGAGGCCGAGAAGGTCAAGTCCAAAGTGCGTGAGAGCGGCACCTACAAGGTCATCGACAAGATCACCGTCAAGCTCAACGAAAAGCGCGACGTTTATGAGGCGCTGTTGTCAAACCTGGGTGTCAAAAACGCCGAAATTTCAGACACCTATGTGCGCCAGTTTGAGAAACTGCTGGTGGGTGGCATCTGGTGCATCGTTACCCTGAAATACCACTTCGAAGAAGACCAAAAAGGTTCGCCATTCTCTGTGACCGAGCTCAAACCGATCCAGATGCCCAATATGGACATGGCAGCGCTGTTCGAGGCGCGCAAGGCGTTTACCGATGCACAATGGATTGACGCACTGATTCGCTCCACCGGCATGGAGCCCAGCCATTTCAAGGAGCGGGTCAAGTGGCATCTGTTGGCCCGCATGGTGCCACTGGTGGAAAACAATTACAACTTTTGTGAACTGGGGCCGCGTGGCACTGGCAAAAGCCACATCTACAAGGAAATCAGCCCCAACAGCATTCTGGTGTCGGGCGGGCAGACCACGGTAGCCAACTTGTTTTACAACATGGGTGCGCGCAAGGTGGGTCTTGTTGGACTTTGGGATGTGGTCGCTTTTGATGAGGTTGCTGGCATCAACTTCAAAGATCACGATGGCGTGCAGATTATGAAAGACTATATGGCCTCGGGCTCGTTCAGCCGGGGCCGGGAGTCCATCAACGCCAGTGCTGCCATGGTGTTTGTTGGCAACATCAACCAGAGCGTGGAGTCGCTGGTTAAAACATCACACCTGCTGGCACCGTTCCCAGAGGCCATGATTGACTCGGCCTTTTTTGACCGCTTTCATGCCTATGTGCCGGGCTGGGAAATCCCAA
>CAIYYA010000238.1 GCA_903930255.1 uncultured beta proteobacterium
GTGCACCACTAGAGTCTCAGCCCCCGGTGCCAGTGGAGGGTGGTGGAGGCTCAAAACAAAACTTCCTCTATATTAAAATAAATTACATAGGAGAAGTTATGAAAATGGCTTCCACTACCCTCCACTACCCTCTGAGCGGCTGCCACCACCACTGGGTAGCGGCCGTGGCGCTGACTCTCAGACAACGGCACGAGCTTCTACGGACCTCAACCCTCGGCATCAGAGTCTTGGCACAGTAGCCCACGCTCCGTCGTCATCATGCAGCCAGCATAACCATCACGTAAAGCAAAATGGAGTAACAAAATGACAGTTGACATTAGCCCATCCGCCCATCAAAGGCAACTATTCCAGGGGCGCAACCTCCGTCGGACGCGAGCCCGTTCAGCAGACTTTCAGCGAGCAATAGCGGTCCATGCCGTAGGCAAGTCAGTAGCGCTAACGGCTTTGGGATGTCAGCCTACCGACATTGTGATGCCCAAACTGAGCCAACCGCCATGTTGCGAAATATCGTTTCCTCCGCGCAACCGCGCTCTCGGCTCCCGGCTCGACGCCGATTGCTGGCTGCTCGAAAGGATATTCATGAAGTTCTCTGGCGCAGCAGCACTTGTCTATCTGAACGATCGAGATTACTTCGGTGAAATTGGATTTGCGGATATTGAGGCCGCCTATGACGATGTGGATGCGTTTGCCTCGGCCTATGACACTGACCCATGGTATGTTATGAGTGCATGCGAATACGTTTTCGGGCAGCTTATGTCGCGACACTTGGATACTTTCGATAATTTCATCCAGAAGCTACTGAGTTACAAGCAGCTTGATAGGTGTGAAATCTATCCGTTTTTATATCAAATACCGAAACCGAAGGTAGCCATGGCTATCGCTGCGGCATGGAGAGCACCGTGGATTGGTGACTACGCCGAAAGCGTCCAAAGGCAGTTCATTGGATCGTGACCGTCGCGGGGATGGTGTTGTACAGCTCGACTCAAGCGACCCTAACGGGCGTACCGCGATCAAGTGGCAAATCACTCCAGATTTGTGGAGCCGAGAGATAATACGGATGGGTCTTATTCGCATTAGCAAGAAGGAGGCGCTCACGCTGATCCACTACTGTTCGACAGAAAAAGTCTTACGCCCCTCGGACAAAGCGATCAATTCCTGATCGCTCATCGCGTCGTACTTCGACCTAAGCGCAGCATTCTCAGGACTCAGCACCGGCGCTTTGACCTCATCAGGCAGGTAGTACCCCGACATCAGTGCCACTTGCTTCCAAGCATTAATCATCGCACCAGGCTCCCTCAAATCTCTTGCCAGCTCTGCAGCCCCCACAAGCTCCGAAATCACCCCCTGGCGGCTAACCCCTATCGCACGTGCTAAATCCGCTTCCAGCACCTTTACCGTGGCTGCAATCTTGGGCTTCTGGAGCAGCTGGCAGCCTGTTACGTGAGAGCACCCTGCAGCGTACCCAGCAAGCCTGGCAGAGAGTGCTGAATTGTGCCGCCCGGTGCTTGTGTACATCTCACAGAACAGCTTTTGCCGTGGTGTTAACTGGTTTTTGCGCATTTTCATATTATGAAATATTACCTGATTAGCACCTAATTTGCAAGCATTTCGAATGACAAAATCACATCGTTTTACCCGATCAGCACCACCAGATTCGCTATAGTAGAACTACGAGCAAAACAATCAACTTCTGGGGATGGCACGACTTGCCGCTGGTGCTGATCGAGTTGAAGAACCCAGCCGTTGTGAACGCCGATGTCTGGAAGGCGTTTGATCAGATTCAGACCTACAAGGCGCAGATTCCAGATGTGTTCTACACCAACGAGCTGCTGGTGATCTCTGATGGCACCGAGGCGCTGCTCGGTAGCCTGAGCGCCGACCCTGAGCGCTTTATGGCCTGGCGCACCATTGACGGCATCACGCTTGACCCGCTGGGTGAGTTCAATGAGCTTCAGACCTTGGTGCGTGGTGTGCTCGCCCCTCAGTACCTGCTGGACTACCTGCGTTACTTTGTGTTGTTTGAAGATGAAGGCGGCATCATCAAGAAGATTGCTGGCTACCACCAGTTCCATGCGGTACGTCTGGCCATCGGTCAGGCGGTCGCCGCGTCGCGCCCCGCTGGCAGCCAGAAGGTCGGCGTTGTCTGGCACACCCAGGGCAGCGGCAAGAGCATCACCATGGTTTCCTTTGCTGCGCGGGTGAGCATCAAGGGCTGCGCGGACCATACCTTACGTAACGGGCTGCTGTGTTTCCCGTCGTTTTGTAACCAGCCCGACAAGACCGAGACCTGCTATCAGCATGGCATAGGTTTCGGGTTCGGGGACGGCAGCAACCATGACATCCCCATCATGCACAGCAAAAGCGTAGGAATTAAAGTATTTGTTCACAGCATTCTGATTGCCTGCGTCGAAATTGGTAACCCAAGCATTACTGCTATTGCTGAATTCAGTCGTGCCTGACCAATAATAATTTGCCTGCATATTTTGAAAATTCCCAGTATTGGTCAAACCTGATCCAAGCTGAATATTTCCATTAATGTCTCGGTATGCCTTATTACCTAATGTGTCATAAAACAGCGATGCCATTTCACTCGACGACGTCAGTGGATTCCAGCCCGCATTGGTGCCCCTAAAGTGGACCCCGGATTTAAGACAAAAATTTAAGATGTTCTCAAATCTAGGAAATCCAAAATCATGAGTGAACCAAAGAAACGCAAGCTGCACACGCCGGAGTA
>CAIYYA010000239.1 GCA_903930255.1 uncultured beta proteobacterium
GACTTTAATGGGCCGAATCTATAGTTGAACGGAAAGATCGCTCATGGGCGCAGGAGTCTTCCTGTGCTGGACAGGTGATCGTCGGGGTGTCGGAAGGTTTTGAGCGTTTCGTTCTGGTCGTGCAATTGCGCTTTGAGGGCGGCGAGCTTTTCTTCCAACTCTTTTGCCCGTGCCTCCGCCGAAACTTTGGCTGCAGTCAGTCGTTTCACAAGTAAGTCGTCTGTAGCTTGATTGATTGCTTTCTGAGCGGGTCTTGAAGCCTTCAACTGGTCTGATGCGGCGAGACGCACTTCCAGTGCAACGACTGCATGCTTAAGATCTAGGTTGGTTCGGAAACAGCTCGTTGCGAAGCCCCGCTTGCCACATTCACCGGCTACCTTGGATCGGTTCAGCTTGCCGTGCTGATTGACGTAGTCCGACCAGTCACTAGCTGCTTCGCGTGCCTTGGCCCATGAATTGAAATCTTCGACGATCTCCTTGGCGCGGTCTGCGGCGGATTGCGGCTTAATATTAACTGCATTCATATTGTGTTTAATATTACTCCATACCTAGTGGTTCTGCAAGCCAAAAAAAACGCTTCTGGGTTCAGAAGCGGTACTATTTGCATCTAAATATTAGTCCTAATCGACTCCATATAACTGCAAAAGTTGTTGCAATGAATCTGGCGCGAATTTGGAAGTCAAACGCATGATACTTATGCGATGCCGATGGAGATGCGGTCAAGACGATTCATGTTTAGCCCCTTCTTGAAAAACTTACCCGATAACAATGAAAAGCAAAGCCAGCCAATTAAACTTCATCGCAACGGGTCGCCTCTTCATTGGCATTTTCATGTGCCCATATTTCGGTATTCAAGTCAATACCCCATTGCCCCCGAAGTATTAGCGTGTCTTCAGCCTTTTGTTTGGCATTTTTTCCAAAAATTAGAAATATAGTCACTCGATAATTAGCATCGTAACGTAAATTAGATAATTTTTCCAAATCACATTTAATTTCATCAGACCTCGCTGTAACGACCTTTACCTCCATTGCAATGAAATTTTTATCTATTTCTCCTGGAGTGTGTATTAGAAAATCAGGCTTAACACCTTTTACATTCTTATTCGCAAAGAATTGACTCCCGATCTTGTCATATTCAGCATGCAGTATCGCTCCACCATCTTGTACCCAAATATTTCTCATTTGGTGATACAACTCATAACAATATACTCGTTCTCGATACACCATTTTTATACGAGAATTTTTGCCAATAACTTGGGATTGAAAATAGCCCTTATCTATGAAAGAGGTGGCAGTCCTCAAAAGTTTTTGAAAATCCTTGCTTATATTTCTTGGCATATAGTAGTGCGCAGGGCGAGATCAGTCAGGATGATTATTTATGATGAGACCCGCTTTTCAAACTGCTTAACGTCCAGGCTGCCGAGAATTTGCCCAAGCGTTGTTCTTGTCACAACGATTTCGTTTCCTACCTCTTCCAGTGCTACTTCTCCGGTAATGTCTATCGCCAGTTCATTGATTTCATTTACAAGAGCCCCTGTCAGCACATTTAGCGGCAGCAGGCGCGCGCGCAAGTCCGCCGTGCGGACTCGATCCTGCATTGCTAGCCACGCAAAGACCTCCGAAAGTGTTTTAGCGGAACCGGATTTACTCCATGCTTCGAGTTTGGAAAAATCTCGTTTCATTGCATCCAAATTACGCAAAACTTCAGACAAACCCTCCTCCAGCAGCGCGATTCGCTTTAGCGCATTAGTCATTGAAGGAGCGCTTTTAATAGCACTTGCAGGCTCTGGCGGTGCAGTAAAAGTAGTACCAATCAGTACAAAATTTGTTTGCATCGGTGAGTTGTAATGTTTCTGATTGATTGCACCGCCAGTGCATTCAAAAGTAAAGCAGATGCTGCCAAGTTGCTTACCCAGTTCGACATTTATGAGTAAGCGATCTCCTTTACTTGCCAGACCCTCAGGCCCATATACCAAATCCATCCGGCAAAAAGAACCTTCAAGCAAGGACACGCCTTTGGCACCGTTTGTCTCTTTGCCCCAATTTTTTTGAATTACCACTCGATTGTCAGTATTGGCATACCTTGTCAGCGGGATTTTTAGGTGGATGGACTCCACTCCATTGTTTGTAACAATGATGGAATAGACGGGGCCAAGTGCTTGAACTCCAGGAAAATTCGTCCAACCGTTATCTACAACTTTTACCGCAATTGAAGTATTCATTTTTTAAATTCTTTTTATATACATCTAGAGTTTTCTTAACCTTTAAAGAATTAAGATCCACAATCCTTTCCACTATCAAGAATCATTTGCATGACAGCCTTATT
The DNA here is from genome assembly GCA_903930255.1 of uncultured beta proteobacterium. GTDB lineage: Bacteria > Pseudomonadota > Gammaproteobacteria > Burkholderiales > Burkholderiaceae_C > Rhodoferax. The sequence continues at coordinate 2,327 of CAIYYA010000239.1, forward strand.
GACTTCAAACGTCTCCCCCGACTCAATTAAAGCCAGATCACCCGAAATCTGAAGAGCTTTTTCGTTTATATCTTCAACAACGGCACCAATTAATAAACTTAAGGTTAGCAAACTCCTCCTTAAATCAATTTTTAAAACTTTATCTTGAGATGCAAGCCATTTGTAAACATCAAAAATTGAATCAAAATCCCTAGAAGTCTTATTTGATTTAACACTTGAAAAATTGGATTTGGTTGTTTCTTGATATTTTTTATTATCCAACATCACCTCTCTTCTTGTTTCATTTAAATCTATTTCCGCCTGTGAAAGCTTGTAAGTCCGGAGAGTGGAATTGCCTGCTATATTAGCGTTTACAGCTTTCAGTATAAAGGGACCCAAACCATCCATTTGTAACATGAATGCTTTCTGAGTGCCAATGACATTTAGGCATTGATTGCCAAGTTCTTCAATAATTGCCTTTCGTGGATCATTTACTTTTACCTGCGAGAGGCATTGATCGACGACATCAAACATTGCTTTCATTTCAACCCAACGACACCCCACATCAAAATAATCACTAGCATACTTTTTCGATAAGATTTTTATTTTCCCTGGGTCCCCTGCAATGCCCGGCGGACCAAAGGCTTCTTCACTATTTTGTGGCAAGTATTTTTTCATTGAAGTTGCCAGGTCGCGAACAATATTTAGCTTGCTCTTTACGAGGTGAAGAATCTCTAAAATTGCGTCATTTAAATTCTCTTCTATTAGAGCTAGATATCTTGACGTCAACCTCTCTCTTGTCAATGTCTCATCTTGCAATGCTAATCGGGCTTCATTTAGCTCGTCACTCAGCAATTGCACATATAGGTGATGTTCCCAGAAGCGCGATTTTTTTGATGCAATCTCAAGTGCCTTTGGGCTAATATTTAGGTTACGCAAGTCCATATTCAGTTCAAAGTTAAAGGAAAAAATAGGGTGAGACGGGTACCAAACAACTCAAATTCAAAGTGTCAGTGAAGTTAACTCTTCGCTTGTTGCCATTGCCCCGCGGGCGTCTTCGAATATCAGATGTGTCTGTTTCAACAATTCTCGCCAATCCACTTGCGGGTTCTGCTCCAACACCGCCAGCAACCCAACAAATGCCGTAATCGTAGTGCGCGGTGTGCGAAACGTGGCCTCGCCAATGCGTTGCTCACAATGGCGCATAAAGGCTGAAAACGCCTCATCCGGGAAAGACACCGAGTCTGGCTTGCCGCTGTTCCACGCACCATCCAGTTTGCGAAGCAACGCAACAAATTGCTCGCGCCCCAAATTGCCAAGTCTTAAAACCGGGCCAGACATGTCCACAAGGTCATCACGCGCAAAAGGGTTGTACGCCAGCCGCGACTGCAAAGCCGGATAGCTGAAGAGCCCACGCCGCGGGTCCATCAAAAACTCGGGTGTGCCGCCCAACACAAAGCCAAGCCCCTCAGCGGTGCCTTGCTCCAGGTCGTTCAGAATGCGCAGAATTTGCTCGTAGTTGCCGTTGCGTGCCTGGGTGTTGGCCAGCTTGTACAGGTTGACCAGTTCATCCAGGCAAATGAGCAAGCCCTTGTAACCCGCCAAACGACAAAACTTGGCAATGAGTTTGAGCTGGTCGTAAAAGGCAGCGTCGCCAATGATTTCGCGCACGCCCAGGGCGCGCCTGGCATCTGACTTGGCGGTGAACTCACCACGCAACCAGCGGATGGCATTGTCTTTGAGGGTGTCGTCGTCTTTCTCATAGGCACGCCAATAGGCGGCAATGACCGTGGCAAAGTCGTAGCCCATGACCAGCTCACTCAAATTGCCAAGCCGCTCGTGGATGATGTCTTCGGGTCTGCTGCCAGCCTTGCGCGCTTCGGCCAGCGCGGTGGTGATGAATTTTTCGACCACGGTTTGCAACGCACCGCCTTCGGGCTTGGTGCGCGTGGCCAGGTTTTTCATCAACTCGGCATACAGGCTGCGGGCTTCACCTCCACTTGAGTGCAATCGACGGCTGGGGTTGAGGTCGGCGTGGGCGACCACCAGTTGGCGGTCCATGGCAGCGCCACGCACCAGGTTCATGAAGAAAGTCTTGCCGGAACCGTATTCACCAACAACCAGGCGAAAGGCGGACCCGCCATCGGCAATGTGGTCCAGGTTTTTTTCCAGCGCGGCAATTTCCGCATCGCGACCGACCTGAATGTGCCGGGCACCCAGCAGGGGTGTGACACCTGCCCGCAGTGACTGAATGAGGGCATCGCGCTCGCGCGGGCGTAAAACTGGAGTTTGCATGGCTTTTGTGGCTTCGTCCCTTGTGATGGAAACATCTTAAGTCATCATTGACATGATTAACGCTATCGCATGCTCAATCCCGGGCACAAGCGGCTGACTTGCATTATTGACTACTACCAACCGTTAAACCGAGGCGCCGGTGGATGTGCTACGCGCCAGCCTCATGCCATACTGTTGCGCTTTACTCGGCGTTCAGTTCTCAGCCCCGCCGCTTTACTTGCTGCATTGATATCCATTTCAGCCAATGCGTTTACTGTTACACCACGACCTCGAAACTCACCGGGTACGGACCCAGTTTGCCAAGCTGCAGCAAGCATTGGCGCGGGACGACTTTAAGAGCCCAAACCTCAAAAAGCTCCACCCGACACCGTACTGGCGCTTCAAACTCGATCAGAGCAACCGCTTGCTGGTGCAATTTGCCCGCCACGGCGACGAGACCGTATGCCTGGCGCTCGAAGTCATTCTGAACCACGCTTACGAGCGTTCACGATTTTTGCGCGGTGCCACGCTGGACTGGAATCAAATTGATCAGGACGATACATCTGTGGCCGTGCCAATGGACATCCATGAGCAAGCCGCGCAGCTGCGTTATTTGCATCCGCAACGCGGGGATTTTCATGTGCTGGACAAGGTGCTCAGCTTTGATGACGCACAACAAGCCGTTTACGAGGCATCAGCACCACTGGTGCTAGTGGGCTCGGCGGGGTCCGGCAAGACCGCGCTCACACTGCAAAAATTCAGGCTTGCGCGCGGTCGTGTGCTGTACGTCACCCAATCTAGCTTTCTAGCGCAAAACGCACAGGCGATGTACTACGCCCATGGCTTTGAGCCTGATGGTCAAGAGCCTGAATTCCTAAGCTACCGCGAGTTCATTGAGACCCTGCAGGTCCCGGCTGGTCACGAGCTCACTTTTTCGGCATTCTGTGGCTGGTTTGAACGCTACCGCAGCGCGACGAAAGTGAGCACGGGTGGCCTGGATGCACACGCCCTCTTTGAAGAGTTCCGGGGGGTCATCTCCAGCCGTGCGGACGGGGTATTGACCCGCGAGGCCTATCTGGGCCTGGGCGTGCGCCAGTCCTTGCTGGCCACAGAGCAGCGAAATGCAGTGTTTGACCTGTTTGAGAAATACCGCGCCTGGCTGGACGGCGCAGGGCTTTTTGACCTGAACCTAATCGCCCACGCTTGGTTGCCCAAAGCGCACCCGGTTTACGAGTTTGTAGTGGTCGACGAAGTGCAAGACCTGACCACAGTGCAACTCGCGCTGGTCCTGAAAACCCTGGCCAAACCGGGGCAGTTTTTGCTGTGCGGCGATGCCAATCAGATCGTACACCCCAATTTTTTCTCCTGGGCGGCGGTCAAGACGCTGTTCTGGCAAGACGAGGCGCTGGCGCGCGCGCAGTCCATCTCGGTACTGCGTGCCAACTTTCGCAACGCCCAAGCGGTCACGGACCTTGCCAACCGACTGCTCAAGATCAAACATGCGCGATTTGGATCAATCGACCGGGAGACCAATTTCCTGGTGCAGTCCTGTGCCAACCAAACCGGATCCGTGCAGTTGCTGGCCGACAAAGACAGCACGCGTCGCGAGCTCAACAGCAAAACCCGGGCTTCGACCCAGTTCGCTGTGCTGGTGCTGCGCGATGAAGACAAACCCGCCGTGCGGCAACAGTTCCAGACCCCGCTGGTGTTCTCGGTGCATGAGGCAAAGGGGTTGGAGTACGCCAATGTCATCCTAGTGGACATGGTATCCGGCCAGCGCCAGGCCTTCGCGGAGATCGCACAAGACGTGCTGGCCAGTGAGTTGGATGGTGACTCTCTGAACTATAGCCGCGGACGTGACAAAACCGACCACTCA
>CAIYYA010000240.1 GCA_903930255.1 uncultured beta proteobacterium
CAGCGCTTTATGCCTGCCGCCGCGCGACCTGCATATATCGATCGCCGGGCTGGTCTCAGCCAGCCAACCCCTGATGGACCTGGCAGCCACCTTGATTGCGGCCCGCAACGGCACCAAAAGCAGCGCCAGCAAAACCGCAGCTGCGCGCGCCAATGGCCGCAAAGGTGGCCGCCCTCGCTTGGCAACGCTGGGGGTTTGACCGGGCCATTCCACCACCCTTGAAAGCGTCTTTGCCGAACCGCAGCCCCCACAGCACTAAGCCCGTCCCCGGGCAAGCGCTGCGCTTCACACCATCCCAAATGAGGTGACTTCGCTCTGTTCTCAAAGTCCTTGAAAGTCACAACCGGCTGGCTTTGCATTAGCGCTGCGCTTACTATTGCTACGGCCCGATGAAGTTTGAACCGCTCGCACTGAGCTTGTCGAAGGGTTTCGACAGGCTCAACCCGAACGGAACTTGATACATCATCGGGCCGGATCAATAAATGTGTCGTTTTTGTTTTGATTCACTTTGGCACCCACTATCCCCCAACCCCTTTCCCCCTGCAGGGCGAAAGGGGAGCCGAACAGCCCTATGTGGCCGGCGCACCAGCCGCTGGGTGTAAGGCACCTTGGCCGATGGCATTCTGGTCGGCTTGTCAATTGCTCCAATATTTTGCGGGTTTGGCGGCGCGGTTGCCTTCCAGCCACCCTGTAGATCGGGTGAATTTACAAGCCCAAAATCGAACGCGCCTGCGTTTTGCTGATACCACTCGCTATCATTTTGTCCAAGGCATCTTGCAAACCTTCCAACTTGCCTTGTTCTCGACCTCGTTGATTGGCCAGCGCAATCTCTGTAAGTTCATCGCGCAGGGCTCGTTCTCGCACTTGGGCGCGGTGCTGGGTTTCTGCATCGGCACTTAAAGTTTTGAGCAGGCTCAGCGCTTGCTGCACGGGCGGGTAGGACAACTGACTCATGGCGGACTCCTCGCTCCAATGTTCAAAAAATGTGACCCAGGCTGCAAGGCTTTGGGCGGCTGCGCAGTGCAGTCGGTCGGCCTTGCCGAGTTCGATGATGTTCAATTCTAGTTCTGCACCCAACTTGGTGCTGGGCTGCCAGCGGTCGCGCATTTCAAAGCACCAATGCGCCTGGTTCAGTTGCTCTGGTTGGGTGAATAAATCAAAATTGAGCAGATGGATGCCTATCACCGGCTTCAGGCTCAGGTAGCTCTGGCCACTGCTGAGTTGTTTGGTCAAGGTGCTGGCCAGGTAATAGGCGCTGTGCGCGTTCCATAAATCAAAGCGCTTAACCTGCATTTCGATATTGATCAGGCGCCCCTGCTGATCTTTGGCCAAAATATCAAGCACGATGAATTTGCCACTGAGCTCTTCGGGGTCAATGCGCGGATTGAGCACCTCAACCACTTCAAGCGGCTCCTGGTCGCTGCGCACGGCGTTGATCAGCGCGGTGAGCAGGTGCGGCGCTGTGGCAAACAGCCGTTTAAAAATGTAGTCGTTCTTGGGGTCAAGCAGGAGCATGGCGGTGTTGGGATTGTTTGGCGCACAACGAGCGTGTGTTGCGCTGCTTGCATGATAACCAGGGCCGGCAAGCAGACACCGATTTCGGCGCGGCTGTGCTCATTCGCTTTGTATTCAAAGTCCTTGAAAGTCACAACTGACTGGCTTTGCATTAGCGCTGTGCTTGGTAAATGTGTCGTTTTTGTTTTGAGTCACTGTGGCACCCACTATCCCCCAACCCCTTTCCCCCTGCAGGGCGAAAGGGGAGTCGAACAGCCCTATGTGGCCGGCGCACCAGCCGCTGGGTGGCTAAGGCACCTTGGCCGCTGGCATACCGATCGGTTTGTAATTTGCTACCAAAATTAATAGCTACTGATGCTTTCTGGATCTGCTATAGCGGGTTTGACGGCGCGCTCGTCATCCAGCCACCCTGTCGGGTGGGTTAGCTCGTCAAAGCGTAACTCGACAATTCAAACGCCAAATCCGGTTTTATTGACCCAAGTCAGCCAAATTCGCCCCCTGCCCCGGTTGCCATGCGCCACGCAGAGGTTGCAAAAACCCGCGGTGTCAGCTCACAAAAAATCATTGGAATAGCTGCTGGCACACTCAAACACCACCACAGCCCCACTCGCCATTACGCCTGACTCATGTCACAGAGGAGCCCCATGACAAAAGCAAGCATCGTCTTCATTGACTTGCGCGTTTCAAACTACTCAAGCCTGATCAGCAGCCTGCCCACGGGCTGCGAAATGGCGATCGCGGCTAACGATGCTATTTTGTTAGCCGGATGGAGCGTTGCGGCCACTGACGGTTTCATCACTGATCTGTTAAGTTGATTTATTTGGAGTTATAATTAATTCATGTACACGATCATTGAAACCCCAATATTCCAACGCATGAAGGTTGACGTGATGGGGCAGGCAGAGCTCGATGAATTCATCACCTTCATCAGTAGCAACCCGTTGGCCGGTGATGTGATACCCGGCACGGGTGACTTGCGCAAGGTGCGTTGATCGCGTGCTGGCATGGGCAAACGTGGTGGCGCACGGGTGATTTATTACAACCGTCTTGCTCGTGGTGAAGTGGTTTTGGTGGCCACTTATGCCAAGGCCAAGTTTGACAACATGCCTGTTGCTGTTTTGAAAATGTGGAAGGAGGCTTTTGATGCCTGATGTAAAAATGGATGCCGAAATGCTGGCGTTTGCCAACGATGTGGCGGAGTCAATCCGCCAGGCCAAGCGCGGCGAATTCGCGGCTGTGCACACGCCGGAGATGATCGCCGGATACAAAGCCCGTGGCCGTCCGATAGGCACGCGCAAAGACGCCACCAAGCAGGCGGTCACCGTGCGGTACAGCCCTGATGTGCTTGAAGCCTTCAAAGCCACGGGGCCGGGCTGGCAGGCACGCATGAATGATGCCCTACGTGAGTGGCTTGGGAAACGCACCACAGCATCTGCATAAAAACACACTCTAGCTGGCCGGTGCACCAGCCGCTGGGCGGCTAAGGCGCCTTGTCCGCTGGCATACCGATCGGTTTGTCATTTGCTCCAAAATTAATAGCTATTGATGCTTTATGGACGTGCTTTAGAGGGCTTTTTAGCAACTATTTAAACAAGCCTGTCAAAGCAAATTTTGGGGAGTACGCTCGGCGCGCCACACTCGCCCTTACGCCTGACGGCTGGCTCATATCACAGGGGGGCTCCATGACAACAACCAGCATCGTCTTAGTTGATTGCATAACCAGATGTGGGATGACCAGGCGCAAGAAGTTGTGCCTGGACAAGACAAGCGGCCTGCTGCGCGACTGATCCAAACTGCGGTTTTTGATGCACACCACTATCAAACCATTTTGCAATTGAAAGGGGCCAGCAGCCCTGTGGAGATCAATTTATGAACACTGTCCATGCCCAAGTCCGTTTTGATGAACCTGTCACACCAGAGGCGCTGGCACAAGCCACAGCGCGTGGCAGCAAACGCGCCGCTCAAGGTGTTCGCGCCACCGCACTGCAGTATCTGCCGCAGATGAAATCGCTGTTGTTCAGCTTGATGGATCACAGCGCAATTGCTTTGCCGGTCAAAAATTACCCAGAACTGGCCGCCCTGGAAGAAGCAGAGTTGCACGCCTTGACCTTGGGGTTTGGCGGCAGCGCTTTATGCCTGCCGCCGCGCGACCTGCATATATCGATCGCCGGGCTGGTCTCAGCCAGCCAACCCCTGATGGACCTGGCAGCCACCTTGATTGCGGCCCGCAACGGCACCAAAAGCAGCGCCAGCAAAACCGCAGC
>CAIYYA010000241.1 GCA_903930255.1 uncultured beta proteobacterium
AAAGCTTTGGAACGCCTACAAAAGCAGCCCGAGTGTCGCGCCATCAACCTGGGTACAGGCGTTGGCTACAGCGTGCTTGACATGGTTCAAGCCTTTGAGAAAGCCAGCGGCAAACCGGTACCCTATCAGCTTGCGCCTCGACGCGCCGGTGATATTGCTTCGTGTTTTGCCGACCCGGCGCAGGCGCAGACCCTGCTGGACTGGCGCGCCACACGGGATCTGGCCGCCATGTGTTTGGATGCCTGGCGCTGGCAAAGCAGCAACCCCAACGGTTATGCATCAGACTGAACATGGGCTTGCCTCTGTTGACGATGTTTATCAAATCTGTTTTAGTGTTTATTCATAAAGTGAACCCTTTAAAAAATCTACTGACTCTGCTGTTGACTGTATTAGCAGGTTTTATCGGCCCTAGAGCAATGGCCGCCTCTGGTGATGCCGGCCAAAACATTGCATTTTTCTATGGCGCCAAACCGCCGTGGTCAGAGTTGCAAGCCTTTGATTCGGTGGTGGTTGATCCGGGGCATGTTCCAGACCCCAAGTTGCCCAAGCTTGCGCATACAAAATTGGTTGCTTATGTGGCACTGGGGGAGGTGCAGCCTTCGCGTCCTTACGCGGCACAAATTCCTAAATCCTGGTTCGTGGGCGAAAACAAGGACTGGGGCAGTCGGCTGATTGATCAGTCACAGCCCGAGTGGCCGAAATTTTTTACCGATAGCATCATTGCACCACTTTGGAGCAGTGGCTACCGCACATTTTTTCTCGACACGCTCGACTCGTATCACCTGTTTGCCAAAACAGCGCAAAAACGGGCTGCTCAAGAGGCTGGCATGGTGGCCGTGATCAACGCTGTCAAGCAGCGGTTCCCGCAAGCCAGGTTTATTTTCAACCGGGGATTTGAAATATTGGGGCGTACCCATCAGCACATTGACTCGGTTGTGGCGGAGTCCCTGTTTCAGGGCTTTGATGCGGGCAAGGCAAAGTACAAGGTGGTTTCACCCGAAGATCGGGAGTGGTTGCTGGGGCAATTGCGCCGTGCCAAAGACGAGTACCGTTTGCCCGTGGTGGTGATTGATTACGTGCCGTCGTCAGAGCGTGAACTGGCCAGAAAAACCGCCAAGCGCATCATGGATTTGGGCTTTACCCCGTGGGTGGCAACGCCTGATCTGGGTACTTTGGGGGTTGGGGCGATTGAGGTGATGCCACGCAAAGTAATGGTGGTGCATAGCGTTATGAAAGATGAATATGCACTTCGTTTGAGTGAACCGGTTCGGTTTGCAGCGATGCCTCTCAATTACCTGGGCTATGTGCCAGAGTACGTTGACCCTCTTCATTTGCCAGACCATCTATTGGCAGGGCGCTATGCAGGTATTGTGGTGTGGCTCACAGAAGAAATCAGCGAGGCTGGTCGCTCCAATTTGTTGCTGTGGCTTGCAACTCAGGCAATAGAAAAACTGCCGATTGCGCTGCTCAGCCCACCGGCTTTTTTGTTGGACAGTACCCTCGGCAAATCACTGGGGATG